>MVZH01000398.1 GCA_002068325.1 Lentisphaerae bacterium ADurb.BinA184 | reverse complement strand
GGTCAAGCGCAAGCAGATCTACGACCTGGCCGCCGGCCAGTTCATCCGGGAGGCCCGCGACGTGCTGCTCGTCGGGCCGCCCGGCGTCGGCAAGAGCCATCTCGCCCAGGCCATCGGCTACGAGGCCATCAAGATGGGCTTCCTCGTGCTCTACCGCTCGATCTTCGACCTGGTGCGCGAACTGCGGGAGGACGAGTCGCTCCCTCCGGACAAGCCGCTTGCGCGCTACCTCAAGCCCGACCTGCTCATCGTCGACGACATGGGCCTCAAGCAGCTGCCGCCGCGCTCCGGCGAGTACCTCTTCGAGATCATCATGCGCCGCTACGAGAACCGCTCCACCCTCATGACCTCCAACAGGCCCGTCGAGGAGTGGGGCAAACTCGTCGGCGACGTGCCCGCCGCCACCGCCATCCTCGACCGGTTCCTGCACCATGCCGACATCATCCAGATCACCGGCCGCAGCTACCGGCTCAAGGACCGCGCAACCGAAAAAACCGGCGTGGACAACTGACACGGAATCATGGTATCACTCTCACACGAAAAGTGGCTGGTTTTGAACTGCCCGTGAGTGGCTGGTTTTGAAGTGCCCGGTGACACCCACGAGCGCGACGTTGCCGGACATGGCCGCTGCCACGGCGTGCATGTCGAACACCTGCCCCGCGCCGGCGGGCATGAACTCGCCGTAGATCATGCTCTGCACCAGCTCGGGCCGCAGGCTGGCGATCTGGCCCTCGATCTCCGCGCGCTTGGCGGGGTCGTCCCACAGGTGCGGGCAGTCCATGGCGCGGACCTGGAACGTCTGCCACCGCTTGGCGTGCTTCGTGAAACAGTCGTAGAACGCGCCGTGCGAGGGGCCGGGCGACGAGAGGTTGACCCAGCGCGTGGCGTGGCAGCGCTCGAAGGCCTCGTAGAGCGAGGCGGGCGGGGTCTTGGCCTCGTCCATGATGAGCAGGAGCGAGGACTTGGAGGCGGCGCCCGCCATCTCGGCCCAGTCGGCGTCGGCGCACAGCCCCGCGAGCGGGTTGCTGCGGCCGACGATCTCGCCGGGCAGGCGGGGCGGCTCGTGCCAGCCCTCGGCCTTGCCGGGGTTGTCGGTAGAGAACGAGACGAGGCGCGAGCCGGTGAGGCGGTTCTTGCCCCAGCAGTCGCCGAACTCCCAGCCCTCGCCGAGACGCCCGCCCCAGTTCTGCAGGTGGGGGAAGAGCTGGTCCTTGATCTGGCGGTACGAGCCGGACGTGGTGACCGTGAGCGAGCCGACGAAGGTCTCCATGTGCCACAGGATCAGCGCGAGCACGAGGGTGGAGGTCTTGCCGGACTCGTTGCAGGTGCGCACCGCGACACGGCTGCCGCGCGGCGAGAGTGCCCGCAGCACAGCCGTCTGCCACGGGTAGAGGCCGATGCCGAGGCGCACGCGGGCGTAGCCGTCCGGCTCGGCGAGCAGCTTGAGCGTTTCGAGGTCCATCACTCCTTGACCCCCCGGGCCTTGGCGACCGCGTCAGGGAAGTACCGGGCGAAGCGGCTGACCGCGAACCCGCCATGCGGGCGATCTCCGCCACCGCGCCGCGCGGCAGCCTGCCCTGGTACTGCTCCATGAGGATCAGGATCACGCGGCGCTCTGCGTCCGGCGCCTCGTGCATCCACTGGGTCAGCCGCAGCAGCGCGCCGCGCTGCTCCTTGCGGGCGGTCGCGGCCCAGCCGAGCAGGCCCGCCGCACGGCCGTCCTGGCGGGGCTCCGGCTCGTCGAAGTAACGGTCCACGCCCGCGAAGGGCGGGCCCGGCCGCCCGTCCGGCAGGCTCTCCGCCATCGCCTGCAAGCCGCCGAAAGTATCGTCGTTCAACATGACACTCCTTCCCGATACCCGGAATCAATACACAATCGGCGCGTTGCGCTGTCAAGCCGGATATGCGGCCAGACCGGAACCGCCCGGCGGCGTCGCCCGCCGGCAGCGGCCGTCTGCGCGGGGCGTCAGCGGAAGGCGGCAACCACACAGAGTTCTCTGATTCTCTCTTGACTCTCTTACTATAAGGAGTCTGGTCTAAAATTTGGACTAGCGGTAGCCCAATAACGAGACTACGGTAGTCGAAAAACTAGACCAGCTAGGCTAATTTTTAGACTAGCCGGAAGGGTAGGGGAGTGTGTCAGGAGACAGCGCCCTCAGGCCCGCATGAGACGCCCTTCAAGCCTCACGGCAGGGGTAGGGTCAGTCAGTGTTCCACCACCGGAAACGGCCGCGAGATCCGGTTAGGGGTCCGGGAGGGCCGCAGGCCCGCCAGGGGGTGAGTTCTTGGAGGCTGCGCCCCACCGGTGGCAGCCGTAACCCTCCCCGCGGCACCGATTTTGGAGGCTACGCCCCCCCCGGTGGCAGCCGTAACCCTCCCCGAGGCACCGATTTTGGAGGCTACGCCCCCCCGGTGGCAGCCGCAAACCCTCCCTGCGGCAGCGCCTTGAACGCCCCCACCCCGACGCCGCGCACGCCCGCAGGGTAGCGGGCGGGGAAGGCGCGGCTGCGTTCCGTGCTGCGGCCGTACCGCCCGGCGATCCGAGGCCCGATAAAAAAACCCGGCAACCTGACACCCCGACGCCGCGCACGCCCGCAGGATAGCGGGCGGGGAAGGCGCGGCTGCTTTCCGGGTTCCTATGACGGCGGTCGCCAAGGCGACCTTCCGGCGGCAGCGGCCCTCCGGCCCCCAAACCTGCCCGACCGGCGGCGGC
>MVZH01000397.1 GCA_002068325.1 Lentisphaerae bacterium ADurb.BinA184 | reverse complement strand
GCCGGCCGTCAGCCCCAGCAGGCAGAGTCCCGCCACCAGCCTCAAGACGCCTGGGCGACCGGTCATAGGCCCGCCACTCCACGTTTCCAGCCGGAATCGGTCCGCTCGCCATCCACCCCCGGTTGCGGGGGCGGACACGGAGCCACAATAGACTACACGGAAAACCGGCGCCCCCAACGGCGTGCCCCAACAGGGTTACCGTGGGCCTGCCCGGCGTCCGGAGCGTTGGCGAGGCTGCGCGGGCGGCGGATGTGTACGCCGGCGGGAGGGGAGTGGCCCGGGGCCGCGCGTCCACCTCCGACCGCCCTCAGGGCCGGCCGCCGGGCGTGCGGGGCGGCGTCGCTACTCCGCCATCCACCAGTCGTCGGTCTGGTCGTAGTCGGCGGGGAACTGGACTTGGATGTTCCACTCGGAGAACTGGATCAGGCCGGTGGTGGGGATGCGGCGCAGCCGGTTGCGGCCGTCGTTGCGCATTTCGACCGTCCAGTCGGCGTGGGTCCAGGCGCGCGGGTCGCGCTCGTGGTGCACGGTCAGGCAGCGCAGGAGCATGCCGCCGCTCCACGAGTTGGCCCAGCGGCTGTCGGCGCGCCAGGGGGTTCCGACCCAGAGATCGCAGCGCCGGAGGTTGGCGTAGGTGTAGGCGAGGTAGGTCTTGGTGGCGCCGAAGGGTGCCCAGGGCCAGCCGTACTGTGTCAGCCCGCCCATGCCCGCGCAGTGGAGGGCCTGGGGGGAGGGCACGTACTCCATCGTCTGCAGGAAGCCTGGGGGGCCGTACCAGCCGAAGGCGCTGGGTTCGTGGCGCGGCGGCTGCGGCGGCCAGGCGCCGCCCTCGTCGGCCAGCGGGTACCAGCCGTCGAAGTCATCGCCGTACATGAGCAGCCCGGCATGCGTCTGGTGGAGGTTGCTGGTGCACACGGTCAGTACGCTGCGCAACCGGGCCTTCGCGAGCCCCGGCAGCACCAGCGCCGCGAGGATGGCGATGATCGAGACCACGACCAGAAGCTCGATGAGCGTGAAGGGTCTCCTCGCCCGGCCCTGCCTGCCGGCGAAGCGGCGGATTCCGGTTGCAGGGGCCGGGCGTGGGATGGAGGCGGGGCGCTGTGTCATCATCGGGTGTGGAGACCGCCGGGCCGTCCGGCACGGCATGAACGGAGGCGACGGGCGACGCGAATATGGCCCGTCATGCGGGACCCGGCAAGCCAGGCTTGACAAGGCCCGCGAACGCGTTACACTCCCGGCGCGAGGCAGGCCGGACGGCATCCGCGGGAAACGTGAGGGCCGCGCCGGCCGCACCGCGGCACAGCGGCTGGGGTCGCCTACGGAAAGGCGTGCGATGCGGGTCATGATCCTGGGGTCTGCGGCGGCCGAGGGCTGGCCGGCGCTGTTCTGCGAGTGCGAGGTCTGCGCCGAGGCGCGGCGACGGGGCGGCCCGAACCAGCGCCGCCGGACCGCCTATTGGATCAACCGCGACACCCTCGTGGATTTCGGCCCCGACATCCATTGGCAGACGGCGCAGTTCGGCATCGACCTCGCCGCCGTCGGACACATCTTCCTGACTCACAGCCACACCGACCATTTCTCGCCGGTCGAACTGCGCTGGCGCGCCCGGGGCTTCAGCGCTGTCACCCGCTCCCTGACCCTCTACGCCAACGCCCGCGCCCTTGACCGGCTTCGTGACGAACGCGCCCGCTTCGGCGGCGACATGTCTCTCACCGAGGAGCTGATGACGCCAGGGCGTTGCGTGACCGCCGGCCGCCTGCGCGTGACGGCGCTGCTGGCCGACCATGCCGACCCCGGCGAACAGCCGCTGAACTACGTGATCGAGGAGGACGGCCGTTCGTTGCTGATCGCCAACGACACCGGCTGGTGGCCTGACGAGAGCTGGGCGGCGATCCGCGCCTTCCGCCTCGATGCCGCCATTCTCGAATGCACCTACCTGCACAGCCAGCCGGAGGCGCGCAGCAAGCATCTCGGTTTCGCGGCGACCGTGGCCATGCGCGACCGCCTGTCGGAGATCGGCGTCCTGCGGCCGGGGGCGGCGGTTGTCGCCAACCATTTCTCGCACAACGGCCGCACCCTGCACGAGGAGTTATGCGACGCCTTCCGTCCGCACGGGATCGCCGTGGGGCATGACGGGATGGTGTTTGAGCTGTGACACGGCGGCCGGCCGCCCGCGGCAGGGGGCGCCGCCGCCCCGGAAGTGAAGGTTCCCGTGACAGGTTCCGACAGTGACACCGGGCGTGCCGCGGGGGCGGCCCGCCTGCGGGCCCTGCCGTGGTTCATGGCGCACGGCTTCCTCAACACGTTCTTCGCGTTGTGGACCTTTGGCGGGACGGTGTTCCTGCTGTTCCTCGGCGAGCTGGGGTTGCCGAAGCGCCAGATCGGGGGCCTGCTGTCGTTGTTTCCATTCTGCGGCCTGCTGGCGTTGGGGGTCGCGCCGGTGGCCGCGCGATGGGGGTGGAAACGCACCTTCCTGTTCGGCTACGGGACGCGCAAAGGAGTCATGGCGTTGCTCCTGCTCCTGCCGTGGGTGACGCGCGCCGGCGGGCGGACCACGGCCGTGGCGTTCCTGGTCGGGGTGATCGTCATCTTCGCCCTGCTGCGGGCGCTGGCGGAGACCGCTTACTACCCGTGGGTGCAGGAGTTCGTCCCCAGCGACGTGCGCGGCAAGGTCGGCGGCATCAGCACCGTCCTGACCGCCGTGGCCTCGGGGCTGTCGCTGGCGG
>MVZH01000396.1 GCA_002068325.1 Lentisphaerae bacterium ADurb.BinA184 | reverse complement strand
AGGTCCGCCCGCCAACGCAGGAGGAACTTGTTGTCCGCTGGGGTTCTGCAAGCGCCTCGCAGTGAATAAACCCGCGGGGCCCGACGTCAGTGCGGGAAACCAGCTGAGGTTCCGCGCCGGCGCGCCCCCTGCGCCGTGCGCACAGAGCACCCCCGGCATCCAGGCCGGCACAGACAGGGAGAGCCTTGCCATGATGTCCAGACTCGCCAACCGACCGGTGCGGGCCGTCCTCGCGGCGGCCAGCCTGGCCCTCGCCGTCACGGGATGCTCGACGGTGGACCACGCCTACCGCGGAACCACCCGCATGGTCAACCCCGACAAGATGACCCTGAAGACAGACCTGAAGTGGCTCAGCCCCCCCTCGGACATGGGACTGCGCACCCCGCGCACCGACCAGATGGTCGTCTGGCTGCGCTGCAAGAACACCTCGGGCGCCGACGTGCCCGGAATCTACGAAGCCGTCCGCGCCTACCTCCAGGCCAGCGGCTACCGCATCACCGAGAACGTAGACGAAGCCAGCTTCGTGCTGACCACGGACGTGCGCTACCTCGGCGAGATCCGCACCAAGGACGGAACCGCCGCCCTCCTGACCGGGGCCGTGCTCGGCGGCGGCGCCGGCGGCGTGATCGGCCACAACCTGCCGCACGGCCACAGCTACGGGCTGGAGGGAGCCGCGGTGGGCGCGGTGATCGGCGGTGCCATCGGCAACGTCATGGCCAACCGCAACAAGATGGTCGAACACGCCCTCGCCGTTGATGTGCGCATCGGCGAACGCGTCCCCGGCGGCGTCCGCACCACCCGCGACGCCTCCGGCGCCTCCGGCGTCAGCCACGATGACGCAGTCAACTTCGGCGGCGGCACCGAGGGCGGCCACAGCCGCGGCGAGTCCACCGAAGGGCAGAGCTTCGAGTTCGACGACGATTTCTACTACCACAACAACCGTGTTGTCACCTCGGCCATCCGCATGGGGCTGACCCCGGAGGAAGCCCTGCCCGTGCTCTGCGACCGCCTCGGCCGCGCCCTCGGGGCTGTCCTGCCGTGACGGCAAGGCGTCCGGCGATGGCGTGATCAGCCAACGACGCGGGCGTCACCCCCGCGCACGCGTCGAGGAGAAAGCGGCCGCAAGCGTCCCGCGTGACCCCGTGCCCCGGCGTTGCGTGATCCACCGGTGGCACGAACCCCACAGAATGATGTGCGTGTTGCCCCGCCAAGGCCGCCGTCCGGCCTGGGCAGCAGAAAGGCACCGTCCCCAGGAAGGGCGAATGCCGTGACCCCCTGACTTCGTGACCTCGTGACCCCTGGCACTGCAACCTCCCCGCCACCGACCCCCTCTTCCTCATCCGAGGCCCCCCACCCCCATGGCTGACATCCGTCCCTTCCAGGCCATCCTGGCTGCCCCTGAGCGCATCGCCGACATCGCCACCCCGCCGTACGACGTGATGTCGCGCGCCGAGGCCGCCGCCATGGCCGCCGGACGCCCGCTCAGCTTCCTCCGCGTCACCCGCGCGGAAATCACCCTCCCAGACGCGGTGGACGAGCACGACGACCGCGTCTACGACCGGGCCCGCGAGAACTACCTCGCCCTCAAACGCGCGGCGCCGCTGCGGCCGGACACCCGCCCCGCGTACTACGTCTACGCCCTCAAGGTGGGGGACCACGTCCAGACCGGGGTCGCGGCGGCCGTCGCCGTCAGCGACTACGATTCGGGGGTCGTGCGCAGGCATGAGAACACCCGGCGGGACAAGGAGGACGACCGCACTCGCCACATCCTCACCGTCGGTGCCCAGACCGGCCCGGTCTTCCTGGCCTACCGCGACAGCCCCGCCATCGCCCGGCTGGTGGCGGATACCCAGTGCGCCCCCGCCCTCTACGACTTCACCGCCGACGACGGCATCCGCCACACCCTCTGGCGCGTCCCCGCGCCCTTGACCGCCCCTCTCCAGCAGGCCTTCGCCGCCCTGCCACGGCTCTACATCGCCGACGGCCATCACCGCGCCGCCAGCGCCAGCCGCGTCTGCGCCCGCCGCCGGGCGGAGAACCCGGACGCCGCCGGCACCGAGCCGTACGCCAGCTTCCTGGCCGTCAGCTTCCCCGCGTCGCACCTGCGCATCCTCCCCTACAACCGCCTGGTGCGCGGCCTCAATGGACAGACCCCCGATGTTCTGCTGACCCGGTTGCGCGAGGCGGCGGACGTCCTCCCGGATGCCCCTGCCCGGCCGTCGCAGCCAGGGGACGTCTCGATGTACCTTGACGGCCGCTGGTGGGGGGTGCGTTTCCGCGGCGGCCGCGAGTCGCTCCCGCCGTTGGAGCGCCTCGATGTCAGCCTGCTCCAAGCCCGCGTCCTCGGGCCGCTGCTGGGCATCGCCGACCCGCGCACCGACGGGCGCATTGAATTCGTCGGCGGAATCCGTGGCACCGACGAACTCGAACGGCGGGTGCGGGACGGGCGGGCGGACGTCGCCTTCTCGATGGTCCCCACCAGCCTCGGGCAACTGATGGACATCGCCGACGCCAACCAGATCATGCCGCCCAAGTCAACCTGGTTCGAACCCAAGTTGCGCGACGCCATCGTGATCCACGAGATCTGACGCCGCCGCTCGGGGCGCCACAGCCCCCGGATCACCCCGGCCTGCAGGTTCTCGGTCACCGGTTACTGGTCACCGGTCACTGATTACCGATCACCGCTTCCCCGGCATCACCGGCGGAGACCGCCGGCTCCTCCACCTTCCACCC
>MVZH01000395.1 GCA_002068325.1 Lentisphaerae bacterium ADurb.BinA184 | reverse complement strand
GCCGCAGCGGCGACGCCCCCCCGAACGTCCCGCCCCCGCCGGCCCCGGCTGAGTGACCGGCCGCTGCGGCAGCGAACCATCCCCCTCAAAGGCGGGCCGCCCCGAGCATCGAGGCGGCCCGCTTTTCGCATGGTCTGGCGCCCGCCGGCCGGCGGGCCTTGCGTCAGCCGGCGGAGGTCGCAGCCACGGCGTGGCGGAGACGCTTGACGGATCTCGAGCGGCCCAAGATGACGAGGGTCTCGTAGATCCCCGCGCCGATAGTGCACCCAGTTGTCGCCACACGGATCGGCTGGTTCAGCTTGCCCTCGGCGAAGCCGTGCGCCGCAGCCACCTCGCGCACCGCGGCCTCGACCCCGGCGTCGGTCAGTTCCGGCATGGCGTCAAGGCGGTCGGCCAAGGCGCCCAACGCGGCACGCACCGGCGCGGCGGCCAGGAACTTCGCGCAGGCGGCGGCCTCGTACTCAGGCAGTTCGCCGAAGAAATAGGCCCACCCCTCGACGTCGGCGTAGCGCTTGGCGCGGCTCTGCATGAGCGCCGCCACCCGCCCGAACAGCGCCTCGTCCAACCCGTCCGCCCATCGCAGGCCACGCAGGCGCGCCCGTGCCTCGGCGGCAAAACGCGCGGCCGGAAGGGCCGCCATGTACTGCCCGTTCAGGTTGTCAAGCTTGCGCGCATCCATCTGCGCCGGAGAGCTTTGCACGCGGTCGAGAGTAAACAGCGAGACCAGCTCGCGGCGCGACAGCTTCTCCCGGTCGTCGCCCGGCGACCACCCCAGCAGGGTGAGGTAGTTGAAGAGCGCCTCGGGCAGGTACCCCTTGTCCCGGAAATCGCCGACGAAGGCGTCGCCGTCGCGCTTGCTGTACGGCTTGCCCTCGCGGTTGACGATCATCGGCAGGTGCGCGTAGTGCGGAATGGGCGCGCCGAGGGCGGCGAAGAGGAAGACGTGGCGGTAGGTGTTTTCGACATGGTCGTCGCCGCGGATGATGTGGGTGATGTGCTGGGTGATGTCGTCGCAGACGTTGGCCAGGTGGAAGACCGGGGTCCGGTCGCTGCGCACGATGACAAAGTCCCTCAGGCTGTCCAACGGCTTGGCGAGGTCGCCCTTGACGGCGTCGTGGTAGCCCACCTGACGCCGGGTGTAGCGGAGCCTGGCCGGCTGCTCGACGGCGAATGAGGCCGCGCCGGCCAGCACCTGGTCAACCACGTCTGCCAGCCGGAACCGCACCCGCCCGTCAGCGTCCAGCACCTCAAGATCGCGGAACCCGGCCAGGCAACCTCCCGCCGGAACCGCCTTGCCCTTGGCGGAAACTAGGGCGTAGGCCACTCCTGCCCGGTCGATGGTGACGGGTGTTTCCGGGTGCACCGGCGTCTCAACCGGGCCGACGAGCGCCACCCCCGGCACCCGCTCCGCCTCCCACGGGATGCGGAACACGATCGCCTCGCCGTCACCCCCCTTGGCCGAGGTGTAGGCGTCCCCCTGTTCGAGCAGACGGCGGGCCGCTTCAAGGTGCGCCGCGACCTGTGAGGTCTGGTAGAGCGGCGCCTCGTCGTAGTCCAGCCCGAGCCACTGCATGACATCGAGCAGCGAGGCGATGGCCGCCGGCGTCGAACGCTCGCGGTCGGTGTCCTCGACACGCAACAGGAACACGCCGTTCTCGTGGCGCGCAAACAGCCAGTTGAAGATCGCGGCGCGGATGTTGCCGATATGCACGTGGCCGGTCGGCGATGGGGCGAAACGAACACGCACGGACATAGAGTGTCTCCTGACTGCTTCGCTCTGGGCGGGGAGCCTGGCGCGCGGCGCGGCGTCCGCCGCCCCCCGGACCACTCCCCACCGCCGCGTCGAGCTGGCGCGCCGGGCCCGGCGCTCCAGCCCCGCCTACTCCGCCGCCTGCCCCGCCTTCTCGATCTTGGCCCAGGTGTCCTTCAGCGAGACGGTGCGGTTGAAGACCGGGCGGCCGGGGCGCGAGTCCCGGCTGTCGGCGCAGAAGTAGCCCAGGCGCTCGAACTGCACCGGCGTCCCCGGCCGGGCCTCGCGGAGCGCGGGTTCAAGCCGGCAGCCGTCAAGCGTCTGCAGGGACGCGGGATTGAGCATGGATTTCCAATCGACGCCGTCCGGCAGGTCGGCCAGATCCTCGACGTGGAACAGACGGTCGTAGAGCCGCACCTCGGCCGGCACGGCGTGCGCGGCCGAAACCCAGTGCAACGTGCCCTTGACCTTGCGCCCGTCGGGGGCGGCGCCGCCGCGCGTCGCCGGATCATACGTGCAGTGCACCGTCGTGACGACGCCCGTGGCGGGATCCTTCTCGACCCCCGTGCAACGCACCAGGTAGGCGTAGCGCAACCGCACCTCCTGGCCCGGCGCCAGACGGAAGAACTTCTTCGGCGGCGCCTCCCGGAAGTCGTCCTGCTCGATGTAGAGCACACGCGAGAAAGGCACCCGGCGCGACCCGGCAGCGGAATCCTCGGGGTTGTTGACCGCCTCAAGCTCCTCGACCTGCCCCTCGGGGTAGTTGTCAATGACCAGGCGCAGCGGACTGAGCACCGCCATGCGCCGCACGGCGCGGCGGTTGAGGTCGTCACGCAGGCAGTGCTCCAGCAGCGACACGTCGGTCAGGCTGTTGTACTTGGTCACCCCGATCACGTCGCAGAAGGCGCGGATGGCCTCGGGCGTGTAGCCGCGCCGCCGCAGCCCGCACAGGGTGGGCATGCGCGGATCGTCCCACCCGGAGACGCGCCCCTC
>MVZH01000394.1 GCA_002068325.1 Lentisphaerae bacterium ADurb.BinA184 | reverse complement strand
CGGCGGCTGAAGCCGCCTGCCTGCGGCGGCGCCGCCGGGCGGTCGCCGGCGCGGATGCGGGCGGCGAACAGCCCGTAGGCGACGGTCTGGGCATAGAGGTCGGCGAACGCTTCGATGGTGAGTCCGCCGATCAGGTACTTCTGGAAGGCCTCGAAGAACCCGGTGAGCGCGTCCGGCGCATTCTGCTCTTCCCGCAGACGGTCGGCGACCACGCCGCGCAGGAAGCGCGTCCGCTTGGCCAGCTCGACGGCCAGGGATTCCGCGGTGAAGGCGCGCGGCAGGGAGAAATCGAGGAAGCGGTCGAGGAGCGCCGAGAGCGCGTCGGCGTTTTCGATGGGCGGGGCGGTGTGCAGGCGGTTGAGGATCACCGGCCGCCCGGCCAGCGCCGAGGCGACGCGCTCGCCGTTGCGGTAGAGCCGGAACTCGAGGAAGTTGGTGAGGATGAGGTTGGGGAAGACCGACCGGTAGCGGCGAACCTGCCCGGACGCCTCGATGGCGTCGAGGCGTTCCTCGGTGGGCTTCTTGGCCTCGAGGTAGCCGACGATGCGGTCACGCCCGTTCCAGACCCGGAAGTCGGGGTTGCCGGCGTCGGTGGGCTTGGGCAGCGTGGTGACGTGCAGGTGCCCGCGGCCCGACGCCTGCGCCACCGCCGTCAGCATCTCGGCCAGGGCGGGGTAGAACGACTCCTCGCGGGCGTCGCCGCGGAGGGCGACAGCCGCCAGGCGCCGCAGATATTCGTTGAAGAGTTGCGGGCAGCTCATCGGCGTCCGTGCATGGCCGGCGCAACCGCGGGGGAGCCGACATGGGCATCCCTGCCCTCCCGAAGGCCGGGCCATGCGAGTAGCGTAGTGCGGCGGTCAGCGAACGCAAGCCGCGCGCGTCGCTGCCAGGCTGCTGCCGACCGGGGCTTGGAACGTTTTGTTGCGGACTCCGCACGCGTGGAATTCATCCCAAGCTCATCTTGCCTCATCCCGTCCTAACCGGCCGCTAACAGTTGGCGGCTATGGTGTGGGTGTTGTTCGAGGCGCCGTGTGTCCAGGCGCCGCCGGCGGACGGCGGCAGGGGAGTCGGCCCTCGGGATCCTTCAACCAGGCAGATCAAGAGGAAGAGTTCTCATGGTACGGAGGCAAGCGGTGAAACGAGTCTGGGGTGTGGCGGTTGCGGGGCTGCTGGCGGCAGGGCTGCCGGTGCGCGGGCAGGACGCGCCCGGCAACGCGGAATTGCTGAAGCTGATCGAGCGGCAGAACGCGCAGATCGAAGCGTTGACGCAGCGGGTGGCGGAGCTTGAACAGATCAAACCGGTGCTGAAGGAGACCATGGACGCCTATGCCGAGCAGTCCAAGGCGATCGACAAGCTGGGCAGCAAGGTGGGGCTGGCCTCGCACATGGACGGGCTGAAGTTCAGCGGCGACCTGCGGGCGCGCTACGAGTATCGCGACCAAAATGTGGGCGCCGCAAAGAGCGCGGCCAAAGCCGAGGATTCCAGCGAGGACCGCGGCCGTCTGCGCACCCGCTTCCGGCTGGGCATGGTCTGGAACAGCAAGAGCGAAGCCTGGGAGCTGGGCGCCGGGCTGGCCACCGGCGGCGGCGACGGCCGCAGCACCAACGACACCTGGAATGAAACCGACATCTTCGAGACCGGCGACATCCGCCTCGACTACGCCTACGCCAAGCACAAGTGGGCGCTGATGGACGGGCAGATGCCGCTGTCGGTGACAGTCGGCCAGATGAAAAACCCGTTTGTGACCACGTTCATGAACTGGGACGACGACCTGCGGCCGACCGGCGTCGCCGTGCAGATGGGCGACCCTTTCGGCAAGGACTTCTGCGGGTCGTTCCTGACCCTCGGCGCCTTCGATGTGCTCTGGGGCGCCAACCTCAACAAGGTCAACAACGACACCGATGTGCTGATGCTGGCCGGTCAGGCCGGCTACGCCTACAAGAGCGACCCCTTCAACACCCTCGTGGCGGCGGGCTGGCGCCAGATCAACTCCGCCTGGGAAGGAGCTGTCAGGACGGCCACCTACGACCCCTTCAAGACCTCGCCGGGCCTGTACGCCATCAGCAATGGGTACGACGTCGAGATCGCCGACCTGTACGGCGAGATTACGACCACGGTCAGCGGCATCGGCCTCAAGGCCTACGGCCACCTGTCCATGAACCTCGGGGCCGACGGCG
The DNA here is from genome assembly GCA_002068325.1 of Lentisphaerae bacterium ADurb.BinA184. Classification (GTDB taxonomy): domain Bacteria; phylum Verrucomicrobiota; class Lentisphaeria; order Oligosphaerales; family MVZH01; genus MVZH01. The sequence continues at coordinate 582 of MVZH01000394.1, read as the reverse complement.
CGGTCAGCCAGCAGAACCTGCCGGCCGGCGAACGCCCCGACGACAACGACCTGGCCTGGGTGCTGGGCGCCGAGGCCAAGTACAGCCGGTTCACCCTCGGATACGCCTATGGTTACATCGGTGCCGACGGCGTCTTCGGGCCGATGAAGGACAGCGACTTCGGCGAGACGGCCGGCCTGATGGACACCGATGTCCAAGGCCACAAGCTCAGCCTGAGCTACGCGGTCACCAGGAACTTTTCCCTGGGCGCCACCGGCTACCTGCTGGAACGCATCGAGGGCGGCAGCGAGGCCCTCGCCGGCGGCGCGATGAACGACGAGGCCGACCAGGCACAGCGCACCCATCCACATGGCCGCGAGCGTGACGCTCACCCGCCCGCTCGCCACCGGCCGCGCGGCGGTGCGCGCCACCTGTTTGTCGAGATCCCGGTCGATAATGTCGTTCCACACGCAGCCTGCACCGCGCATCGCGATGCTGCCCAGCAGGAACCACAGCATCAGCCGCCATGATGCAAGCCCGTTGCCGGAAAGCGCGATCGCCCATGCACCCGGCCAGAACAGCAGCCACCAGCCGATCGGCCGG
>MVZH01000393.1 GCA_002068325.1 Lentisphaerae bacterium ADurb.BinA184 | reverse complement strand
TGGCGACCGCGCTGACAAACACAACGGCCACAAACGCAACCAGAACGCAGGCAATCCTAACCATCGGAGACTCCCTAACTTGAGTTTTGGATTCGACTAACGCCAGGACCCGGAACGCTCGACGAGTAACCGGAAGAGACCTCAGGGAGAGTACTCCCCTTGCGTGCCGTCTTGCCTCGCTTTCCAGGTTCCTGCAGAGGGAATCCCTGCGTGTTGACCCTTGGTGACAGTCCACCCGGGATGATGCGTTTTCCCGGGGCCTCGGCCATGCCGCACAAAAGACAAGTCCGTATTCTAGCCGGCCCTTGTCTTTTGTCAAGCGGCTGCCGACGGCCGCGGGGGGTGCGCGACCGGCGACGGGAGTGAGGCCGGTCGGCGACAAGGACGGGAGCGCACGCGGCCCATGGCAGGGCGTTGTCGGTTCTTCATTCGGCCGCAAGGTGCGCGCGCAGGTCGTCGGGCATCGGCCAGTCAAGCTGGACGTGCTGGGCACGCAGGCCGGCGCGGAGGTCTGAGGCGGGGACTTCGGGCAGCTCGACCTTCAGTTCCCTGGCCAGGGCGCAGGCCGTTCCGGCCGCCTGCCCGAGTTGCATCAGGGTTCGTGACAGCCGCACGCTGGTGGCGGCGATGGCGGAGAACCCGGCGGCCCGGCAGGCGACGAGCAGGTTGCGGAACCCCCGTGGGATCAGGCAGCGGTAGGGGATGCCGTAGGGCTGGGCGACTTCGGGGCAGGCGCCCTGCTCGCCGTGGCGGTCGAGGGCGTGGTCGGCCAGGGCCACGATGTCCGCGGCGTCCTGTCCGCCGATGCCCGCGAGGATGTCGTGTTCGCTGAGCATGTGTTCGCAGACGATGCGGTTGGACTCGCGCACGCCCAGCATCGGCGCAAAGCTGGCCAGGCCGAAACGTCGGAACTCGGGGAAATGGCTCTGGAGGAAGTGCCAGTGCGCCAACGCCCGCCGCCGGCATTCGGCGGTGGCGGCGGGGCGGCCGCGCTCCAAGCACTCGCGCCCCTCCATCGCCGGCAGCATGTTCATACTGCGATCCCCGCACGGGTACTGGTCGCAGCACACCGGGGGGAAGCACGGCGCCCACCAGCAGTCCGCCGGCACCCCGTCCGGCAACGGATCAACCGCCGGGTGCGCGCGGCGCGCGATGCGGTACATCAGCGTGGCGCCGTTGACGATCGCGGTGGGCTGCGCCGGCGCCCCCGGCTCGCCGAAGCGCTCCTGGCTGTCCTGTCCGCACAGCGCCTCGCAACCGCAGGCCAGGCAGAGCAGGCCGTCGCCGGTCGCATCCACCCAGTGGTCCGCCTCGATCGCGGTGCCATCGCTGAGCCAGGCACGCCGCACGTGGCCGCCCCCGCACTCGGCGCGCACGAATTCCACCCCGAGTTTCAGCCGACAGGAGCCGGTCTCGTCAAGCATGTCGCGCATGACCTCGTCCATGGCCCGCGGCTCGAAACACACGCCGTGCCAGGTGCGCCGGCAGAACGCCTCGCCGCGCACATCGCCCGGCCCGGGATGACGCCGCAGCGTGTCCAGATAGCGCTGCGACGGATCGCTGAGGTTCTCGCCGCCGGGGAAGATGACCTTGCCCAGCCGGTGCGGCCAGTGCCAGCCGGCCTGGTAGGAGAAGTGCCGGCCCATCGAGTAGATGCCGGCCGCGTCGGGGACGCGGGTAAGGCGGCGGTAGACGTCGTAGGGAATTCCGGTGCCGCCGACGCCCATCTCCCAGCAGTTGACGCCGCCGAGGGTTGAGGTGCCGCCGAGCATGGGGCCGGATTCGACCAGGATGACTTCCAGCCCCTGTCGCGCCACGGCGAGGGCGGCGCCGAAGCCGCCGCTGCCGCCGCCGATGACCGCCACCTCGCATCGCAGGCTCTCGGGCATGTTGCATCTCCCGGCAACGTGGCACTTGGGCACACGCGGGCTTTGCGGGCGCCGCCGGCGTCATCTCCCTGTACCCGGGCGGGGCCGGCTCGCTCCCGCGCACGCCTTGGCGGCTGGGGTTACTGTAGAGCGCACCGCCCCAGCCGTCCAGTTGTCAGGCCGGCAACCGGTCACCCAGTGGGGCAGGGTGGGCTTGCGTGGAGGGCGGAGCCAGCCACGGCCCGGAGCTTGCCCGGCCGCATCACGCTCCACGCCCCGACGCCACCGCCGGACACCCCCAAGTGCGTGACAACGGGGGCTTGTTTTCACGCACATCCGGCCTTGCGACGGCGCGGTTGCCAGCCTGGCGTGTCTCAAGGTACATTCCCGCTTTGCCGAGTCTCATCCGTGGCCGCCGGCGCAGGATGCGCCCTCCGGCCGGCGGCAGGCGGAGCCAGCCACGGCCCGGAGCTTGCCCGGCCGCATCACGCTCCACGCCCCGACGCCACCGCCGGACACCCCCCATGTGCGTGAAAACGGAGGCTTGTTTTCACGCACATGCGGCCTTGCGGCGGCAGTTGCCAGCCCGGCGTGTCTCAAGGTACATTCCCGCTTTGCCGAGTCTCACCCGTGGCCGCCGGCGCAGGATGCACCCTCCGGCCGGCGGCAGGCGGAGCCGGCCACGGCCCGGAGCTTGCCCGGCCGCATCACGCTCCACGCCCCGACGCCACCGCTGGACACCCCTCATGTGCGTGAAAACGGGGCTTGTTTTCACGCACATGCGGCCTTGCGGCGGCAGTTGCCAGCCCGGCGTGTCAAGGTACATTCCCGCTTTGCCGAGTCTCTTCCGCGGCCGCCGGCGCAGGATGCGCCCTCCGGCCGGCGGCAGGCGGAGCCAGCCACGGCCCGGAGCTTGCCCGGCCGCA
>MVZH01000392.1 GCA_002068325.1 Lentisphaerae bacterium ADurb.BinA184 | reverse complement strand
GGCAGGAGGCCGTCAGGCATCGCACCGGCGTCGTGGCCGTTGACCCAGACGCGGGCGCGGCAACCGACGCCGTGGAACCGCAGGAGGACGCGCCGCCCGGCCCAGTCCGCGGGGACGGCGACCGTCCGGCGGTACCACGCGGCCCCCTCGTAGTATTGGAGACCGCCGTGGGTCTGGTCATAGGTCCCCGGCACGGCCGCCTCGCGCCAGCGCCGGCAGTCGCCGTCGGGCCGCGGGTAGCCGAGCGCCTCGCCCTCGTCGAACAGATCCGGCTGGAACCGCCACACGCCATTGAGAGGGAGCGGCCGTGAAAGCATGGGTTGACACTCCGTGCCGGTGGTGGGGCCGCCGTCCTGGCCTGAACTGTTCATGGACAAAGAGGCAGCGGGGATAGCGGAGGTGTATCTCATGGGTCCGCAATGGCCTACGAACCACTGCGGGAACGGTCGGTTGCCCCGCCGCCCAACCGCACGTGGGTTGGCAACCCCCTGCAACGCGGATCCTTCGTTGCCTCCGTTTCCTCTTTGTGAATCCTCCGGGCTGGCGGTCGCACGCCACAACGCCGGCCGCCTGCGTGAGCGATGGCAGGGCGGGCGGCGGCGCTCACTTCTCGAAGACGAACTCGGTCTGCGGCTCCCAGGAGTGCGACCACAGGTCGTGGAGGGCGTAGGTGTTGATGCGCGACAGGCTGCGGTTGGCATTCAGTTCGAGGGCGGCAACCTGGTTGTCATGGTTGACGCGGTAGGTGAAGCGGACGCTCTGGCCGGCCGCGACCCGCGCGCGCACGTCGGGCAGTTCCGACCATGGGATGGCGGCCTCGACGATGCGGGTGCCGCCCTCGTGCTTCATGACCAGGCGGCCGTCCTTGACCGGGCCGCCGTCGCGTGCGGCCTGGGGCTGGCGCGGGTAGAAGTGCTTGCGCGGCGTGCCCGGCGCGAGCAGACGCCAGATCTCGGCGCCGCCTCCCCACTTCTCGCCGACGCGGTTGAACGCGTACTCGTAGTCGGTGACCTTGTTGGCGACGAACCCCGGGAACGTCCCCGGCGGGCAGGCGACCATGCCGTTCTCCCCCGGGGGCAGGACGCCGAAGGCGATCTGGACGTTGTCGGTGCCGTCGCCCGACGGCAGGTCGGGGTTGCGGCGGTACGTGTAGCGGCGCACGCCCTCGGGCCAGCGGTACTCGGTGCGCTTGGTCTCCTTGCCGTCTTTGTCCTTCTGCACCTCATAGCAGACCTCGGGGTAGTAGTAGACCGAATCGTCGCGCGTTTCGTAGCGGACGCCGCCGCCGGACGGCGTATCGTCGGCGATCTTGGCGGCGAAGTAGAAGAACGCGTCGTCCCAGGCGAGGTAGGCGGTGGCGACCCCCTTGGCGACCTTGTCCTCGAAGGGCAGGAAGGGCAGCCAGGCCTTCTCGGTCAGGTTCCGTTCCATGCCGGCCTCGGCGGCAACCGTCTGCGGCAGCACCCCTTCCCAGTCCTTGAGATCGCCGTCAATGGCGACCGTGCGGCGCGTCACGAGGTTGACGTGAAGGGTCTCCTCGTGCGTCACCGCGCCGTCGGCCCCGGCGTCGAAACGGACGACGGCCGGGTAGAGGTTGGCGGGGGATGGGGCGCCGGCGGTGATGGGCAGTTCGATGGTACGGGCGCTGTGCGGCGGCAGTTCGAGCGTCTGCCTCGGCGTGCCGAGGGTCAGCCCCCCGACCGTCACCGCGAGCTCGCCCTTGAGCGCGCGGTTGAGGACGTTGGTGAGGGTCACACGCAGAGCCGCCTGGCGGTCGAGGCGGGCGGTGAAATCGTGGAGCTTGACCTCGACCGGTTCGTAGCCGCGCACATCGGCCTGGCGCAGGGCGGCGAGCAGCTTGTCCATGGAACCTTGGCTGCCGTCCGTGCGCAGGACGTAGGCGAGGCCGTCGAGGGGCACGGTCAGGGTGTCGCCGGCCTTGGCGATTTCGTTGCCGAGGCCGTCAAAGAGCCGGGCGGCGCCGTCGGCGCGGAGCGTCATGCGGCCGTCGTCCATGACTTGGGCGAGGGCGAGGGCCGAGGTGGCGGCGCGCCGGGCGGGGTCGTCGGCGGCGAGGGCGGCGAGCTGGGCGGCCGCGGCCGCGGCCTTCGTCCTGGCCGACAGCCCGAGGACGTTGCGGCGGGCGAGAAGCCGGCGCTCGTGGCACAGCCCGAGGTCGCCGACGACCACGACCGTGCCGTCGTCGGGTCGCGCGGCGCCGGTCTGGGGGTCGGGCAGGCCGTCGAAGACGAAGACCCACGGCAGGCCGTCGGGGAAGAGGATCTGGCGGAAGGCGCGTTGGCCGATGAAGGCCTGGGTGGCGGCCACGCCCACGGCGGGCGCCAGCACGTGGGCGGCCCGCACCCGGCGGTCGGCGCCGTCGGCGTCCTTGACCGTGAATTCGTCCACGTCGTAGACGGCATCGTGGAGCACGCCGGCGGTGCGTTCGAGGCCGGAGGCGCGCATGGTGGCGATGGCCGGCATCACGCGGTCCTCGGTGTTCGCGAACCAGCTCTCGGTGTCCCAGGCGCGGACCGGGCCGTACTCGCCCCGGCGTTCGAGCCACGCCGGGATCAGGGCCGGCCACGGGCACATGGGCTGGTAATGGATGCTGCTGAAGTCGAGCCACTTGAGGAAGGTGTCCGTGCCGTCGCCGAACAGTTTGTCCTCGGTGTTCATGGAGGAGCAGGCACCGCCGATCAGCACCTTCACCCCGGCCTCAAGGATGAGCTGGAGGTTCATGCCAGATTCCTTGGACCAGTCGGCGATGTAGTCCATTCGGCGGACCAGGCGCATCAGGTCCTCCC
>MVZH01000391.1 GCA_002068325.1 Lentisphaerae bacterium ADurb.BinA184 | reverse complement strand
CCGCCATTCCACAGGACGTGGCGGTTGTCGTCGGCGCCGGCGTTCCACTGCGCGCCCATGCCGCCGCGCTGGCCGGCGTCCTGGGGCGCGGGCAGAGCCTTGGCCTGCGACAGGTCATACACCGGCGCGCCGCACGGCGTCCAGCCGGTGACCCGGATCTGCTTCCCTCCCCCATAGCAGGTCAGGTCGGACGTGACCGCCATGTACCAGCCCTGAATCCAGGCGCCCAGTTCGTCGGGGTAGAGCCTGACCTCCTCCGGCTGCTCCGCCGCGTCGTCGTTGGCATCCGCCCAGGCCTTGACCTGCCTTGCCTTGTCCGACGCGACCGGGGCCAGCATGGCGCGCAGCTTCCACTCCCCGTCCCTGATCTTCTCGTAGAAACGGATGGGATGCCTGCCGTGGAGGAAGCCGGGGGTGGCAGCGAGGAACAGCCGCCGGTCCGGGCTGAAGCCGAAGCGCGAGGCCATCATCCCGTCGCGGCTGATGACGCCCAGGCACGCCGCCACGCCGGTCGCCGGGGCGATGCGCCATTCGCAGCCCTGCCCGACCATCAGGTTGGGGTCGAGCGGATTGATCGCGGCCCCCAGCGCGCCATAGGTCGAGGAGCCGAAGAACTCCCTCACGAAGGCACCGGTCTTCGCGTTCCAGACGCTGACCCGCCGCGGCTGCCCGTCCTGCTCCGTCGCCCAGAGCTGGCCCTGTCCGTCAACCGCCAGCGCGCTGATCTGGAACAGACCTTCCGGCTGCCAGGGGCCGACGAGACGCCGCCCCGGCCGGACGCCGATGGTGCGCGCCGGCTTGCCGTCGCGGCCCAGCACCTGCACGTAGTGGCGGTCGCCGCGGACGCCGCAGTAGACGTCGCCGTCCCGGTCAACCGCGACCGCCGCCACCCAGTCCTTGCCTTCGAGGGGAACCGTGCCGACCTCGCGCACCGCGCCGGTGTCCGGGTTCACGGCGAGGATCTTCTTCGCCTCGGACACGGCGTAGAGCGCGCCGTCGGGGCCCAGCTCAAGGTCGCCCGGCTTCGGCACAGCAAGCAGGCGGAGCCGGTCGCCGGACTTGGCGTCGAGAACCGCCACCACGCCGCGGCCGCCACAGCCGACAAAGACCTTGCCGTTGCCCGCGGCCAGGCTGTCGGGCCGGTCGGGAATGTCGGGCTCGCCCGCGAACACCTCGCCCATCGCGAGGTCGGTGCTGTTGTGGCGCGACCACACCGTGTAGGCGCCGGTCCTGGCGTCGACCCGGTACAGGCTGCGCGGCGCATACTGCCCATGCTCGTTCCAGACAAAGACCGTCTCTCCGTCCGCCGCCACCAGGCTGGCGGTGGCGATGCCGCCGCGGATCTGCTTCCACAGGATCTTCCCGTCGGGCGTACAGGCCAGCAGGGGCTTCGCCCCCTCGCCGCCGCCCCAGCCGATGTAGACGCGCTCGCCGTCGGCCGCCACCGCACACGGATCGCCATGGTCGGCGCCCCAGACGTTGCCCCACGGGGTCTCGGAGGTGCTCCCGGCCCAGCCGCGCAGGATCAGGCTCACCCCCGGATGCCAGAGGCCGCCCCACGTGTAGTCCCCCGCCTCCAACGGCTGTCCGGGCACGCGGATGGACATCGTGCCCAGGCCGTCCCAACGCACCTCGTGCGCGCCCTTCGGGTAGAAGGCGCAGGTGAGCAGCTGGCGGGCCACGGTGCCGTCGGCCCGGAAAATGTTCAGCGAGACGTAGCCGTCCTCCTCGATGGTGAACCGGATGGGCTTGAAGCCTTCCGGCTCACGGCTCTTCACCAGCCCGGTCCAGTCAACGGCCGGCAATCCGTCGTCGAAGCGCACCGGGAACTCGCGCCCGTCGCGCAGCCGCACCGGTCGCGGGGCGAGCCGGCCGCTGTCGGCGAGGGTCGCGAACCCCCAGCAGTTCGGGCCTTGGAAGGTGAACACCCGGTCTATGCCGACCTTCGGGCGGAAGACATCCTTGATCGTCAGGCGGCTGCCGGCGCCGGTCAGGAAGTTGGGTTCGACGGTCAGTGCGACCTGGGCCCCGGCCGACGGCCGCCAGCCGTCGCGCGAGAGCAGCGCCCACGGAATGGACAGCTCCTGCGTGTAGCCGCGCCGGTCGTCCCAGACCGTAAAGGCCTGCCGGCCCCCCTTCTCCGCGGCATCGGCCGAACCCTCGTTGAACTTCTGCCCCCAGTCGATTTTCAGCACGGCGATCCCGTCGCGGTCGCGCCACGCCGTGATGTGGCTGGTGCGGGTGCCGGGATGATCCGGGCCGGGATCCTGCTGCGGGCTGCCGCGGGTGGCGGCCGCCGCCAGCTTGTCGGCCGGGGCGGTGAGCACACGCACCTGCAGGCAGTCGCCGGTGAAACCGTAGTCGCCCTTGACGCTGCCGGGGTTGTTCAGCGGCGTCAGATCCATCCAGCGGGCCAGCAGGTAAAGGTTCTCCGCGTCCCACATGGCATGGAACCAGACGGCGTACTTGTCGCGCTGGTTCTCGACGTCGCCGCAGGCGAAGATGCCGGCCGACAGATCCCAGTCGCCGACCTGGCCGTCAATGGTCACCGTCCCCGGCCGCGGCACGATCTGAAGGTCAAGGTTCTCGGTCTCGGTTGCGCGGCACAGGCAAGCCAACAGAACGGCCGACGCCGCAACCCGCCACCCCGGCACCGCCCGATTGGTTCTCGTCATGCATCCACCCTTTCCTGCCAATTGCCTCAAAATGACCCGGGCCTCGCCGTGCCCCACAGCTGCGGGGTCGCCATGATCTCGCCGGGGATGTCGGCGACCAGTCCGGTGGCCTGGTTGGCCCAGTAGACGCGGGC
>MVZH01000390.1 GCA_002068325.1 Lentisphaerae bacterium ADurb.BinA184 | reverse complement strand
GCCACGCCGTTCGTCTCCGGCGTGTTCAGCCTGTGCATACTCAGGCTCTGGATGTGGCTCTCACCGGTGAACTGAGCGAAAGGACAAACGACATGAAGCAGACCCGCAACATCCTGGGATGGCTCGGCGTTGAGGAGGGCAACCGCGTCCTGGTGATCGCCGAGGAACACTCGGAGGAGACCTGCCGTACGGTGGCCTGCCTCTGGGACGCGGTCAAGGCCCTCGCCGCCCGCGACACGCCCGGCCGCATGGAAGCCGTCCAGCGCGTCAAGGACAGCGAACGCGCCGCCGACCAGCTGCTGGCCAAGATGGTCACGCAACTGTCCGAAGGCGTGATCCTGCCGCCGAACCGCGAGGACTTCATCCGCTTCGCCAACGCCCTCGACAAGATCGCCGACTCGACCAACCGGGCGGCCCGGCTGCTGGCCTTCATCGAACGCCCGCTGCCCGAAAACATTCTCCTCAGCATCTCGCGGAGCGCGCAACTGGTGGTCGAGGCCTTGGAAAAACTGCCTCTGGCAGCTGTGGTGCAGCCGACCACCGCCATGACCGAGTGCCTCGAAGTCGAGCGTTTCGAGCACGAGGCCGACGACCAGAAGCGGGCCCTAATCGATGCCTTGCTGCACGCCGACCTGACCCCCGGGGACCTGCTGATCACCTACCACCTTGCCGAGGCGCTCGAAGTGGTGACCGACCGCATCGAGGCGGCGTCCGACATGATCAAGCTGCTGATCCTCAAGGGCAAGTGAACGGCGGTCAGGCCGGGGCGAGCATTTTGCGGAGTTCGCAGAGCGTGAAGTCGAGGAGGCGCCGGGCGGCGCGCAGGTCGGTGTGGTAGCCGGACTGCTTGGTGGTCTGCTGGCGGACCACCGCGATGAGGACGTCGCCCTCCTTCTTGCGCTCGACCACGATGCGGGACGGGGCTTCGAGGACTCCGGGGCGGTTCCAGCCCCCGAACTCCGGCCGCGCCACGATCACCGCGTAGGCGTAGGGGAAACTTCGCCCCTGCACGCTGTTGATCGAGACCTGCACCTGCACGCCCAGAAACGAGGCCGGCGCGTCGGCGACGGTGACCACCCCCTTCACGTCCACCGGCACCTCCCCGTCACCCTTCTTGGCCGGCGCCGTCTGAATCTGGTATCCGAACACCTCGCCCCCGCGGCCGGCCGCGGCCACGGCCTCGTCAAGGCGCAGCAGCATGTCGCATTTCACGATCAGGTTGTCGTGGCGGAGAATGAAACGCACGCCGGTCAGCCAGAACGGCAGGAACAGCACGGCGGCATTGCAGGCCACAACCCGGCCGAGGCCGGGCGACAGAAGGTCGACCGCCCAGGCCGCCCCTACGGTCACGGCCGCCACCCCCAACAGCCCGGCCAGGCCGCGCGGACAGGTGATGTCAATCGCATCGCTGTCCCAAGTGCGCTGACGGCGGTTGACTTCGAGGATCTGTTCGACCTCCTTGCGTGTCACCGGCCGCCAGTCGCGGTCGGGGCGGGCGTGCTCGGCCTTGTTCTGGTAACCCTTGCTGAGCAGGAGCAGGACGCCGGCGAACACCACCGGCAACCCGAGCCAGAAGGCGCGCTCAAGCAGCAGCATTTGCAGGACGAACCCGGCGGCGATCAGCAGCCCGGCCAGCCCGACGCGGGCGCGGTACGGGAGTGCGGGGGCCACGTGGAAGTGAACCTCGCCGCGCCGTTCCTCGGGGGGGAAGAGCTTCATGGTTACGCCTCGCTCGCACGGCGGGCCTGGCTCCGGCACGGGGCGGCCGCCAGGTTCGAGGTTGCAGCGGCCGTCGGCCGGGGCGACCGCGCGGCGTGCCAGGCCGGCCGCAACTCGTCGTACCCGAAGTGCCGCCAGTAGAGGGGGCACGCCCCCTGGCAGAGCGCAAACTCGTCGCACCGCCGGCAGGCCGACGGCGCCGCACGCTTCTCGCGCAGGCGACGGGCCCGGCGCGAACGCCACACCTGCCGGAACGGCTGGCGCAGCAGGTTGCCGACCGGCTCGGGCCAGCTTGAACACGGCAGGACATCGCCCGAGGGGCTGACGCTCAGCAGCCCGTCGCACGCGGCGCAACCCTTGTTCCCCAGGCGGTGCGCCACCGGATTGAACAGACAGGCCGGAGTCGGCGAGTACCACATGAACTCGACCCCGCAACGCGCCGCCTCGGCCTGCACCTCGAGCACCCGCGGCCCCATCTCCTCATAGCGCAGATTGAGGCCGCCAAACTCGCGGCCGGGGCGTCCGCACGGGATCACCATGTTCAGCGAAAAACGTTCGAGGCCGAGGGACTTGACGAAGGCGGGCAGCCGGGCGAGGAGGTGCAGGTTCAGCCGGTTGGCGGTCGTGTTCGTATGCACGCGGATGCCGGCCTCGCGCAGGCGGGCGACGCCGGCCAGGCTCTCGGCATGCGACCCGGCCACCTGGGTGAGCGTATCGTGCACGCCGGCCTCGGGCGCCTCGACGCTGACCTGCGCGCTGTGCAGGCCGGCCTCCCGCAGGGCGGCGACGAGCGCGGCGGTCAGGCGCGTCCCGTTGGTGATCAGGTTGACCCGCAGCCCCGCCTCGTCGCGGGCGTACCGGATCAGCTCCGGCAGGTCGGGGCGCAGGGTCGGTTCGCCGCCGGTGAAGCTCACGCTCGGGACCTGGGCCTCGCGCCGGATCGTGTCGAGGACGCGCTTGACCTCGGCCGTGTCCATCTCGGCCCCCGTCGTGGCGGCGCCGTCGTCGAGGTAGCAGAACCGGCAGCGCAGGTTGCAGCGCGCGGTCAATGCCACCTCGCTGAGCACCGGCAGCGTCGAGAACCCGAGCGTGAACG
>MVZH01000389.1 GCA_002068325.1 Lentisphaerae bacterium ADurb.BinA184 | reverse complement strand
CGGGCGGCGGCGCGGGCGGGGCGATGAGCCGCGCACCGCCTCGATCCTCGGCGTGCTCGGCGGCCAGGCCGCCCTGCGCGAGACACTTCAGATGCAGTCCCTGAATCCGGACGCCGCGGCGGCGGGGGAGCCGACCGTCGCGGTCGCGTCTCTCCCCGGCGTCGAGGTCAAGTCGCATCCGTTCGAGGAGATGCTCGCCGGGCAGGGGGGCGGGCAGCTGGCGCTGGCGGAGCACGTGCCGGTGGATCGCTTCATGCTCTACGTCGCCAAGCCGTCGGCGGCGCTGGCCTTCCTCGACGAAGGCGCCGCTTTCCTGGCGCGCGGCGGCGCGGCGGCCACCGGACGCAGCTTCGATTACTCGCTCAAACGCCGGTACATGGCCCGCCTCGGCATGGACGAGAAGTGGGTGGAGAGCTTCCTCAAGTCCGGGGCGGTGACGGAGATGGCGGCGGTGCTGCCGGATTTGTTTCTGATTGATGGCGCGGAGATTACCGTGATTCTGCGGATTCCGCAACTGCCGCTGGCCCGGCCGCTGCTGGCCGCGCTGCGCGTCGGCGAGCTGACCGCCGAGCGTCCGAGCGAAGTTGCCACCCCCGGCGGCGGCCGGGCGTGGTGGGCCGCCTCGAAGGACGTGCTCTTCGTCAGCACCAGCCGCACCGAGCTGGAAGCCGTTCTGGGCGCCTCGCGCGACAATGCCCGCGCCAGCCTCGGCCGCAGCGCCGAGTTCCGTTACATGCTGACCCGGCTGCCGGTAGGGCCGGAGACGCGCCTCTACGCCTACTTCTCCGATCCCTTCATCCGTCGCCTGGTCGGGCCGGCGGTCAAGATCGGTCAGCTGCGCCGCCTGCAGGCCAAGCTGTCCCTCGAAGAGGCCAGCGCCGCCGCCCTCCTCTACCGGCTGGACGGACACGCCGAGGCTCCGACCCTCGACCGCCTGACCGCCGCCGGCTACCTGCCCGCCGAGCCGCGTTTCGCCGGCCTCGCGCTCGCCCCGGACGGCACCGCCCGCTCGCCCGCGTACGGCGGCATCCTCGACCTTGCCTCGATCAGCGCCCGCCCTGTCGAAACGGCGACGGCGGCCGAGGCCAAGGCCTACGCCGACTACGTGCGCGACTACAGCCGTTTCTGGCGGCAGTTCTTCGACCCCATCGCCATGCGTCTCGACGACCGCCCCGGCGGCGAGCTCGAACTGACCACCTTCATCCTGCCCCTGCTCAACAGCGAGATGTACGACGGCCTGCGTGAGATCCTGCCGTCGGGGCGCGAGGCGCCGCCGTTGCGGATTCCGCAGGTCGAGCCGGCGCCGGTGATGCTGCTCTCGGCGAATCTGCCCGAGAAGGCGTGGGTGAAGGTGGTGGACGGGGTTTCCGAGGGGCTGGCCGGGTTTGACCCGGGGGTGCTGGACAGCCTGGGCCCCGGCGTGCACCTGGCGGTTCGCGACTCCGATCCGGTGATCGCCGTGGGCAGCGGCGATGTCATGGGGGCCTTGGCCATGGCGCCCGGCGGGATGCGCGGGGGCGAGATGCTGTTCATCCCGTTGGCGCTCTCGGTGCTGACCCGGCCCTGTTCGTTGCTGGTCGAGACGCGCGCGCCCGAGGCGGTGCGCGAGGCCTTGCGGCAGGGAAGCCTGGCGATGCTGGCGCAGCGCTTCGGCGGGATGGACGACGACGTCCGCATAGACTACTGCCAGGTCGCCGGCCGCGACGCGTGGATCTACGCCTTCGATGTCATGGGCCTGATCAAGCTGCGGCTCGGCCTCGAGGTGTGCGGCAACTACCTGATCATCAGCAACTTGCCGTGGTCGCAGCCGTTCGCCATCCCGCGCGTCGAGGTGTCGCCGCTGGGCGGGGTGCGGCTGGAGACGGTGCCGGGGGCGGTCGAGGCGCAGCTGGCGGCGTTGTTCACGGCCGCCCAGGATCAGCAGCGGCGCGCGGCGATGGAGGGGATCGGTTGCCTGTACCCGCTGACCATGGGCGGCACCGGGGATCCGGCGGCGGCCATCGAGCAGCACTTCCGTCTGCTCGGCTTCCGGCCCGTGCATCCGGCCGGCGGCGCCTGGGAGCGGCGCGATGGCGGGCTTGAAAGCACCGTCTACGGGCGGCTGCACGCGGCGCGGCAGCCGGCCTACGCAGCGGGGAGGCGCGACTTTGGCGCCCTGCGCGGGCTGGACCGGCTGTCGGTCAGCCTGCAGATGGAGGACGGCGGATTGCGGACGCTGTGCCGCTGGCGTTACCACCGGCCGTCGCAGCCCTGACCTGTACTGGGGCATGCCGGCAATCCGAGGCCGGGCGGCGGTTCCCAGGGGTTGGATGTCGTAACGAGGCAGCGGGTGCCCCATGCTCCGGGGCCCGGCCACGGCGGCGAAGCGGCGGGGGCGAAGCCCGCCGCCGTGGGCGGAACTCTTTTTCCGTTGGAATCCCTTGACAACGCGGGGTTTGCGGTGTAATATGACTACAACAATACACTTACTATACTTGATGGCTCCCCGCCGCCCTTCGTCCGCCCCCGCGGCGGCAAGGAGGTCAAAATGAGTTCCACGATCCAGCCCGGTTCCTTTCGGGGTTTCCTGTCACAGATGGTGTGCGGTCTCGTGGCCGTGCTGGCGGCGGGCGCGGGTTCCGCACCCTCAGGTGGCAAATCGAGGCAACGTGTTCGGGCAAACGCGCTGCGGAAGGCAGCAAGAAGGAGGTGGCGAATGAAGACTCTGACGGTTCTTCTGGCGGGTCTGTCCCTGGTCATGGGGTCGGGTATGGCGACAGCGGCTTCTGTGTCGGCGGGGATCAGCGACCTGGTTCTCAGCCCGCAGCATCCATCCGGGAGCCTGATC
>MVZH01000388.1 GCA_002068325.1 Lentisphaerae bacterium ADurb.BinA184 | reverse complement strand
CCGGCAGGCATGGAGAGGCGTTTGAAGAAGGGTATCGTCATACAGCAAGTGTCAAACGGAAGTCAGGACTTGACAAGACGCCGCCGGTGACCGCTGACCGATGGCCGTAGACTGTGAAGCATGGAGCGGACTCCGCCGATCTTGTCGTGAACGAGGGCACGAGGTGCCCGCAGGCCGCCGGCCGGCGCGTCCCGTCCCTCCTATCGTCCCGTCCATCAATGCCAAAACACACCGTCCAACACACTGTCATGGAAGCCGAGGCCGGCCGTGTGGACCGGCTCATCCATGCCCTGACCGGACTCAGCCGATCCCGCGTCCGCGGCCTCATTGACCACTGCTGCCTGACGATCAACGGACAGGCCTGCGAGTCGGACTTCGACCGCGTCGCCGCGGGCGACCGCCTCACCCTGACCTACGAGCCGGAACGCCATTACCACGAGAAGCCCCGCGCCCTGCGCTCGAGCCCGTTCCGCATCGTCTACGAGGACGACGCGCTTCTCGTGGTTGACAAACCCGCCCCGCTGCTGACCGTCCCGACGCCGCGGGGAGAGCCGCACACCTTGGTCCAGAGCCTCTATCGTTACCTCAACCACGGGCACGCGGGCCGCCGTCGCGTGACGGTGGTTCACCGCCTCGACCGCGCCGTTTCCGGGTTGCTGGTGCTGGCGAAGAACCGTGCCGCCGCCGAGGGGTTGGTCGCCCAGTTTGCCGCCCATGAACCCGAGCGTGAATACGTCGGTGTGGTCGCGGGAACCGGGTTGCCCGCGACGGGGACTTTCCAGAGCCGCATGATCACCACCGCCAGCCAGGGCCGGCGCAGCACCCGGCGCCCCGGCCTCGGCGAGGAGGCGATCACCCACTACCGGGTCGAGCGCACGTTCGCCACGGCGGCCCAGGTGCGCATCCGTCTCGAGACCGGGCGGCGCAACCAGATCCGCGTCCATTTCGCCGAGGCCGGTCATCCCGTGATCGGCGACCCGCGGTACGCGCCTGAACTCGCGCGCCATCCGGCCTGGACGCATCCGCGCATCGCCCTCCATGCGGCCACCCTGGCCTTCCGCCATCCTGTTACGGAACAACGCCTCGCCTTCACCTCGCCGTTGCCGCCGGAACTCGCCGATCTGATTGCGGAGCTGGACTCTGCGACGCCGGCCCCGCCTGC
Source organism: Lentisphaerae bacterium ADurb.BinA184 (assembly GCA_002068325.1). Lineage (GTDB taxonomy): Bacteria > Verrucomicrobiota > Lentisphaeria > Oligosphaerales > MVZH01 > MVZH01. Next base: position 1,710 of record MVZH01000388.1, on the reverse strand, counting down.
CGCCGCCAAGGGGAGCCAAGCCCGCCCGCGGTGAGGAACCTCCACCGCCGGCCGCGGTCTGATACCCCATGCCGTCATTCCGCAGGGGACATGCGTTGGCCTGACGGCTGGCGACGCCGAGGCCCGCACGCCGCCCCGACCGGCGCGCGCCAGACGGCACCCGAAATCCCCCAAGTGCAGGTCCGGTTCCAGGAGTCCGAGACGACATGAAACGCGTTGCCAAGATCGCCGGAATCTCCCTCGCCGTCTTGCTGATTCTCCTGGTGGCCGCCTATCTGTTCGTGTCGAGCTCGTTCTTTGTGCGCCGGATCGCCCTGCCCATGGTGTCGGCGAAGACCGGCTGGTCAATCACCGCCGGCAGGGCCCGCTTCTCACCCTTCCGCAGCCTGATCCTGAACGACGTTGTGGCCACCCCGCCCGAGGATGGCCTGGCCATGGTGGCCACCGAGGTGGAGTGCCGCTACAGCGCGATGCGCATCCTGCGCGGGAAACCCACCGTGCACACCCTGCACATCGCCGACGCCACCCTCCACGCCTCACAGACCGCGCCCGCACCCGGACGCGCCGCCTTCGACCTCACCCTCGACGGCCTGCAACTCACCCTCCACAGCGTTGCCCCCGGCGCCCAGGCCACTTTCGAAGTGACGTCCGACGTGCGCCTCACCGGCCCGGACCTCGACGTGCCGCGTGGACGGCTCTCCGGAAAGGGAACCGTCACCCTCGGCCCGGATGCCCGGCCCACGCACGCCCAGGCTGACATTGACCTCGACCGCCTCGCCGGCCGGCTGCGCGACCTCGACCTTGCGCAGCACGCACTCACGATCCATGCCGCCATCCGCAGCGAGGCCCCGCTGTGGCGCGTGGATGAACTGGTCGCCGACATCACCCAGGCCGGTGCTCTCGCCGCCCGGCTGACCGCCACGGGAACCGTCGGGCAGAACCCGGCCACGGCCGACCTCAGCCTCGCCGCCAGCCCGGTCACCGCCGGCTTCCTCGACCTCCTCGGCGGGCTCGGCGGCGGCTACCGCTTCGGCCAGACCGCTCTCGAATACGCCGGCCGTCTCCAACTGGCCGCCGATGCCGCGGTCACCACGGACGGAACCCTGGCCCTGCGCGAGCTGACCGTACGCAGCCCCGACGGCAAGCTCCCCGAGCTGCCGCCCGTCGGAGTCAGCTTCCGCCATCAGGCATCCTATTCGAAGGCGGAAGGCCGGCTCAGCGTCCAGGCCCTTGATGCGCAGATTGAACAGGGCGGCGCGGAGGTGCTCCGGCTGGGGACCGCCGCCGCGGGCACGCCGGTACAGATCCGCCTCGATGCCAAGGACTTCCCGCTCGCCTTGATCAGCCCTCTCCTGCCGTCCTCGGCCGGGGTCACCATCGGCGGCGGCACCCTCAGCGGGACCGTCGCCGTCACGGCGGGCGACAACGGGCGCGCGCTTCAGGTCACGGGCAACCTGACCGAGGGCCAGGTTGCGGTGTCCGGCAAGGGGTTGCACGTCGAGAATCTCACCCTGACCCACTCCTTCAGGGCCGCGCTTGCCGAACTCGCCAGCCTCGATGTCCAGGAGTGCGTCACCCGCATCGCCCTCGCCGGACAGGACGTGGGCCGGATCGCCCTCACCGGACCGTTCGACCTGAAGACCCGTCAAGGCGAACCCCACGCCGACATCGAACTGCAACCCGGCTTGCTCAACGTGGCGGGCGCCACCC
>MVZH01000387.1 GCA_002068325.1 Lentisphaerae bacterium ADurb.BinA184 | reverse complement strand
CGGGGCCGTACGGGTTGACGGCGAGGAGCTGGTAGAGCCGCCGCCGTTCCCAGCGTCCGCAGCCGGGGCAGCGCCAGTCGAAGGTGTCGTAGCTGTTGATCACGACCATCGGCGCCGGCATCTCCTGGTCGCCGACATTGGCGTATTCGAGCCACATCGTATACGGGCGGCCGTAGCGGACACGGTCGGGGACGGTCAGGCGGACTTCGAAGCGCGGGCCTGTCCCCGCCGCCGTCACCTCCAGCGCCTCCGGCAGCGTCGCCGTGTGGCCGCCGGCCGTGACCGCCAGATCGTACAGTCCCCCCGGCAGGGCGGCCAGGTCAAACACGGCGAGCGCCTTGAACGAACTGAGCACGGTCACCGACTGCGCGGCCGTCCCGGCGCGGGCATCCAGCAGCTCCGCTGACATGCCGTCGGCAAAGCCGCACCCCAGCAGCGGCACCGAGAGCGCCGCCCCCGCGGCGGCGCGGGAGACGCCGGCCGCGACCAGCGTGACGTCGCCGCTGAGGATTTCCAGGCTGACCGTTGCCGGCGCGAGCGCCGCCAGGCGTTCGAGGACGACCAAGACGGTCCGCCCGGTGTCGGCCGCCGGGATGCCCAGCAGGAGGTCTTCGCCCGTCCACGGCTCGGCCGCGAAGTCATGGGCCGTCACCGTCGGGGTGCGCCCGAGTCCCCCCATGAGACGGTAGTCGGAAGCGGCGGCGCCGCGCGCGTACACCGCCCAGGCCTCCCCCGCCGGCACCGTCAACGTGACGGCCGCACTCGTCTGGCCTTCGGCAAACGCTAGATCCACGCCGGCGCCCGGGGCCAGAAGCGGGGCGGAGAGCACGACCGCCTGCGCCGATGTCGCGCGGTTGTTGGCGCTGTTGCGGCCCTCGAAGATGTCACGGAAGGCATTGGCCTGCACCTGGATATGCCACTCGCCTGGGGTGCACGGCGGAATCCGCACCTCAGCCGTCGCCTGCGCCTGCCCCCCGGCGGCCAGGCTCTGCGTGACCTCGACCACCCCGAGGTCAACCGTGACGCCGTCGCGCGCCAGCCGCAGCCAGTCGCGCCGCGGGCCGCCGGCGGCAGCCATGCCGTCGTTGCGCACGGTCCAAGTGACGGTGATGATCTCGCCGACCGTGGCGGCGGCCGGGCCGGAGACGTCGGTGACCACCAAGTCCACATCCGAGGGGGCGTTTTCGACGAACTCGCAGGCGCCGAGGTCGGCGTAGGCGCCGGTGGCGGTCGGAGTGCCGGTGTTGGCGGTGCGCGGATCGTCGTAGCGGGGCAGCCCGTAGAGATCGGTCTCTGGGGCGGCGACGCCGTCGGCCGCGTCAATCATCGGGCTGAGGAAACCGAGATGGAGGCTCGACGGGTAGTCACGGTACACCGGGTCGGTAGAGAGGTTGCCGTCCTGGCCGGTCAGGTCGGGCAGGCCCTGGTAGTTCACGCCCTGGGCGGACCAGACATTGCAGTGCCGCAGGGTGATGGTCGAGGTGAGGTGCTGGTTGACGCCGGCCTGGACGCTGTGGCTGATGATGGTGTTGGTCAGGTTGTAGATACCGCGGTGGCCCCAGACCCCGACCACGTTGTCGTCGAGGGTGCAGTTGGTCATGTTGAGCACGGCCGACTGGTCGCTGAGCACGCCCCACTCACAGCCGCGGATGACGCTGTTCCAGACGTCGGCCTGCGCGGCATACCAGACCAGGAGCCCTTCGTGCAGCGCGTCCTCGATGATGCTGTTCGAGAGGCAAAGCCGGCCGCCGGTATCGACGCGCACGGCGCCGCCGTTGCTGGCCTGCGACTTGTCGCCGCCCCAGCGGATGCGCGCGTGATCCACCCAGGCCACCCCGCCGTCCAAGATCCGCAGCTGCTCCCAGTCCCCGGGATGCGGTGTGCCCGCGTCCTCCCCGAGCGGGGCGCCGGCGTCGTCGCTGACCGACGTGAAGATGGCCGGCTCGGCCGCGGTGCCCAGCACGTGCAGTTCGCCGGCCACGCTGATCGAGGTGGTGCGCCCCAGGATCTTGACGACCGCGCCCGGCGCCACCACCAGCGTGGAGCCCGCCGGCACGGTGACATCGCCGTCCACCACCAGTGTCCCCTCCCAGACGGTCATGTCCGGGATCTCGCCCGAGACGCGCGGGGGGGTCAGCGTGAAACGGCCGGTGAAGGGCCCGGGCAGCGGGGCGCCGTCCTGCGTCAGGATATCCGTCCCGAGGCGCAGGATGTAGGCGCCGGGGGCGGTCAGCGGCGCGAAACGCAGCTCGAGCGTGCGCGCATTGAGCCACTCCGCCTCCGTCACGTCCACGGGGCCGGCCGGGCCGTCGAACCCGAGCACATCGTCGCCCACGGCGAACGAGTCCGTCCGCATTGCCTGGGGGAAGCTCAGGCGCACCGCTGCCAGCGGGGCCGCCACGGAGCCGTCCGGCGAGAGGCTGACGCCTGTGTGGTTGAGGTAGAGCGTGAGGTCGTCGCCGATGTAGGCATAGCCGTACCCGATTGTCCAGTTTCCGCTGACCAGGTCCGGCCGGCCGTCGTGATTCACGTCTGCGGCGGCGAGGATGCGCGGGGTCCGGCCCGCAATCCACGGCCCTTGCGTGAAGCCGGCGGCGCCGTCGTTGGCGAAGACGGTGAGGCAGCCGCCGTCGCTGTTGGCGGTCGCCAGGTCGAGGTGGCCGTCGCCGGTGAAATCCGCGGCGGCGAGCTGGCAGGCGAACCCCATGGCCGGCGTCGTGAGTTCCGTGTTGGCGGTGAAGGTGCCATCGCCGTTGCCGAGGAGGACGGCGACACGGTTGGCCTGGCTGGCGGCGACCGCGACATCGAGGCGGTTGTCGCCGTTGAAGTCGCCCAGTTGCAGGGCCTGGGGTGCGAGCCCGGCGGCCAGGCCCTGGGCCGCCAGGGCGGTGAAGGTGCA
>MVZH01000386.1 GCA_002068325.1 Lentisphaerae bacterium ADurb.BinA184 | reverse complement strand
GATGTGCGCGCAGTACGCCCGGCTGGCGGCCGGGGTTCCGCTGTGCGCGGTCGCCCGACGCCTGCGCAATCCCGGCCTGGACCGCCTGGTGAACGCCAGCCGCACCCGCCACGGGCTGGAGCTGATTGCCGAGCGCGGCGCCATGCGCCACATGCTCGGAGCACTGCGGGCCGGCAAGAGCCTCGGCATCCTGATTGATCAGAACGTGCTGCCCGAGCACGGCGGCGAGTTCGTCGAGTTCTTCGGACTGCCGGTGCCGACCACACGGGCGGTGGCCATGCTCGCCCGCCGGCTCGGGGTCGAGGCCGCCTGTTTCGCCTGCCGGCGCGAGGGAACTGGGTTTGCGATGGAGATGCGCGCGCTGCCCAAGCCGGTCCCCGCCTACGGCTCGGACATCGAGCTGACGCAGGATCTGCTGCGGCTGAACGAGGACCTGATCCGCACCTGCCCCGAGCAGTACATGTGGTTCTACGAGCGCTGGCGCCACCTCCCGCCCGACGTGGACGCGGCGACGCGCGCCCGCTTCCCGTCCTACGCCCGCTTCCATCGCTCGCGGCGCGAACGGGCCGCCGCCGCCGCCACCGCCGCCACCGATCCCCAGGCCGCCGCCCCCCCCGACCGCGCGGCCGCGAACATGCCCCCGGACAGCCCCCTCCCGTGACGCACTACATCATCCGCCGGCTGCTGCTGATGGTGCCAACCGTGATCGGCATCCTGACCATCACGTTCATCATCATCCAACTGGTCCCCGGCGGCCCGCTCGAACAGATGAAGCAGACGCTCGAACGCGCCGCCGGCGCCGGCGGCTTCGAGGCGGGCGGGGCCATGACGCCGCGGGCCGGCCAGACGGTCGGGCGCCGCGGCCTGTCCACCGAAGACTACGAGAACCTGCGCCGCGTCTACCACCTCGACCGGCCCCTGCTCGAACGCTACCTGCGCACCTTCGTGTGGTTCTCGCGGCAGGACCCCGCCGTCCCCTACCCGCGCGCGCTGTTCGAGTGGGACAACTGGGACGGCATGCTGCTGTTCAAGTTCGGCGACTCCTTCTACCGCAACCGGAACGTGCTCGAACTGATCCTCGACAAGATGCCGGTCTCCCTCTCGCTGGGGCTGTGGAGTTTTCTGCTCACCTACCCGGCCTGCATTGGGTTGGGCATCGCCAAGGCGGTGCGTGAGGGCACCCGGTTCGACGCGGCCACCAGCGCCCTGATCCTGGTGGGGTACAGCATCCCCGGGTTCGTGCTGGCCGTCCTGCTGGTGGTGCTCCTCGGGCCGGGCGACGCGGCGTGGATCCACCTCGTCCCCCTTTCCGGGCTGAGCTCCGCCGGCACCTATGGCTACGAGGACTGGAGCCTGGCGGCCAAGATCCTCGACTACTTCCGGCACGTCGCCGCTCCGGTCCTCTGCCTCAGCATCGGCAGCTTTGCGGTGCTGACCATCCTGACCAAGAACTCGCTCCTCGAAGAGGTCGGCAAGCAGTATGTCACGACCGCGCGGGCCAAGGGCCTGTCCGAGCGCCGGGTGCTGTTCCGGCACATCCTGCGCAACAGCCTGATCCCGCTGGTCACCGGCTTCCCGAGCCGCTTCGTCGCCATCTTCTTCACCGGCAGCCTGCTCATCGAGCGCATCTTCAACCTCGACGGCCTCGGGCTGCTCGGCTACACTGCGGTGATGTCGCGCGACTACCCGGTGGTGATGGGCGACCTGTTCGTCATGACCCTGATCGGCCTGCTCATGCAACTGGTGACCGACCTGTGCTACGTGCTGGTGGACCCGCGCATCTCCTTCGAGAGCGCGGGTTGAGGCCCGCCCGCCGCGGCGGAGCCGCGCTACGGCCTCGCCGCACTTTCCCGTGCCGCCACGGCCCCTCGCCGCCAACCCCTCGCCACACTTGACACCGACACCCGTGACGGGCAACCGGCAACCTGACGCCTGACACCGCACACCGCGTACCGCGGAGTTCCCCACACCGGCACGCCGTCATGCCCACTCTTGAGCCATCTTCGTCCATCCCCGGGGCGGCCGCGGCCGAGCTGGCGCGCTTCAACCACGACTGGCTGAAAAGACGGCGCGCCTTTGCGGAGTCCGCACCGCCGCCGTGGTGGGCCCCCGGCCTCGAGCTGACACCAGCCGTCCGCCAGGCCTACGAGAGCTACCTGCCCATCTGCGACTTCCTCGCCGGACTCGCCCGCCTCGGCCGAGCCTTCCTGCCGCACCCCTCGTGGTTGCCGGCGGTTTTGCGGACCCCGCAAATCCGCGAGCACGGCGATGCCGGCCCCACCTCGCCGCTCTCGCTGCCCGACCTCTGGGCCGAACTGCCGCCGCACCTGGCCGGGCGGACCACTTTCCGGCCGGACGAACGGCTCGCCATCTTCTGCGCCTTGGCCGCGCCGGCCCGCCTGGGCACCGCGGCCGGACGCTACCCCGAGCAGACCGCGCGCCTCTGCGCCGCCGCATCCGGCCTGGCCGAGCATCCCCCGCTGCGGATGCTCGACCTGGGCTGCGGTACAGGGCAGGGAACCTGGGAGCTGGCCGGCACCCTGGCCGCGGCGACCGCCCGCCCCGTCGCCGCCCTCGGCTTGACGCGTGAACCCCTCGAAGCCTGGATGGCTGCCCGACGCCAGACCCCTCACGACCCCCGCCGCGAACTGGCCTTCCCCGCGGTGCCAGCCTGTGTCTGTGTGCATTTTGTGGCCGGCGACATGCGACGGCTGCCGTTGCGCTGCGGCTTCCACCTGATTGTGGCCAACGGCATCGTCGGGGGGCCTTTCCTGAAGGAGCCCGGCCCTGTCATGCGCTGGCTCGACGCGGCCGGCCGGCTGCTCCTGCCCGGCGGCCGGCTGTCGCTGGCCAACCGTTTTCACGAAGGCAGCCGGCGCCGGATCGAGGCATTGGCGCGGCGGG
>MVZH01000385.1 GCA_002068325.1 Lentisphaerae bacterium ADurb.BinA184 | reverse complement strand
GGGGCCGGCGGGGGCGTCCGCCAGCAGCACGCCGCCGCCGACCAGCGGCTCGGCGCGGCCGTTCCGGAACTCGGCCAGGGGCAGGACGAGCGGTTCGCCGAGGCGGCCGTCGGCCGGGCCGTCAATGGCCAGCACCTCGTCGCCGACCAGCAGCAGCCAGGCCTCGCCGAAGCGCCCGCCCCGGGTCATGTCGGAACGCACGGCGAGGTCGGGGACGGGGGTGGCCGGGGCGCGCCGCCGCACCCAGTCGGCCAGCATCGCGGGGATGGGCTCGACGAGTGTCACGCCAGGCCGACCCTTGTGCGCACCCGCCGCAGGGTCTCGTCGGCGACGTGGCGCGCGCGGCGGCCGCCGTCCTGGAGAATCCGCTCGACGTAGTCCGGGTTGGCGAGCAGCTCCGCGCGGCGCCGGCGGAACGGCTCGAAGTAGGCCCAGTACTTTTCGAAGAGCATCTGTTTGGCGGTGCCGTAGCCCATGCCGCCGTCGGTGTAGAGCTTGCGCAGGGCCTGCGTCTCGGCCGCGCTGGCGAACAGCTTGTAGAGGGCGAAGACGTTGCAGGAGTCGGGGTTCTTGGGCGCCTCGACGGGGGTCGAATCGGTGACCATGCGCATGATCTTGCGGCGCATCTCCTTCTCGGCCCCGAAGATTTCGATCGTGTTGCCGTAGCTCTTGGACATCTTCTGGCCGTCGGTGCCGGGCACGACAGCGACCGCCTCGCCGATCAGCGGCTCCGGCACGGTCAGGGTCTGGCCGTACTGGTTGTTGAAGCGGAGGGCGAGGTCGCGGGTGACTTCGAGGTGCTGTTTCTGGTCCTGGCCGACGGGCACCACGTTGGAGTCGTAGATGAGGATGTCGGCGGCCATCAGCACCGGATAGCTGAACAGGCCGTGGTTGGCGTCCAGCCCCTTGGCGAGTTTGTCCTTGTAGCTGTGGCAGCGTTCGAGCAGCCCCACCGGCGTGATGCAGTTCAGGATCCAGGTCAGCTCGGTCACCTGCGTTACATCGGACTGGCGGAAGAAGACCGTCCTGTCGGGATCCAGTCCGCATGCGAGGAAGTCAACGGCGACCTGGGCGATGCGTTCGCGCAGGGCCTCGGGCTTGGGCGTCTGGGTGAGCGCGTGCAGGTCGGCGATGAAGTAGAAGCACTCGTTGTCGGCCTGCAGCTCAATGGCCGGCTTCATCATCGCGAAGTAGTTGCCGATGTGCAGTGTGCCGGAGGGCTGGATGCCGGACAGGATGCGCTGGCGTGGACTCATGGCGGTGTGCCTCTCGGCGCCCCCCGGCGCCGGAAGCCGGCGGACGGTCTGCCGGCGGGGGGCGCGCGTGGACGGGCGCAAGCCCGGTAGTATAGCCCACATCGCCCGGCAGGCCAGAACGCGAGGGCGGCGGGGGGGCGCAAGTCAGTTCCGTAGCCGGACAGTTCCTCGGGTCCTCTCCAAGGGGGCCGTAAAGCCGGTTCGGAAACAGGCGCCGGATCCCATGCCAGTGGTACCTTGATTTGTTCACCACCGAGGACACAGAGTTCACAGAGCCAGTTCCCTCTCTGTGCTCTCTGTGGTTGACGGCGACAATGAAGGCGCCGGGGCAGGCCCCGGCGGAACAAAGCGGTCGCAGGCGACCGCACTCCAGAGCGGCTCCGCCGCAGTCTGCACTGGCAACCGGTCTCTGACCACTTGCCGACGCGAAGCGTCTCTGGAGTGTCTGCGGCCTGCCGCAGCTCTCATACGGGCCGGCATGACGGCCCGCCACCCCGCCGGGGCAAGCCCCCGCCGCTGAAAGCGGTCTCCCGGCGTCGCACTTGCCCGGCCCCGGTCTGGCAGTAACGTATCCCTCGTTCATCCGAACGCAGGAGGGATCCCTGCGGAAGTGACATGCGCCCGCGGCGGGGGCGTGCATATCCGTTCATGCGGCGCGCACCATGAAGTGCCATGCGCCGGAGGCGTGCGCCGCTTCTTGCCTTTTGCCTAAGAGCGGGTATACTCCTTCACAGGCGCATGCCGGGCCGACGTAATGGGCCAGCATCGCGCTGGCGGAAGCCCAGCGGAGGCCCAGCGGAAGCCCGGCGCAACAGCGGCGGTACGCGGCCGTGGCACCTGTCATACAGACACCGGCATGAAGGCAGGAGACGACCATGACCACAAGAATCATCTACATCACGCGGTTGGACAAGAAGCGGCTCGAAGAGCTGGTGGCCGTGGCCGAGGACTTCGGCGGCGACGACCGGAAGGACTTGAAGGCGCTGGCGGACGAACTCGCGCAGGCCCACGTGGTGCTGTCCAAGGACGTGCCGGCGGACGTGGTGACCATGCACTCGAAGGTGGTGCTGCACGACTTGGACAGCGGCGAGGACACGACCTGCACGCTGGTCTTCCCGAGTGAAGCCGATTACGAGGAGGGGGCGATCTCGGTGCTGGCGCCGGTCGGCACCGCGATTCTGGGGTACTCCAAGGGGGACATCATCGAGTGGCCGGTGCCCTCGGGGGTGCGCCGCATCCGCATCAAGGAGATTCTCTACCAGCCCGAGGCGGCCGGCGATTATCATCTCTAGGGCGACAGCCCCTGCAAGTCGGCACGGACGGCGGCCAGTCTGCCGCGCGGCACGAACTGACTCGAAGTGAGAAGATTGTGGAAAGGAGGTACCCAGGGAACAATCGGCTCGTCGGGTCCTGACGCGTTGGGAGTGTGAGTTCAACCGTAGACAAAGAAAGGTACACCATGGGCATCGTGAACCTGATCATCCAGCTCATCAGCGGCGCGGTTGGGGGCAACATCGGGGGCGCCCTGTTCAAGAAGCTCAGCCTGGGCACGGCGGGCAACTCGATTGTGGGGATCCTGGGCGGGGGGCTGGGCGGCCTGATCCTGAGCAAGCTGGGGTTGGGCGGCGGGGCTGGCGCCGCCGCGACCGAGGG
>MVZH01000384.1 GCA_002068325.1 Lentisphaerae bacterium ADurb.BinA184 | reverse complement strand
AACGGCACAAATCTCGGGCGGCGAAGCCGTACCGAGCATTTGCTGGTTGGCCGCTCCGTGCTATTTCAGCTCTTTCCTCATAACCACAACGCCATCCCGTTCTTCCACTCTGACGAATCCTGCTTTCTCATACAGCCGAATAGGGCCAGCGCCTTCCCATTCGTATCGTTCGCTGCGCACAACGGGGAACCCCTCCACGGCGAGATAGCCTTCGGCTTTCGCGTCAGCCACGACCTGCCGTAAGAGAGCGGTAGCGACGCCCTTTCCGCGGAAATTTGGTGCGATCTCGAAGCAAACCACGGCTTTTTCCCGCTTTTCAACCGGTGCGTGGAAACGCGCGCCGCCACTCGACTCAATGGGAAAGTTCGCCTTGTCGTTTGCGTTGCACCAACCGATGGACACACCGCCCACGAACGCCAGATAGCCGCGCAGAATGCCTGAATCGATCTGCAGTTCGGCGACTTTCCGTGACACGCGACCACCATCATTCCCATCTACTATCTCTAACGCTGCTTTCACCTGCTCTTGGGTCATTTGGTACATCTGACAATAGCACCGATATGGGGGATCGTCCGTGAATGCGCGGTTTTCGAAGAACTCGAAGTAATCGGCGGAAAGCTCCGGTGTGAGTCGTTTGATGGTGATATTCATGTTTCATCCTGGCCAACATCTCATTATGTCACCAGTGCACTGTCGAGGCGCATGAGGAGGCGCATTATGGTATATTGTGCACTTTTGAGGCGCATGATGAGCCGTGACTGGAAACGCCACCGTCAGTCTGCCGCCGAGCGCCGGGCCCACCGGATCGAACTGCGGGCCGCGCCGGAGCGCATGATACGTTACCCCCGGCGGCCGCGGGGTCAAGCCGTCTTGCCCTGAAGTGTGCCGGTGTGCGGGGTCGGGCCTTCCTCCCTCCCGGCGGGCGCCGGTCGTATCTGTGGGTGTGGGAGGAACGGGCCGGTGAAGTCCCCGTCTGGGGCAACCCCACCGGCCGTTTCCAGCCGTCTGTCACCGCGGCTCTACGGGTAGGCCCTCGCCGTCGAGTTCCTCGGCCGTCAAGCCGTTCATCCACTGCACCAGCGCGGTGAAGCCTTGAATGGTGTCCGGGGTTTCCAGGCACACGAGGTTGGCGTACCCGCGGGCAACCGTCAGCACGCGTTCCCCGTTCAGGCGGTCCCTCACGTACAGGTCGCCGCCGTCGGCGACCAGTCCGAAGCGGTCGATCTTCACGGTTCACCCCTCCTCGATCTTCCCGAACGCGGCCTCGATGGCGCGGGCGTTGTTGAGGCCTTCGCAGAGGCGGCGCACGGCGGCCTCGCCGGCGCAGGTTTCCAGCCGGTCGGCGGTCTCACTCACCCAGTAGTAGAGCGTCGCCCACACCGTGCCCTTGGGCGAGCGGTAGAGGGTGAGCCGGCCGTTCGCCCTGGTCATCGTCTGGAGGTCGCCGCCGCAGTAGAGCTCCCTCGACGTGGCGCTGTCGTACTTCAGGCCGTTGATGATGCAGACCATTTGCGGCTCCTCCTGTTGGGGCGACGCCCCCCTACGCCGCCAGCTCAAGCGTCATGTCCCCGGGCACCTCCTGCCGGTGCCATCCCTGGCAGGCCATGCCGTAGGGGCAGTCGGGGCAGGCATGGCCCTGGTCCGCCGGCAGGAACAGCCCCCGGCGGATGACCTCCTCGGCCACCTTCGCGCACCCGACCAGCCGCCGGAAGCGGTCGGGGTCACGGACGGCGGGGTAACGCTCGACGGCGGGGACCTTCGTCTTGGTGACGACATCGAACCGGAAGCCCTCGATGCGCTCCTCCGGGCTGCCGGCGGCGGCCAGGAGGTAGCAGGTCGGCTGCAGGTCCAGCCTGACCCTCGGCTCGGGCCAGCGCCGGGCCGAGGTCTTGATGTCCACGATCTCCCGCCTGCCGCCGCATTCGACCACCATGTCGAACTCGCCCACCAGCGGCATGCAGCCGTCCGCCGGCCCCCCCAGGGGCACCGTGAACGGGATGCCGGTGGCCAAGACCCTCTCGGCGGGGTCCCTCGACGCGAGGTATGCCTCCAGCATCCTGCGGCCGAGCGCCTCCAGCACGTCGAGGGGGCCGTCCCCGTCGAAGCGCACCTCGGGGTCGGCCGACCGGCAGCCGGCGGCCAGGAAGGCGGTGAACTGGTCAGCCGCCTCCGCGATGCCTGCCCCCGGCCGGGCGAAGGCCCAGGCGCAGGCCCGGTGGAAGGCCGCGCCGAAGGCCACGGCCGCGGGGGTGAAGGCGGGCCTGACCTTCCAGACGTACCGGAACGTCCACTGCAGCTGGCAGACGTTCAGGAACAGGTTGAGGGAGCTGTACGACCAGTGCGGCCGCCGCCGGAGCTGGTCGAGCCTGAGGTTGCCGCCGATCATGTCACGCCGCCTTCCGGGCCGCGTGCCCGGCGACCGCATCGATCAGCTGGGAGGCCTGCCGGCGGGTGAGGGCCTGCAGCTCCGTGACGCCGAAGAGTTCCGACGCGCGGCGGGTGAGCTCCTCGACGGCGAGCCCGCGGCCGGCTGCTCGCGCGGCCTCGCATCCGGGCGAGTTCTCATCTCGCCGCGGCCCGGAGAGAGGGTCAAGGGAGGGGAAGTCGGGGCGGCGAGATGGCCTCCGGCTCTGTCCCGGGGGACGGTCGAACCCGCGGCCGGCTGCTCGCGCGGCCTCGCATCCGGGCGAGTTCTCATCTCGCCGCGAACGGGAGAGGGGGTCAAGGGAGAGGAAATCGGGGCGGCGAGATTCGAACTCGCGACCTACTGGACCCAAACCAGTCGCGCTAGCCAGGCTGCGCTACGCCCCGCCAGGGGAGACGATGGGCCGCGTAATATAGGCGCGGGGGCGGTCTCTACAACTTGGCCTCACCGGCCGGGAAGCCGGTTGCGCTGTGGGTGCGCCATAGGGCGGGGGAGG
>MVZH01000383.1 GCA_002068325.1 Lentisphaerae bacterium ADurb.BinA184 | reverse complement strand
GAAATGCTGCAGCACCCACACCGGCATGTAGAGGCCGAGCGTGACCAGCGTCAGCTTCCAGCCCGTCTCCGCCAGGCTGCTGGTGTGCGTCGTCTTCTTCCCGCACGAGGCGCAGTACAGGATTCTGCTTTTCGCGCCGGTCGGATCCGGGTGACTCGCCATGCGTCGCCTTCTCTTCCCGCCTGCCTGCCCGCCGCCCGCCGTGGAACGGCGCGGGCGTCCTCAGCCCTGACAGGCCGCCCGACTCAGTATAGCCCCGGAACCCGTCCGTGCAAGCGCTTGCATCCCTCGCGCCGGCGGCTTATAGTATAGTGTGTTGATAAAGTTACAGGGCATCCAGCCATGAGCAACAGCCAAACCGTCGCCACCGCGCTCGCCTGCCCGATGTGCGCCCACCGGTGGGCGGATCGTGACGCCCTGCTGGGCGACCGTGCCACCGAACTGGTCGGCTACCAGGTCGACTTCGTGGCCCTGCGGGCGGGGTTCTTCCTGTTCCATCACCATGCGGCGGGGTGTGGCACGACCTTCAGCGTGCCGGTAGGCTGGTTTGCCGACCTTTATGACGGGCCGGTGTTCAGCGAGAGGCGCACGGGCCAGTCCGACTGCCCCGGCCACTGCCTGCGGCGCGGGGATCTGCGGCCGTGCGGGGCGGCCTGCGAGTGCGCCTGGGTGCGGGCCGTGATTGATGTGTTGCGCCGCCACGGCAAGCCGCCCCGTCCGCGGCCCGGCATCGAATGGTGAGGGTGCCCACGGGGGGGCCGCACCTCGCGGCTGGGGGGGGGGCGCACTGCGGCCTGGCCACGCCGGGACCGCCGTTCAGCCGGCCGCGGCCGGGGCCGGGGCGGCCACCGCGACTCCCCAGGCGCTGAGGCGCGACGCGATGAAGGCGACCGCGGCCTGGTGCCGATCCCTGGGGCCGCCGTCAGCGGACAGCCGGGGGCCGAACTCGAAGTGGGCGTCGCGGATCAGGCGCCCGGGACTCCAGAAGTCGGTCTTCAGGGCGATCGGCACCACCGCCACCCCGGCCCGCCGCGCCAGCTTCTCGCCGATTGAGTTGAAGTCGGCCGGGTTGAACTGGGGCGAACGGGTGGTCTGCGGGAAGATGCACAGCGAACAGCCGCGGGCCAGGGCCTGCCCGCCCTGTTCGAGGACGGCGCGCAGGTCGGCCCGGGGGTCGTGCCGGGAGACGGCAACCGGGTGGAGGACGGCGAGGGTGTCGGCGAAGAGGGGGTGCCGGAGAAGGCTGTCCTTGACCACGAAGGTCACCGGCGTAAAGGGGGAGATGAGGGCGGGGAGGGCGAGCGTCTCCAGCGTGCTCATGTGGTTGGCGACGAAGACGACCGGCATCGGGCCCGCCGTCAGGTTGGGCATGCCGGTGACGTGCAGGCGGCCGCCGGTGGCCTCGATGTTGTCGATGAGGCGGCCGGCGCCTTCGGCGATCAGCTCGGGGGTGAGCTGGCCGTGCCGGGCCAGCCGCCGGGCCCAGAGGATCTCGTGGCGCAGCAGGTGCATCATGAAACACACGGTGGGGCCGAACACGGGCTGCCAGCGGTGGGGATGCGCGGGCGGGGCCGGCGAGTGGTACTCCGGGGGCGGGCATCGGGGCGTCATCGGCGGACTCCTCGGCGACGGCAACGTTGGCGGAACGATACTTCGCCGCCGACGGTTGTCCAGACGGGTTGAGGCGCGTGCCGAATCCCCGTGACGACAACGGCCCCGTGCGATGGAGGTCGTCCCTCCAGCCCAGCAGACCGCAATCCTTGTCTCGGCCGATGGAGGCCGGGGCGTCGTCCCAGCCAGTCACGCCGGGGTTCCGCAAGCGGCCCGGGTTGACAAACGACCCGGCCGGGATATCCTAAACCGCGTCACCTCCCCCTCCCCGAAGGCCCAGGGACTCAGAGCCTCTCCGCCGGCCAGGGCCTGGCGTGTCGCGGCACCGCCTCTGCGCCAAGTCGGGGGGGAATGTCTTGACGTGATGAACCGTGCGGCCTCTGGGTAACCGGCCCCCCGAAGATCGGCAGTCTCAGGAGAGGACGACCCAACCATGCCCATCCGCCAACAATGGAACGACACCGCGGGCACGTTTCACCCGGCCAGCGCCCCGGACTACCTCCCGGTCGAACGGCTGCGCGAGCTGCAGCTGCAGCGCCTGAAGGCGACGGTCCGGCTGGCCTACGACCGTGTGCCGCTGTTCCATCGGCGCATGCACGAACGTGGGCTGAAGCCCGACGACGTGGGTTCGCTGGACGACCTGCGGCACCTGCCCTTTGTGGTCAAGGACGACTTGCGTGCCAACTACCCCTTCGGCCTGTTCGCGGTGCCGCTCAGCGAGGTGGTGCGGCTGCACGTGTCCAGCGGCACCACCGGCAAGCCGACCGTCGTGGGCTACACGCAGGAGGACATTGACGTGTGGAGCACGGTGATGGCGCGCAGCTTTGCGGCCTGCGGGCTGCGGCGCGGCGACATCCTGCAGAACGCCTACGGGTACGGGCTGTTCACCGGCGGGCTGGGGGCGCATTACGGGGCCGAGGCGCTGGGCATGGCGGTGATCCCCATCTCCGGCGGCAACACCGACCGCCAGGTCATGGTGCTGCGCGACTTCGGCGTCACCGCCATCGCCTGCACCCCCAGCTACTTCCTGCACCTGGCGGAGAAGGCGCAGGCCGAGGGGGTGGACTTCCGCAAGCTTCCGCTCAAGGCGGGCGTGTTTGGCGCCGAGCCTTGGAGCGAGGCCATGCGCCAGCGCATCCAGGAGGAGACGGGCATCCGCGCCTACGACATCTACGGCCTGTCCGAGATCATCGGCCCCGGCGTGGCCATGGAGTGCGAGGCGCAGCACGGCCTGCATGTCTTCGAAGACCACTTCTACCCCGAGATCGTGGATCCCGACACCCTGCAGCCGGTGCCCGACGGCGTCGAGGGC
>MVZH01000382.1 GCA_002068325.1 Lentisphaerae bacterium ADurb.BinA184 | reverse complement strand
TGTATAGCCGCGCGCGGAGAGGGAGCAGACCGGGCGAGCGAGGCTGGGGGTGAGGTCAAGGCCCGCTACAACATCACCTTGCCGCCGTCCACGTTGATCGCCTGCCCGGTGAGGTAAGCCGCCGCGTCGCTGCACAGGAAGAGCACCACCCCGGCCACGTCGTCCGGCTGGCCGAGCCGCCCCTGGGGGATATCCGCCAGCCACCTCTGCATCTGTGCCCGCGCGTGCCACGTCTCCCCGCACGCGCAAGGGCAACCAATGTTTAGTTCGCAAGTAATATACGACGCCAAAGCGCCAAATGCAAACAGGTGTTCATTGTTTCTTGGTTGGCGGTCTGTGAGCCGCCTGTTAGGGCCGGCGGCGGGGCGCCATGCCGGCCCGTGTGAGAGCTGCGGCCCGTCTTCGTTCGCCCCGGCGGAACAACGCGGGGTCTTCCGGCAAGTGCTGTGATCCAGATGGCGCGGCCAGCCTCACATCCGAGGCGGCGCGGCAAAGCGCGTAGGTAGTCCCGCCTTCAGGCGGTGCCTTTTCGCAGACCGGTTGACGATGGCACACCACGATGGCAGCAGACGATGAAGGAGCCTCCCCTCGCCGCCGGCAATCGTCGTCCACCGGAAGCCCCGAACCGGCTGAAGCCGGGACTACATACTGTTGGCCGCCGCATCGCCGCGCCGGAGGCAACGTGTCCGACGACAGATGGGAAGGGGGGATGGTGAGTCGTCACAAACGGCAACCGATCGAAGCAGTTGCCGGATGACCCACAAAGCGGTCGCCCGCCGTCGCCAGAGGGCTATGGCGTGGCAGGCAGGCGACCGCACTCCAGAGCGGCTCCGCCGCAGTCTGCACTGGCAACCGGTCTCTGACCACTTACCGACGCGAAGCGTCTCTATGGTACGCCGTGCTCCCAAACAGTGACCGAGCACCGTCCGTCGCCGCCGTCCATCACTTTGTCCCGGGCAGGAAGCCGCCTTGGACCGCGCCGCCGGTGGGCCGGGGTTTGACCGCGGCCGGTTCGGGGAGGCGCGTGGCGGGGTCGCCGAGGATGTTGTAGATGCGCGGCTCCCCGGTGTCGAGCCCGGTCTTGAGGGCGGCCTTGCGGTAGCCTTCGAGGGCGGTGATGACGGCGTCGCCGAGGCGCATGGGCTTGCCGGCGGCGGCTCCGCAGAACTGGTCGAGGAGCAGCTTGCTGACCTCGTTGTAGCCCAGCGTGCTGGGGGCCCAGAGGGCGACGGCGCCGCCGTCGGGGTCGAGCAGGAGCTTTTCGGCGAGGTTGTCGCGTCCGGGTTCGGTGTAGTCCCCGGCCACACAGGTTCCGAAGAAGAGGACGGGCAGTCGGGGGGCGTTGTCCAGCGCGGGCACGTCTGCGGAGGTGAGGATGCCCTGTCGTCCGAGTCGGTCGAAGCCGCCGTGTCCGAGGTAGGCGATGAGGCGGCTGCCGTCTTGGAAGGCGTCCTGGAGGGCGGCCCGCAGCTCGGTCAGTTCCATGCTTTCCAGCGAGAGGTGGCAGGAGCGGGCGGGGCGGAAGTAGCGGTCGCGGACGGCCTCGCAGTCGGCGGGGAAGTCGCCGCCCTCGTCGGGTGCGTCGGAGACGAAGGCTGCGTCGTAGGCCCATTTGCCGTCGAGGCGGGCTTCGTGCGCGAGCATCTTCTCCACCATGGTTGCGAGCTGGCCGGCGGTGGTGGCGGTGAGGCGTCCGACGGCGGCCTCGGGCAGGCCGTCGGCGCGCTTGAGGTCGCCGTAGGAGATGTCGGTGCCGGCCAGTCCGAACTCGGTGCGGGTCAGGAGGGTGGGCACGAGGTTGTCGTTGCGGCCCTTGCGGTTGCGGTAGTCGTAGGTGCCGTTGCCGGCCAGCACGACGTAGCGCGGCCGCACGCTCCACTTGTTCCAGGCGTGGCCGAGGAAGCGGCGGATGGCGGCGGGTTGGACGAGGCCGTCGTTGAACTCGTTGCAGACCTCCTCGAGGGTCACCACCTTGGTCTTGAGCCCGGCCCCGAGGGCCGAGCGGGCGGCGCGGAAGGCGGCCAGTTCCGTGGCGGGGCCGAGGAAGGCGGCGGGCGCAATCACCAGGTACTCGGCCGACAGGCGGGCGATCGCCAGGGTGCTCGGGGGCACGCTCATCCCGCCGACGATGCAGCCGGGGGCTGGCGCGAACGCCAGGTAGCGCCGCTGCGGCCCGGCCGGCACGAAGCTGGCGCGGTGGGCGCCGCCGGCCGTGTCGAGGGTCAGGTTGTTCAGCCGCAGCGGGCGGCGCGGGTCGGTGATGTCGAGCACGACGATGTCGGGGCCGGTGAAGCCGCCGACGGTCACCACCGGGTTGTCGCCGGCGGTGAACTCCAGGGCGTTGCTGACGGCGCGGAAGAGCCGCGGGTAGGTGACCTCGAAGCTGTCCACGTGCACGAGGCTGAGCTCCACGCCCTCCGGCAGGCTGCCGCGGAGGACGAGGTCGTTCGAGCCGGCCCGCAGGAGGCCGGCCGGGAGGGCGAGTTCCGCGCTGTACGGCCCGATGCCGTCGAAGGCGACCGTGCCGACCGTCTGGCCGTTGACCTCGGCGTCCACCGTGTGGTCAGCGGGCTGCTCGGTTTCGCTGGCGCCGATCAGGTTGAGCCTGAGGCCGGCCGGGCCGCCGCCGGCGAGGTCGGTGACGGTGAAGCGGAACAGCCGTCGCGCCAGGGCCGGGTTGCTGGGGATCAGCGACGACCAGACCCAGAGCACCTGGTCGCCCATGCCGAGGTCGTCGAAGACCGTGTTGGCGTCCTGCTCGGCGTGCAGCGTGTACGGGAAGACGCCGCCGGCGGCCGGCGCGGGCGCGAGTCCGTTGGCGGCGCCCATGCGGTTGCCCGTGCCCCGGGCCGCCCAGTAGACGTTCTCGGCGGTGTAGGGGCTGTCGGTGGCCTCGCCGTAGAAGTACAGCCCGGCGCCGCCGGCC
>MVZH01000381.1 GCA_002068325.1 Lentisphaerae bacterium ADurb.BinA184 | reverse complement strand
GACCCCGCCGTCGGCCGCGACCTCGCGCCGCAGGCGGCGGACCTCGGCGGTGATCTCGGCCGGCGTGCCGAAGGGTAGCAGGCGCTGGCTGCCGATCATCCCCCAGAAGCCCATGCGCCCCCCCCACTGGCGCCGCAGCAGGTCGGGTTGCATGCCGGCGGCTTCCGGCTGGCAGCTCTCGAGCACGTCCATGCCGATCTCGATGAGGTCGGGCATGATCTCGGCGACCGAGCCGCATGAATGGTGCAGCACCAGCTTGCCGTGTTCATGGACGCGCTGGTAGATCCTTGCCCACCGTGGTTTGAAGAAGTGCCGCCAGCGCGCGGGGCCGACGATGACGCCGCGCTGGTCGCCCCAGTCGTCGCCGAACAGGATCGCATCAACCGGCAGCTCGGCGGTGTAGTCCACAAAGGCCAGGTACAGGTTCATCAGCCGGTCGAGGGCGTCGGTGACGAACTCCGGGTCGGTGACCATGTCGGCAAGGATGTTCTCGAAACCGCGCAGGTTCCAGCTGCGCTCGAACAGCCCCCAGCCCAGGCTCGCCACCAGGAACGATTCCTTTCCCTGGGCCGCACAGGTCTGGCGCGCCGCCTCCTTCCAGTCCGGCCGGCAGAACTGCTCCGGGGTCGGGAAGCGGTAGCCGTCGAAACTCGGTGACGCCAGCGGCGGGCTTTCCAGGTGCCAGGGGCGCTGATCGATGCGCCAGACCCCGCCGTAGGGGTCGCGGACGCGGCTGTCATCAATCCGTTCCTTGCGGTCGGTATCGACGGCGCTGACCGTGACGATGTAGGGCGGCAGCCGCTGCCGCCACTCGGGGCCGCCGTAGTGTTGGTTGAGGCGCTCTTCGACTTCCGGGTCGCAGTACATGGTGAAGGGGACGCGGGCCGGCCGCCGGTGGCCGAAGGCATCGAGAACGCACTGCCGGGGAGTCATGGTGTCAGCTCCTGCCCTTGCTGGGCTGCGTTGGGTTGGCGTTGGGGGAGCGCGTGCGGGAGCCCGCCGTGGCGGCACGGCACCCGTCAGCGGAGATGCTCCTGGCTCATGCGCCGGAAGTGGTGGCCGTAGATCGAGAGGGTGACGGCGGTGGGCAGCAGCCGCGGCCGGTGCAACGACGTCCACAGCATCAGCCGCCAGTAGTGGAAGCGCTCGCGGCCGACCACCCCCAGGTGGACGGTCGAGCGGCCCAGGGCAAGCAGGCGGGGGATGCTCACCGACATTCGCACGTGCGGCGTGCGGTACTCGCGCAGCAGCGTGCGGACACGGCGGTAGTACTGCCGCGGCGCGTAGAGGTGCTGCATGAGCCGGCGGTAGCCGTCGCGCAGGGCCTCGGTGTTCATGCGGGTGATGATATTGGTGCGGCCGTCGGCATTGTCCCCCGTCGAGTCCGTCTCGCTCAGGCGTTTCTCGCGCTTCAGCCGGTCGTAGAGGCGGGTGCCGGGCACGGCTTCGAGCAGGCCCACCATCGCCGTAGGGATGCCGCTGGCCTGGATGAAGTCAATCTGCTTCTGGAAGGTCTCCGCGGTGTCATGGTCGAAGCCCACGATGAAACCGCCCTGCACCTGCAGCCCGGCCCGCTGCATGCGGCGCACGTCGGCGACCAGGTCGCGATGGCGATTCTGTTCCTTGCCGCACTCCGAGAGGCTGGCTTCGTCGGAGGTCTCGATGCCGACGAACACGGTGTCGAAGCCGGCCCTGACCATCATGGCCATGAGCTTCTCGTCGTCGGCCAGGTTGATCGAGGCCTCGGTGTTGAAGGGCAGCCCGTGCCGCCGTTGCCACTCGATGAGGGCGGGAAGCAGCTCGCGCTTGAGCGCCGCCTTGTTGCCGAGCAGGTTGTCGTCCACGAAGAAGACATTGCCCCGCCAGCCTCTTGCCCACAGCAGGTCGAGTTCGGCGATGACCTGGGCCGGGGTCTTGGTGCGCGGGCGATGGCCGAAGAGGGCGGTGACGCTGCAGAAATCGCAGTTGAACGGGCAGCCGCGCGAGTACTGCACGCTCATCGAGGCGTAGTGCCGCAGGTTGGCCAGATCCCAGCGGGGAGCCGGGGTCGAGCGGATGTCCGGGAACTCCGCCGAGGTGTAGACCCGCTGGGGGGAGCCGGCGGCGAGGTCGGCAAGGAAGCGGGGCAGGGTGACCTCCGCCTCGTTCAGCACGAGGTGATCCGCCTCGGGGAAGTGCTCGGGTTCGCAGGTGAACAGGGGGCCGCCGGCGACGGTCCGCACCCCCGCCTCGCGGCAGCGTTGGAGTGCCTCGCGCGCCGAGGCCCGCTGCACGGTCATGGCGCTGATCAAGGCCAGGCTCGCCCACTCCAGGTCGCGGCGCCGAAGCGGCCTGACGTTCAGGTCAACCAGCCGCAGCCGCCACTCCTTCGGCAACAGCGCGGCGACGGTGAGCAGCCCGAGCGGCGGGAAGGCCGTCCTGCGGCCGACGAACCGCAGGGCATACTTGAAGCTCCAGAAGGTCGCGGGATGCTTGGGGCTGATCAGCAAGACGTTCACCCAACACCTCGTCTCTGAGCGGAGGTCATTCCCGGAACGCCAGGCTGAACGACGGCCCCCTCGGGGGGAACCGCCGCGTAGGGGAAACGGCACTGAGCCTGTCTCGGAATCCCGCCGGTCGGCAACAGGTAGGTAAACCGCCCGGGGCAGCTTGTCACGGGCGGAACGAAATACCATACACGCTCTCCCCCGCGTTGCGCACAGGCTTTGACGGGCCGCCGCCAGACGGGCTCCCGGCCGGCACCGGGGACGGATCGAGAGGGTTCGCGGCCGCGCCAGGATTCCCACGGGGGCGGCGACCCCGCACGCAGAGGGCCGCGCGCAGGGACAGACCCCAGCCGAGAGGGACAGACCCGCAGCCGTTGCTGAAGGCCTTCTCGCGTGGCTCCCCCCCCCCGACAGGCCTGCCAACTCCGTCGCCTCGCCGGGA
>MVZH01000380.1 GCA_002068325.1 Lentisphaerae bacterium ADurb.BinA184 | reverse complement strand
GCCCGTTTTCGGGTCAAGTATCGGCTGCCCGGCGGCGTCAGTCTTGACCGTTTCGGCGCGAAGGCCGTTCAGGTAGTCCATGACGCGGCTTGCCGACACGTCGGACCATTGCGCGAATCCGCAGCCCTCAATCACGCGACGCGCCCGGCCGCAGATCAAGGCCACGTGCTTTGCCGTGTTGCCCTTGGCTTCAAGGTACTGGCGATAGCCTGGGGCGTCCGGCGTGCCGTCCAGGTGCTCCCGCAGCGGCCGCATGGCGGCCACGCGGCCGGCGTCCAGCAGGCCATAGCGGGCCAGGTTGCGGCGCAGCCTGGGCGACAGCCCTTCAATCCACTTCGACACGTCCGGGGGCAACGTCGCCCCGGCGACTTTCAGCGACACCAGATCGGCAATCCGCCGGCCAAGGGCTTCCGTCTGCCGCTTGTCGGCGAAGCCCGGCACACGGCGCGGCCGCGGGCTGCCGGTGTGGTCCGCAAACTCGACATACCACGTCTTGGTTTTCCGCGTCTGCCCGTGACGGTCTTTGTAGGTCGATTGGAATACCCGCATGGCTCTACCCTTTCACGTTGCCCTTGCAAGGGCGGTTCATTTCCCGCGACGGCCGGCCAGGCGTGCCAACAGGGCGGCCGTCACGTCGGCTTCGGTCTGCACCGCGGCCGGGTCAATGCCAGCCTGTAGCGTGGCCTCGATAGCCGCGCGGACCACGGCGGAACGGTCCAGAATGGCCCCGCTGGCGGCCCGCACGTCCAGGCAGAATTGATCCAGGGCTATCATGTGCCGCCGGTAGAGGGGCACGGTGGTTTTCACGGTCCCTTCGGTCAACACCTTGGGCCGCCCCTTGCCGCGCTTGACGGGGGGCAGGCCGTTGCCCGCGGCCACCTTCGGCAGCCGATCATACGCGCTGCCGGCCGTGGCGGGCTTCTCCGCCCTCTTGGCCTTCTTGGTTCCCATGCCTCTTGCCCCTTTCCCGCCCGCTTGGGCGAACGTCCGATAATAGTTATTATGTTACGCCTAGAAATCCGCCCCCGGTGTCAACACTCTTTTTCGGGTCCGCACCTGGGGCCGGCTGGAACACTACCACGCGGCAGAAGTCGCGCAGCCGGCGGACCAGCGGCGCGCCGCGGTCCTTGGACGCCTTCGCTTCCAGGTCCGCCCCGGTCATGTTCGACGTGGCCAGAATGGGCAGCCGGTGTGCCGTCCGGTACTCAATCACGCCGAACAGCTCCGCCTCTACCCGCTCCGTCAGTGTCATCTTGCCGAAGTCATCGAAGAATACCACGTCGGCACGGGCCACGCCGGCGGCCCACGTTTCGCCCGTGCCGTCGCGGAAGCGCCGGGCGGCCTCATGGCCGAAGGCCAGGCAGTCAAAGGCGACGATTCGCCGGCCTTCCTCAAGCAGCCGGCGCAGCAGCAGCCAGGCGGCCCGCGTCTTGCCCGCGCCGGTCGGGCCGATCAGCAGCAGCCCTTGCGGGCCATGCTGCCAGGCCAGCACGGCGGCCAGGTGCTCTTGCGGAAGCCGGGCCGGGTCGGTTTCCCGGTACAGCGGGGGACACGTGGCCTGCCAGCGCTCTTCCAGTTGTTGCCGGCGTCGGCGCTCGGCTTCGGCGGCCTTGGCAATCTGCCGCTCCCGGTCGCGCTTCTCTTGGCAGGCCGGGCAACGCGACGGCGCGGCCAGGCGTGCCAGGAAGGCCGGGCGACGGTCGGTGAACGTCGCGCCGCAATCTTGGCACGTGCCCTCGCATTCCGTGAAGCCCTCAGAAGCCGCGCGCGTAGTCATGGGCCTTCGCCCCCTTCCCGCGGCCGTTGCCGCGCCACTTGTTGATTTGGGCAGAGAGCACGCCGACAGAGGCGTTATCCCGGCCCCACTTCTCATCGTTCAGCATGGCCAGCGCCGCCCGCTTCAACTCTGCCAGGCCGCAGACAACGGCCCTGTCCCTGTCCAGGGCGGCCAGCAGCCGTTTGACCGTCGCCCCGTCCTTGCCGCCGGCGACGATGTACGCTTGGCCCTTGGCCTCTTGGTAGTCCGCGCAGAACCAGTCAATGAACACCTTCACGCGGGGATCGGGCGGCGGCCTGTCCGCCGCGCGCCGTGGCTTTCTGTTCTCTGTTGTCTGTTCTTCTTTCTGTTCTTGCGCACCGTGGTTCGGGGTTTCGCGCGCCACGG
Organism: Lentisphaerae bacterium ADurb.BinA184; assembly: GCA_002068325.1. GTDB lineage: Bacteria > Verrucomicrobiota > Lentisphaeria > Oligosphaerales > MVZH01 > MVZH01. Next base: position 785 of record MVZH01000380.1, on the reverse strand, counting down.
TTCGGGGTTTCCTGCGCCGTGGTTCGGGGTTTTCGCTCGCAAAGGGCGCATTATGGTTCGGGGTTTCAGCGGCCGAAAGGGCGCACGGCGGTTCGGGGTTTGACAACAGCCGATGTACGCTCTTGCGTTGCCTTCCGCCCCCGCGCGCGGTGGTAATCGCTCCAAGGCCGCGCAGGCGTGACAAGGCGACTTCCACGGCCCTTTCGGTCAGGCCGGCCAGGTCCGCCATGCGGGCCACGCCGGGGTAGGCTTCCCACGTGTGCCGGTCGGCGTGGGCACAGAGAACCAGATACGTCTTGGCGTCGGCCTCTTTCATGCGGGCCACGATTCCTTTCTCGACCGGGCCAAGGGGTGCAACGCCGTGGGGCTTCCGGCTCATGCCCGCGCCCCCTTCATGGCCTGCCACTTCGCGCGGGGCGGGCAGCCGGCGGCCGTCCAGGCTTCAAGCTCGGCGCGCCGCCAGAGGGTCCGCCGGCCCAACTTCACGGGCGCGGGGCAGCGGCCCGACGAATGAAGCGCCCACCACGTGGTACGGCTCACGCCGCACAGATCGGCGGCCGTGTCGGAATCCACCAGCAGCGGGACTATCGCGGGCGCGGGGCCGCGGGCCTGGGCGGTGACCGGGGCGGGGGCGGTCGGGGCGCTGTCAGTGGCCATCGCGCACCCCCTCTTTGGCGGCGCGCTCGGCAAGCAGCCGCTCCACGGCTTCGGCGTTGAACAGGATTCTTCCGCCGGCTTTCAGGTGTGGAATCCGGCCGCCGTCGGCCTCTTGCCGAAGCCACTTG
>MVZH01000379.1 GCA_002068325.1 Lentisphaerae bacterium ADurb.BinA184 | reverse complement strand
CGCCCCGCCGACCCCGGCGGCCGTACCGCCGCGGTTGGCCGAGACTCGCACCGGCGTGTCGCCCAGGAACACCGTCCCCCCGGCGTCCGCCCCGGCGTCCGAGGTGAGGAAGAAGTCGCTGTTGCCCGCGTCATTGGTGTAGTAGCGATAGCCCATCGAGACGCCGCCCGAGAGGGCAAAGCCCGGGCTGAGGGCGTAGACGCCGCTCAGGCTCAGTTCCGGGACGAATGAGAAGCTGCTGTCGGTCTCGCCGTCGTCATCCTCGTAGCTGATGTTGTCGCTGTACTGCGCCGCCAGGCGGCCGGTCAGCCCGAGCGAGAGCCGGCCCATGCGGATGTTGTACAGCGAGTCGTAGTCAAGGATGCGGCCGTAGTGGTATTCGGTGCCGTAGTTGTAGCGGTCGTAGTGGCGGTACCATGGGTTGGGCGTGATCTCCGACCACGACGCCATGGCGTCGAACACCAGCCCCCCGCCCGCCGCCAAGATGGCAACGAAGGCGACCGTCCGTGAGAAGAGCCTGCCCCTGTTGTTCATGTGTGTCGTGTGTCTCCCTCGGTATACGGTTCCACGTCACAAGACTCAACGCCTGCCCCTTGAGGTCAAGACGAACCTGTAGAGCGACTCCGGTTCCCCGACGCCAACGCCCTCCGCCCGCCGCGGGCAGAGCCCGCAAACCGCTATCCGTCGCCGCGCGGTGTCGAGCTTGGAGTTTACAATAAAAAGTAGCGCCTCGACGCGGCAATGCAAACTGGCCATTACCATTATCTCTTGCAGCCTTCACTCTAGTGGGGACAAGGGCACCCGTCGGGTTGACGGGGGGCCTTCGCCGCGCGCGCACGGCCCCCCGCGCACTCGCGAGTGGCCACGTTCATTCCGAGGCTGGGCGGTCATCGTCCTGCCCCTGCCGCCGGGGCGGCAGGTCCGGAACCGGCCGCCGCCAGGCAGTCGGCCCGGTAGGAACTGCGCACCCGGGGGGCGCTGGCGACGGCGGCAAAACCATACTCCTCGCGCGCCACCCGCGCCCAGCCGTCGAACTCCGCGGGCGGCACGTAGCGGTGCAGCGGCCAGTGGGCCGGGCTCGGAGGCAGGTACTGACCGATCGTCAGTGCGGTGACCCCGGCCGCCCGGAGGTCGCCCAGCATCTCCCGCACCTCCGCGGCGCTCTCCCCCATGCCCAGCATGAACCCGGACTTGACGGTCAGTTCGCCGGAAGCCGCCCCGGCGACGACGCGCAACAGGCGCAGGCTGCGGTCGTAGTCGGCCTGCGGCCGCACCTGCGGGCTGAGCGCGCGACTGGTCTCGAGATTGTGGTTGTAGACCTGTGGGGCGGCGGCGACAACCTGGCGGATGGCGGCCTCATCGCCCCCGAAGTCCGGCGTCAGCACCTCGATCGCGGCCGCCGGCAGGCGTTTCTTGACCGCCCCGATGACGGCGGCGAAGTGGGCGGCGCCGCCGTCGGCAAGGTCGTCGCGGGTGACGCTGGTCACGACGACGTGGCGAAGGCCGAGTCGCTCCGCCGCCTCCGCCAGCCGCGCCGGTTCGTCGGGATCAATGGCCGCCGGCAGGCCGTGCGGCACGGCGCAGAACCGGCAGTCGCGCGTGCAGTGGTCGCCGAGGATCATGAACGCGGCCGTGCGCCGTCCCCAGCACTCGCCGCGGTTGGGGCAGCGCGCCCCTTCGCACACCGAGTGCAGGTCCAGGCCGCGCAGGAGTCGGCCGACCGCGGCCTGCGCGCCCGCCGCCCCGACCGGCGCGCGCAGCCACGGGGGCAGACGGCCGGCCCGCCGGCCTCCACGGGCATCAGTAGCGGTGGTTCCAGGCGTCACAACTGTACTTTCCTGCCGCCAGTTCGGCGGCCGCGGCGAGGAGGCCCTCGCCCGGCACAAAGGCATCGAACTGCAGGTTGAGTGTCTCTGCGAACCCCGCAATCAGGCATTGCCGGACGTCATCGCGGCGGCCCGTGCCGGCGCCGTCCGGGCGGACGCTGCCCTGGTGGAGGATGCCGTCGGCGGTGCGGCGCTGGGCGGCGCCGGCGACCTTGCGTCCGCCGCTGACCACATCGTAGCGCGTCGGGTGTGAGAAGCAGACCATGGTCCGCCGGTCTATGTGGGCGGCGATGACCTGCCGCGTCAGGCTGGCGGTCATGGCGGCGCGTCCGAGCCCGTCGGCCACGGCCCGGTTGATGTGGCCGTAGCTGGCGTCACGATCCACCCCGGTCAGCCAGTGCGCCGCCGGGATCGCCACCGTATACGTCAGATCGCCGTCGTGGAAGACCACGCCGCCGCCGGTCGGTCGCCGGACCAAGGTCAATCCGGGGCGGTCCACCGCGGCCCGTCGCTGGTGGCAGCCGATTGACACGGCCGCACAGTCCCAGTCGTAGAAGCGTAGCAGGGGCCGTCCGCGGCCGGCGGCGGTGCGCAGGAGGGCTTCGTCGATCGCCATATTGAGCGAAGGCGACCGCGCGCCGTCAAGCCACAGATCCCATGTTTCGAGCGTTGTCACGCGGGTATGACCCGGCGCGGGGCCGGCGGGTTCCGTCATGGGCGGGGCGACCCCGGGCTGGCCGAACCGCACCCCCGGCGGGCCCGGCAGGGCGCGCAATGCGAGGGCGCCTCCGGCCTCGTCGCGTCCGGCAACAGGGAGAGCAGGAACGCCCACTCGACCGCCCGTTCCCGCAGGCGGCGTGAACGCCCGGACGGGCCGTCGTGGTCGGCATGGCGGTGTGTCAGCAGGAGCACGGGGTTGCGGCCGCGGTTGGCTGCGCGCAGGCGGGCCACCCACCGCACCGGTTCCCAGAAGGGCACCTGGGAGTCGTTGAGGTTCGCGGTCACCATCAGGGCCGGCAGGTGAGCGGGGCGCACGTTCTCGTACGGCGAGTAGGCCCGCATGCTCAGCCAGTCCGCCGCCACGGCAGGGTCGCCCCACTCGGCATACTCGGAGAGCGTGAGGGGCACGTC
>MVZH01000378.1 GCA_002068325.1 Lentisphaerae bacterium ADurb.BinA184 | reverse complement strand
AAACCGGCGAAATCCGCCTCCCGCCCGGCCGGTACACGAAGGCGGTCCGCGCGCGGCTGGACGAAACCCCGCTCGCGCCGCTGGCCATGAACGGGGAACGGGTCGCGCTCACCGCGGGTCCGTTCGAGATCGTGACGCTGCGGCTCTCCTGAAACGGGATCAGAACCAGAAATCGGCGTGCACGGCGAAGCCCGGCCCCTCGGTATACTGGCCTTCCAGCGTCACCGCCAGCCACTCCCCGGCCTCGATTTCAACGCCCACGTTCACCGCCGGCTGCGTCACGTCCCAGTCGTCGTCGTCCCCGAATTCGGACACCTCCAGCCGGGATTTGACCACGCCCGCCCGCAGAAAGGGCCGGACCGCGCCATAGCCCGCGGCCCGCACAACGGCCTGGACGGCCAGGCGGGTATAGTCGCCGTCCAGGTCCGGACCGGCGGACGCTTCCAGGTCGCAGCTCCCGGCATGAAAACTGCCGTAGACCCCCAGGTCCAGCGGCACCATCAGATCCTCGGCCCGCACCAGCCAGAGCGTCCCGCCCAGGCCAAACAGGCCGTCGCGCTCCGATTCGTAGGAACCCCACTCGCCGTCCTGGACGCCGAGGTCCACGAACCCCTCGAACCAGCGTGCGTCGCGGAGCTTGAGACGAACGCCGGCATAGGCGAACTCCAGTTCCTCGCCCGCCGTCTTGTGGTCGATCCGGCTTTCATAAAAGCCGCCCATCGCCAGCCCCGGCTGATCCTGCCCCGCCGCGGCCGCCGCCAGGCCCACCGCCACCACGGCCGCCAGGCCGATGCCGATTCCCTTCATGGTCCGATCTCCTTTCCGGCCGGCTCAGCGGCCGAACCAGCGCCGTTCGCCCACTTTTCGGATCTCTTTTTCCTCGGCCCAGTCCAGAAGCCCGGTCCGCAGGTTCTTCAGGTTCAACGTGAACTTGTACCAGATATCGGTCCGGGTGCCGGCCTTCTGCGCGATCTCGGCAAGGTTGGCCGTCAGGATGTACTCGGCGCCGAACTGGGCGCCCATGGGCACGGCCTTGGCCGGATCCACCAGGCCGCTCTCCTGCTGGGCCGTAAATTCGTCAAGCGCCTCCTGGTCCGTGGTCCGGTCGATGAAAGCGAACCGGCCGGACTGGATCAGCCGGGTTCGAATCGTATCGGTGAGGGCCTCGGTGTCGATATGCTGCATGGTTTTGTTTTTCACCTTTGCCACCAGCAGCACCGGCTTGCGGGATCCGACGGCGGCGCGCACCGCCTCGTCGGCCAGCAGCGAATCCACCATGGCCGAGGCAATCTGCTGGAGATCCGACGAACCGAAGTCCGTGCTCAACGGCTCCGCCGACGTCGGATCGCCATACCGCACCTTCATGCCAGCGCAACCGGCCGCCATCAGCAGCGCCCCGGCCAGCGCCGCGCCGCCCACAAGTCGAATGCCTTTCACCGCCGCCTCCTTCCGTGTGTGTCGCGCCGGATCACCGGCGAATTTTCACCTTGAACGCCCGGGCCGAGGGATGGGGAGCGACCCCCTGCAGGGTCCGGGTTTCGTACCCGTGCAGCACCAGCGGCGTCCAGGCTTCCGAGTCGGCCCGGATCTCCATGCCCGCGGCGTCGAACCAGGCGAACTTGTACTGGAACGACAGCGTGCCTTCGTACTTGGACGCAAGGGTCAGGCCGGCCTTCAGCAGGTCGTTCTGGATATCGTGGCGCACGTCCACCACCTGAAGGGTGCGCCCCAGCCGGGCGTTGTTGACAATCACCGCCCGGCTCAGCTCGGACTGGCCGTCGGACGGGGCGCCCAGCGCGCCGGACACCTCCAGCCCCGTGGTCTTGACACAGCCCGCGGCCGCCGCCAGGGCGGCGGCCAGACCGAGCGCGGCCGCAACGCGAATCCGTTTGATCATGTCCGTCTCCCGTGGTGACCTCGTTTTCTCTTGGACGCCGCCCGGCCGGTATTCATTCACCGGACAGTGTACCCGGGGTTTCGGCCGGGTCAATCCCGCATGCCGCCGGAGCCCGCGGAATCGAGCGAAACCGTCTGCGCAACAAGCCGGCCGCCCACCCGGGCCGCCCAGACGAGAACCCGGCCGCCGGGCGCAAAATCGAGCTCCAGTTCCGCGGCCGCGCCGCCGCCGTCGGGCGCGAGACGGATTCGCCGCCGGCCCGCCGGACAAGCCAGCCGCAGCACGCCGGCCTGCTGGGGCAGACTGATCCAGCTTCGCAGGTCAGCCCGTTCGGACAACAGGTTGTAGAGCGTCAGAAACATGACCGCCCACTCGCCGTCGCGCGTGCGGGTATGCGCCAGGTGGGTGGCGGCGCCCTTGGCCGCGGCGCGCAGGGTCTGGCGGATCAGGATGGCCGGCATCCGTTCCCGAAGCGCCCGGGCCGCCAAGGCGCCGAGATCGCAGACCGGCGCGGTTTCGCCCGACGGGCCATCCTCCACCCGGACCCGGAGCGGTCGGGGCCGGATCCAGGGGCCGTCATACACCGGCAGCGCAATCGCCGTCCAGCCGCCCGACCCGGTCAGGGGAATGAACAGCGACAGTTCCCGCCGTGCCGGCAGCACGCCGTCTTCGAACAGGACGATCAGGTCGGCCTCCCCGGGCATTCGCCGGACCGGTCCGGTCTCCGGCCACAGGTCCCGGTAGCGGCGCCCGTCCTCCTCCATGCCCAGCGCCTCGGCGAGCCGCAGCACGTCGGCGCGAAGCGTCGGATTGCCGGGCGCCAGTTCGGCCGCCCGCTTGTAGTCGATAAAGGCGCCGCCCGGATCGTCCACCTGCTCCCGGATCACGGCGGACAGGAAATAGGTGTAGCCGTTCTGGAAGGAGTTGGCGACCCGGCTCGCCGCGGCATCGAGCCGGCTGTAGACGGGCGCCAGCCGGGCATCGGCGGTCCGCGGCAGTTCCCGGCTGCGGGTCCGGGCGGCCTCCAGTTCCCGGGCGCGGCGGCGGCGCGCTTCGGCCTGTTCCGCC
>MVZH01000377.1 GCA_002068325.1 Lentisphaerae bacterium ADurb.BinA184 | reverse complement strand
GCTCGCTATATATGGCGGTCTCCGCCGGTAATGCCGAGGCCCCGTGGGCCGCGGGTCGCCCGGCCCGCGGGCGACTTGCCGGCGGCGCGTCGAGGCGCCGCGCCCCGCTGTCGGGCACCTATCCAGAGCAGGCCCCCGGACCGGGACAGCTTGCGGACTCCGCAAACACGCTCATGTTTGCGGGGTCCGCAACGATGCACCGTACATGTCCACGAATCAGGAGACGCCACGCGTGCAACTGGAGAAGCACTCGATCGGCATCGGCGACCGCTTTGCCCGCCAGGGCGTCGCCCAGCTGCGGGCCCTCGAACAGGCCGCAGCCGACGGCATCCACGTCGTCCCCGTCTGGAACAAGTCCTTCCGCGAGCACAGCCTGGTCGGCACCGTGCCGGCCGACGTGCGGCGCGAGGCCGCGGCCGCCGTCAAGGCCCTGCACTGGCAGAAGTCCTTCTACGTTGACGCCGACCACATCAGCCTGAAGAACGTGGACGGGTTCGTCGAGTCCAGCGACTTCTTCACCCTCGATGTGGCCGACTACACCGGCAAGCCCGCCGACGACGACGCCCTCCGCACCTTCACGGCCCGCCACGAGGGGCTGACCGGCGACCTCCGCCTCCCCGGCCTCGAAGGCACGTTCCGCCTGACCCGCGAGGCGCTGACGGCGGCGGCCCGCAAGTACCTCCTGGCCGTCCAGGAGGCCGGACGGCTCTTCCGCCACATCGCCGGGCGCAAGCCGCCGGAGCGCTTCGTGACCGAGGTTTCGATGGACGAGACCGACCGGCCACAGACGCCGATGGAGCTGCTCGTCATCCTCGCCGCCATCGCCGACGAGGGGATTCCCGCGCAGACGGTCGCGCCCAAGTTCAGCGGCCGTTTCAACAAGGGGGTGGACTACGTGGGCGACGTGGCGGTCTTCGCCCGCGAGTTCGAGGAGGATCTGGCGGTCATCGCCTTCGCGGTCGAGCGTTTCGGGCTGCCCTCGAACCTGAAGCTGAGCGTGCATTCCGGCAGCGACAAGTTCTCGATCTACGAGCCCATGCGTTGCGCGCTCCGCAAGTACGGGGCCGGCCTGCATCTGAAGACCGCGGGCACCACCTGGCTGGAGGAGGTCATCGGCCTGGCGGAGCACGGCGGCCAGCCGCTCGACGTCGCCCGCGACATCTACCGGCACGCCTTTGGCCGGCTCGATGAGCTGTGCGGCCCCTACGCGACGGTCATCAGCATCCGGCGTGAACGGCTGCCCGCCCCGGAGATCGTCGCCGGTTGGAGCGGAAGCCAGTACGCCGCCGCCCTGCGGCACGATCCCGCCTGTCCGGCCTACAACCCCGACTTGCGCCAGCTCGTGCACGTCGGCTACAAGATCGCCGCCGAGATGGGCGCCCGCTTCCTCGATGCGCTGGACACCGCCAGCGAGAGCATCGCCGCCAACGTGACGGAGAACCTGCACCGCCGGCATATCGTCCGGGTGTTCCCCGCGGCCTAGCCTAGATTCTCACAAAGAGGAAACGGAGGCAACGAAGGGCTTATGTTGCATGGGGTTACCACCCCGCGCGCGGTTGGGCGGCGTGCCAACCGACGGCTCTCTGAGTGGGGCGTAGGCCATTGCGAACCCATGAGATATGCCTCCGTTGTCTCCGTTGCCTCTTTGTTCATGAGTAGTTCAGGTTAGGGTCAATACGCTTCACTTGGGGCCGGAGACTATGGTAGAGGCTAGGGTAGAGACAAAGGATTCCCCCATCGTCTTTGCCATCGTCTTTACCCTTGTCTCGCTCAAGTAAAGAGCATTGGGTTTAGGAGCGTGGTTGTTCGAGCCGGCGCGGCACCTCGACGCGTCCGCCCGTTCCGGAGTCGGCCATCCCCGGACAGTAACCTGCGACAAAGGCAGCCGACCATGAGAAAGCCATCGTCCCCCGCCTGGCCGCACCTGCGCCGTCAGGGCACGGCCGCCCAGCTGATCGTCAATGGCTCGCCCTTCCTGCTGCTGGCCGGCGAAGTCCACAACTCCAGCGCCTCCTCACTGCCCTACATGGAGACCGTCTTCGACCGCCTCGCCTCGCTCCAGCTCAACACCGTCCTGACGCCCCTCTACTGGGAACTGATCGAACCCGAGGAGGGACGGTTCGACTTCACACTCCTGGACGGGCTGATCGCCGGCGCGCGACGGCGGGGCATGCGGCTGGTCTTCCTCTGGTTCGGCACCCTGAAGAACGCCGTTTCCAGCTACGCCCCGCCTTGGGTCAAGACGGACCTCGAACGCTTCCCCCGCGCGGAGTCGAAGCCCGGCGAACGGACAACCGCCCTGTCCGTATTCTGCGACGAGACGGCCCGCTGCGACGCCCGCGCCTTCGCCGCCGTCATGACGCGCATCCGCGAGGTGGACCGGCGCGACCACACCGTGCTCATGATGCAGGTCGAGAACGAGCCGGGCATCCTCGGGACCTCGCGCGACCGTGGCGCGGCCGCCGAACGTGCACTCGCCGGCCCCGTCCCGGCCACGCTCTGCAAGCACCTGTCGCGTCACCGCGCCTCGCTGCGGCCGGAGCTGCTGGCCGCCTGGGCACGCGCCGGCTCGCGGCAGGAGGGAAGCTGGAGCCAGCTCTTCGGCGCGGAGGCCGACGAGGTGTTCATGGCCTGGCACACGGCGAGGTTCCTCGAGCGCGTCGCCGCCGCCGGCCGCCGGGCGTACGACCTGCCCATGTATGCCAATGCGTGGCTGGTCTCCGGCCCCGACAGCCGGCCCGGACAGTACCCGAGCGGAGGCCCGGTCTCCAGAATGCTGGACGTCTGGCGCGCCGCCGCCCCGCACCTCGACCTGCTCGCCCCCGACATCTACCTCCCGGACTTCCGCGGCGTCTGCGCCGACTACACCCAGTCCGGCAATCCCCTCTTCATCCCCGAAGCCCGCAACGGCAGGGCCGCCGCCGCCAATGCCCTCTACGCCTTCGCCCGCCACGACGCCATCGGCTTCTCCCCC
>MVZH01000376.1 GCA_002068325.1 Lentisphaerae bacterium ADurb.BinA184 | reverse complement strand
GGGGGCGCCGGCCCTCAGCCCTCGCCCAGCTTGCGGTAGAACGTGGCCAGGCTGATGCCGAGGGCCTTGGCGGCCTTCTCCTTGTCGCCGCCGCACTGTTCGAGGACAGAGCTGATGTAGTCGCGTTCCTTCGAGCGGAGGAAGGCTTTGAGCGACGAGCCGCGGAACTTCGAGGCGTCCTCGGCGTCCTCCCCCGGGCATTGTTGGTTGGCCAGCTCGACGATCTTGGGCGGCAGGTCGGCGAGGGTCACCAACTGGTTTTCGCAGAGGGCGAAGGCGCGGCTGATGGTGTTTTCGAGTTCGCGGACGTTGCCCGGCCAGTGCCACAGGGAGAGGGCGCGGAGGGCGGCCGGCTCGATGGTGGTCTCGCGCCGCTCCTTCTCGTTGAGCACCTTGAGGAAGTGTTTGACCAGCAGGGGCACGTCGGAGATATGCTCGCGCAGCGGCGGCATCTCGAGCGGGATGACGCTGAGCCGGTAGAAGAGGTCCTCACGGAACTCGCCGGCCTTGATCTTCTCTTCGAGCCGTTCGTTGGTGGCGGCGATGATGCGCACGTCCACGGGGACGTTCCTGGTCGAGCCGACCGGGCGGATCTCGCGCTCCTCGAGCACGCGCAGCAGCTTCAGCTGCATGTCCACCGGGATGGAGCCGACCTCGTCGAGGAACAGCGAGCCGCCCTCGGCGCTTTCGAAGAGGCCCTGTTTGAACTTGTTGGCGCCGGTGAACGCCCCCTTGACGTAGCCGAACAGCTCCGACTCCAGCAGCGTGGCCGGCAGGGCGGCGCAGTTGATGGCCACGAAGGGTTTCTCGCGTCGGCGGCTGGTGTTGTGCAGGGCGCGGGCCACCAGTTCCTTGCCGGTGCCGCTTTCGCCGAGGATGAGGATGGTGCTGTCGGTGCGCGCCACCTTCTCGATCATGGCATAGACCCGTTGCATGAGGGGGTGGTCGCCGACGAGGTTGTCGAAGTGGTAGCGGGTGCGCAGGTTCTCCTTGAGGGCCTCGTTTTCCTGGAGGGCGTGTTCGTAGGAGAGGGCGCGTTGCACGGTCAGGAGCAGCTCATCGATCTTGAACGGCTTGCAGACATAGTCGAAGGCGCCGTTTTTCATGGCCTCGACCGCGGTTTCCACGGTGGCGTAGGCGGTGATCATGATGATGGCGAGGTGTTCCTGCAGCTCGCGGGCCTTTCGCAGGAGGGTGATTCCGTCCATCGGCTGCATGCGGATGTCGGAGATCATCAGCTCGTACGTCTGTTCGCGCAGTTTCTCGAGGGCTTCCTCGCCGTCGGCGGCCGAGTTGACGGCGTAGCCTTCGCGGCCGAGCAGGGCCTTGAGCACTTCGACGATGCTGACCTCGTCGTCAACAACCAGGATCTGCGCCTTGGCGGCCATGGGGCTGTGCGTCCTTCCACTCTCGAACCCGGCCATGCGAAGCCGGCCCGGGCCTGGGCGAGTACGACAGACCGTAAGCTATTGCCGGGGCAGGCGAATGCAAGCCGGGCGCGGGGGCTTGGCACGCCGTCGGCCGCCCCGTGGGGTGGCCAATGGAGGGACGGCCTCCGCCTGCCTGCTGCGCTCTGCTTGGCGCAGGCAGGTGCCGTGCCGTCCAGGTCGTACCCGACAGACCCGCCTTTCGGTACGGCCCGGCGGTGGCGGCGGCGGGAGGGGGCGTCTATAGTGTGCGGCGGAGGCCTGGGCATGAAAACGCACCGCCCCTCGACGTCCGACTGGGCGCCGCTGGCCCGCGAGGCCGCGACGGCGCCGGAGATCCCCTCGGGCCGCGCCTTCAACCCGGCGTGGATTGACTTTGCGCGCGGCATCCGGGTGGGGAACCTCGAACCGCACGAGCGGATCACGCAGATTCTCAAGTACGACCTTGAGCAGAGGTACGGCACGCGGTTCATCACGGATCGTTGGGGGCGCGGTGTGTACTGGCAGTGGATCTGCTGGCTGCCGCGCGCCAACCGCGAGGCCAAGCCGCTCTCGAACGCCGTCAACTTCGGGTGTGCCAAGCTGTTCATCACCTGTGACGCCGAGCCGGCGGTCTTCAAGAGCGGCCTGCAGATCGAGCGGGGGTACGCCGAGGGGCCGGCGCCCTATCCGGGCTGCCGGCTGGCGCCGGACTGGGACTGGCACCGGCTGATCGCGCAGTGCGAGGGCGGCACCCGGCTGGACGCGGAGCTGCGCCGCCTGATCGGGCGGGAGGGGTTCGTGGCCGAGGCCGGCGACTTGGATGGGGATGCCGTCTTCACCAAGGGTTCCTTCACCTCGGCGCGGCAGATCCGGGAGGCGCTCGCGGGCTGTCCGCGGCGCCAGTGGGCCGGTTTCCAGCTCTACTACCCGATGCCGGTGGCGGAGGTGCGGTCCTGCACGGGGCTGGAGCTGGTCAAGGCGGTCTGCGCCGTCTTCCGCGAGGTGGTTCCGGCGATGAACGAGTGCATGCAGGTGCCGTTGCGGGCCGGCCCCGCATCGCCGAAGGGGATGTCGCCGCGGGAGGGCGGCGGCGGCCGGCGGGATTCCCGTCCCGGCCGGAGGCCGTCGGCCTGAACCCCGCCCGCGGGGGGGCCTCGCGTCACCCGGCCGGCAGGCGGGCGCGGATCCTCCCGGCCAGCGCCTCCATCTCGCCGGGGCAGTAGCGGCCGGCCGGCCAGTTGAACTGCCAGGCATCGCCGGTCTTGCGCGGGATGATGTGGACGTGGACGTGCGGCACGGCCTGGTGCGCGACGCGGCCGTTGTTCTGGAGGATGTTGACGCCCTCGCAGCCGGTGGCCTCCCGCACGGCCCTGACCAGCGCCGGCAGGTGCCGGAGCACGGCCGCCGCCGTCTCGGCGCTCATCTGGTCGAGCGTCTCGGCGTGCACCTTGGGGATCAGCAGGACGTGTCCCGGCGCCAGCGGGCCGATGTCCAGGAAGGCGAGGCAGTGCCCGTCCTCGAAGACCTTGACGCACGGGATCCCGCCCGCCACCATCTTGCAGAAGATGCA
>MVZH01000375.1 GCA_002068325.1 Lentisphaerae bacterium ADurb.BinA184 | reverse complement strand
GCCGTTTTGGTCGCTCGCCCGGGTAACACGACCCGAGATACTGTAAGTCGGAACGCTCGTACTCGAACCGCAGCCCGCCAGCATCAAGGACACCAAGACAACCACGACTAGCCGGATTCCGTACGCGCTTTTTCGGTGGTGCTCAGCCAAAATACGCCCTCCCTCCCATGTCAGCCTGCGACGGGCAACGCGCAGTTGCTGCCCTGCCGTGTCACTGAATCGCACCAACATGCTTCTATATGATCCCTCTGCTTCCTTCCTGATCTTCCATTGATATCATTTGGCTGGCGCAGACAGGTAGCTACACCGCGGTGACTGCCGCAAGGCAACCGCCCCCCCCGCGTGCCCACTCCCGCCCCCGCCTGCCCGCCACGGCGCAACAAGTCGGCGCGACAGCCGGTTGCCCTGGCGCCTCGCACCCCAAATCACTGACGGAGTGCCTGGCGGACGGCCGCCGCCGGGCCCGCACTCAGGCGCAGGAGGCGGAGCAGTTCCGCCACGCTCCAAGCCTGGGCGATGCAGCCGTTGGCGGCGTGAGGCGCCTCGGCGTCGAAGACCTCGGACACGGTTCCCAGCCCCGCCTCGCACAGGTGCTCGGCCCAGCCGGCCAGGTGGGCGAGCCAGCGCGCGCGCTCGACGGCTGAGCCACCGTTCACCCGCAGGCTGGCCTCGCCGAAAGCGCCCAGCAACCACGGCCACACCGTGCCCTGATGGTAGGCGTGGTCGCGCGCCTCGGTGCCGCCTTCATAGCGGGCGCGGTAGGCCGGGCTGCCCGGGGCCAGCGTGCGCAGGCCGCGCGGCGTCAGCAACTCGGCCCCGACCCGGCCCACCACCGCCGCCGCCATCTCCGCCGGCAACGGCGAAAACGGCAGGGACACCGCAAAGACCTGGTTCGGCCGGAGGTCGCGCGACACCCCATCCTCGTTGACGACGTCGGCAAGGCAACCGAGCTCCGGCACCCAGAACCGCCGCACAAACGCGGCCGCCACCGTCTCAGGGCGCGCCGGCGGGCGGAAGCTGCCGTCGCCGAACCGCCGGGCAAGAGCCGTCGAGAAACAGATTGCGTTATACCACAGCGCGTTGATCTCAACGGGCCAGCCCCAGCGCGGCGTCACCGGCCGGCCGCCGACCTCCGCGTCCATCCACGTGAGTTGCGTCCCGCGGTCGCCGCAGCGCAACAGCCCGTCGCCGGACATGGCGATCAGCGGATCGCTGCCGTCGGCCAGGCCCGCCAGGAGCTGTTTCAACGACGGCCAGAGCTCGCACTCAACCTCGCCGGCACCGCCGCCGTGCGCCAGATACTGCTGGACGGCCCAGAAGAACCACAGCGCGGCATCCACCGAGTTGTACGACGGCGCCTCGCCGGCCGGGCCTATGTAGTTGGGCAGGCGCGCCCCACGCGCATACGAGGCGAACGTGCGCAACACGGCAAAGCCGTCCGCCAGCTCGCCGCGGACAAATGACAGCCCGGGCAGCGCGATCAACGTGTCCCGCCCCCAGTCCTCAAACCAGTGATACCCGGCAATCACCGTCCGGCGAGCCGGCGGCACGGTGACCAAGAACTGGTCCGCGGCCGCAAACAGGCACTCCGCCACCGCCGTGACCACGGGCGAGGCGCCCTGCGCCGCGGCGAACTCCCGCGCCCGACGCCGCCGGACACGCCGGCGCCCCCCCTCCACCTCCCAGGCGGCCGCCACATCCGCGACCGGCGCGGAGGCGAGCGCCACATACACCGCCTCTCCCGGCCGGCAGGAGACCGTCACCGCCGCCGGCACGAACAGATCCTCGTGCGCGTCATAGCCGCGTTCCGCCTCAACCGGGTACCAGACATCGCGCAGCCAGTCGCCACGCCCGGCGACCGACAGCCCGACGCCGCCCCGCACCTGGACGCAGAGCGCCGGCATGCCGTCGTACGGGGCGATGCGGAAGCCGTCGGCCGCCGTCTCGATGGCGGCGCGGAAGAACGGATTGGCGCGGCTGAGGGCGTGGTTGCGCCGGTAGGCCAGGCGCGGGGCCAACGTCAGGGTGGCATCGCCGTCGCCGCCGCTCAAGGTGTAGCGCAGGAGGACGGCGCCGGGGTCTGCCGCCAGCGTCAGTTCGCGGGTGAAGGACACGGCACCCAGCCGGTAGTCCCAGCGCGCGATTGCGAGGTCCGCAAATTCGGTCGGCAAAACGCAGTCCGGCAACCCGCCGCGAAACGCCTCGCCGCTGAGCGGGTAGCGGACACCGCCGACCTCGACCGCCTCGCCGAGTCCGGAGACCAGCACGTGCCGTCCGTTCGCGGGGGCGCCGAGGTTTGACACCAGCAGGCCGTGGTACTTGCGGGTGTTGCAGCCGGCCAGCGTCCCCGAGGCGTAGCCGCCGCGGCCGTCCGTCACCAGCCACTCGCAGGCCGCCGGAGGCGCGGTGGCCGCGCGCACCCACTGATGGGTTAGGCGTATCGTGATCATGCTCAACTGCCCAGGCCGCGTGCGCCGCGTGCGTCCAGGATCCCGGAACGATTTCCGGAACCGTGCCGCGGCACGATGACAATATCGTTCCGCAACCGGGAAAAACCACCGCCCGCGGGCTTCCCCCGGTCCCCCGCGACAAGCTCTTTCCGGGCGCGGCCTGCGCGCAGGGGCCATGCCTGGCGGGTGAATGCCGGGTCTGTCCCTCAAGAGGGCAGAGCGGGGGGGCTTGCCGCCAGGCGCAGGTTCGTGAAAACGCAGCTGTTTTCGCGAACTCGGGACGCCTGGGGTCTGGCGCACGGCGGGGTGAATGCGGGGTCTGTCCCCGGGAGGGGCGGGGGGGGCATGCCGCCAGGCGCAAGTTCGTGAAAACACAGCCGTTTGCGCAAAGACGGGCACGGCCTCTGGCGATCGCGGGGCACGCCGCGAGCGGCCCGGCCTCACTCCTCGGCGAAGAGGCCGCGGTAAGTGCCCTGAACCTCGCCGACGTTGGCGGTCGTGATCAGTAGCCAGTTGGCCTCGTCGGCGGGGGCCAGCAAGGCGCAGTCAT
>MVZH01000374.1 GCA_002068325.1 Lentisphaerae bacterium ADurb.BinA184 | reverse complement strand
GGCACCCGCGCCTGGCTCGCCTGCCTGGCGATCGTCTCGCCGGCCCGCACGGACGAGGAGATGGCGGAGATCGATGCACGCTGCGATGACGGCAATCTGGCCAGCGGCGATTTCCGCCGCGACGGCAGCAGCTACGTCCTGATCTTCGAGCGGTAGGCGGCCTACGCCACCCCTGCCTCGTCCAGCAGGGCGTGCGCCTCGGGAGTCCGGCTCAGTCCGAGCCGGGCCACCAGCCCCTCGATGACCTCGCGTTCGCGCGCACTGATGGTCGCCATCCCGAGGAAGCCGCCCGAGGACCGCGCCACTTCGAGGCAGGTCTGCGTCACCAGCACCCGCCACTCGTCCGCCTTCTCCTTGGGCGCGGCCGACAGCATATGCCGCAGCAGCACGATCAGATGGGCCGCCATCTTGTGGTCGGGTTCGGCGTAGACGAAATCGCGGTAGTAGAACTTGCGCGCGGTCTCGGAGAGGCGCAGCGTGCAACCGCCTTTGCCGCCGGTGCGGCCGCCCGGGGTGCAGTGCTTGGCGGCGATGGCATCCATTTCCTCGATATCCGCCTGGCCGTCGGCCCAGGCCACCAGGGCCATGGGCACGAGCAGGAGGACACTGCCGTCCTGCGCCCCCAGCCCCAGCTTCGCCAGCTCGGCCACAATCTCGTGCTTCTCCATCGCCGCTCCCTCTGTCCACACGGTGAATCGAAGAACCGGCCGGACAGCGCTCAGGATGTGGCCGAGGCCACCCCCTGAAGAACGTCCGGGACGACGCCTCCGACCTGCTTGGCACGTGCCCGCGGGCTTGGCCGGACGAGCATGGGCCGTGACGGACAAGGAAGATAGCACGGCCGCCCCGGCACTGCCAGTGCATGGCGAGCCGCCGGCGCCCGTGGCCTGCGCCGCCCCGCCCGCCCGGCCGCGGGTTGACGCGGGGCGTCAGGGGATGTACCTTGCGCGCTATGCGGAAAAGGCCGGGCGGGTGGTGCCCTGGCCTCGTCCCGACGGTCGTTTTTGGGGGCCGGATGAAGGCTTGGACATTCCGTGAGCCGGTGCCGGCCGGGAAAGTGAACTCATGAGTGCTCTGGGCAAGTGGTACAGGCAGAGGCCGCGGTGGTGGCGCTGGCTGTTCTGGGTGTTGCTGGCGATCCTGCTCTATGCCGGGATCGGGGCCTGGATCCTCCCCAGGATTCTGCGCTCGCAGCTGGAGAAACAGCTGGCCGCGAAACTGCACCGGCCGGTCCGGGTCAGCGACGTCGCCTTCAACCCCTTCGCCCTGCGGCTTGACGTGAACGGGCTGTCCGTCGGCGAGCCGCACGGCCCCTCGCCTTTCCTCTCCTTCGGACGCTTCACCGCCGACCTGCAGGCCGCCTCGATCCTCCGGCTGGCCCCCGTGCTCAAGGCCGTCGAACTGGACGCCCCGCGCCTCACGGTCACCCGCCACGCCGACGGCACGTTCAACTTCAGCGACCTGCTGGGCGGCAAGGCGCCGGAACCCGCGCCGCCCGAGCGCGCGGACAAACGGCCCTTCCGTTACCGCGTCGCCGACATCGCCCTGACCAACGGACAGGTCGTATTCGTTGACGAGGCGACCGGCAGCCGCCACCGCGTGGACCGCATCTTCCTCCACGTCCCGCTGGTCTCCAACTTCGAGAAGGATGCCGGCCAGCCCATGCTGCCCGACTTCTCGGCCCGGCTCGACGGCAGTCCGCTGCGCACCGGCGGCGAAGCCGAACCCTTCGCCGAGACCCGGCCCGGCCAATTCGCCGTCCACATCCGCCGGCTGGACCTGACGCGTTTCTTCGCCTACCTCCCCGGCCAGCCCAACTTCTCGCTGCCGTCCGCCGTGTTCGATGCCTCCCTCAAACTGCGCTACGACGCGCCGCCGGGACAGCCCGCCAACCTCCTGCTCGGCGGCAACCTGCGGCTGCTCGACGTCCATGTCCTCGATGACCGCGGCGCCACCTTCCTGCAGATCCCCGAGGTCGCCGTCGAACTGGCCGAATCGCAACCGCTGGCCAACCGGATCCGCGTGGCCCAGATCACCGTCCGCGAACCCTTCCTGGCGGCCCGGCGCGACGAGGGCGGCGCCTTCTACACGCCCGGACTGTCGCCGCCGGCCTCCCAGCCGCCGCCGCCCGCCCCCCCGGAACCCCCGTCCTCCCAGCCGCCCGCTCCGCGGCCGGCCCTCGACCTGCTCATCGAAGAGCTCGACCTGCTCGACGGCACGGTGACCTTCGCCGACGACCACGTCCCCGGGCGCTTCGAGGCCCGCCTCGGCGGGGTGTGCGTCAACGTCCGCGGCTTCAACCTGGGCGCCGAGCCGTCCACGTTCACCGCCGGCCTGGTGACCGAATCGGGCGAGGCCCTGGCGGTGGCCGGTGACCTCTCGCTGGCGCCGTTGCGGATCGCCGGCGCCGTAAACCTGGCCCGCCTCAACCCCGTCAACTACCGGCCCTACTATGACGCCCTCACCGCCGCCGACCTGCGAGCCGCCACCCTCTCCCTGGAGACCTGCTTCTCCGTCGCCCGCGACGGCGATGTGACCGGCGTGGCGCTGACCGCGGGGAACATCGCCGTGGACGGCCTCGCGGTCGGCCTCAAAGACGGCGGCCCCGACCTCGTGGCCCTGCGCGCCCTGCGTGTGCGCGACGCCGCCTTCGACCTCGCGGCGCGAACCCTGGCCATCGGGGGAATCGGCCTCGACGACGGGCATGTGGATGTCGTGCGCACCGCCGACGGCCTCAACCTGCAACGCCTCGCCGCCCCGCCCGGCGCACCCGCCAAGCCCCAAGCCGCGCCCGCCCAGCACGCCCCCGCCGCGCCGCCGCCCGCCGCCCCCTTCCAGTTCACCCTCGGAACGGCGGAAATTGCGGAGTTCGCAATCGGCTGGCGCGATGAGACCGTGACCCCGCCGGTGGCGGTCACGCTCAAGCCCGTCGGCGTCGCCGTGAGCGACTTCCGCCTCACCCCCGGGCACCGCAGCGGACTCCGCCTCGACCTCGCCCTCGCCGAGGGCGGCCGCCTCACCGTCAGCGGCGGGCTC
>MVZH01000373.1 GCA_002068325.1 Lentisphaerae bacterium ADurb.BinA184 | reverse complement strand
CGGCCAGCGCGTTGGGCGACAGCGGCAGGGGCGTCTTCTCGGCGTTGCCCCAGCCCTCGACCCGCGTGGTCGGCGGGGCATCCGCCGCCAGGAGTTTGCTGCGCATGTCGTTCTCGACGGGCGCGAGTTTCGTCCGCCAGACCTCGCGATAGGCCGGCCCGAGCCGCATGACATCGCCCATCCAGGTCGCCAGCAGGAGATCGCCGCCCGGCAGCCAGGCCGGCACGGCACGCGCCCCCACGTCATTCTGCCACAAGGTATTGCCGGACAGGTCGAGCACGACCGCGCCGCCGATGTCGGTGGTCGCCGCGAGGCGTTTGCCGTCGTCCGAGAAGCGTGGGAAGCGGACACGGTCGTCCCCGGCGTAGCTCCACTGCAGCCCGTTCTCGATCGAGTAGAGTTTGAGCTGGTTGCCGCAGGTCACGGCCAGCAGCGCGGCGTCCGGACTGAAGGCCGCGTCGTCCCAGCCGGTTGCGAACTCGCGCCGCAGGCGGCCGGCTTCAACCACGAAGACGCGTCCGCCCTGCGCGGTCGACAGAACGGCCACCCGCGTTTCGCCCTTGGCCGGGCGGCCGACGATCAGCCGGCGGGTTTCGCCGGCCCCCGGAAGGGTCAGGCCCCAGCGCTCGGCACCCGAGGCCGCGTCGCGTGCCGCCACCGTCATGCCCTTGCCCGCGACCAAGGTGAGGCGATCCAGAACCGCCAAGGCGGACGGCTGGCGGACGGCTGTCTTCCAGTCGTCCACGCTCCACAGCAGTTTGCCCCGGCGCGACCACACTGCCGTGCCGAGGTCGCCCGACGCCGCGATCCAACGGCCGCCGTCCTCGACCGCGAAGTTGTTGATGCGGTCACGGATGATGCCGGGGACAAAGCGGTGCGGCAGCCGTCCCGGCACGCCGTACAGTGCGAAACGGCGCTCGGCGCGGCCACGCCGGTCAAGCAGGTAGAGGTGGTAGCCCTCGGCACTGGTGAAGTCGAAGCCCTGCAGGGCGACCCCTCGGTCGCAGGCCCGCGGGGCGAACGCGAAGTACTGGCCGACCCGCTCCTGCCAGAGCTGGCGCCCGGTCGCGACATCGACGGCGTAGGCATTGTGATCCCAGTTCATGGCGCTGATCACGGCGAGGCGGCCGCGATCCGTCACAACCAAGTCGCGCGCGTGCGGGCCGAAGAGGTCTTCCGCCGGGGCCGGGATCCCGCGCGGCAGCGTCGTGGGAACCGACGGCGCCATGGGGGCTGCCGCCGGAGACTCGGGCACGGCGGTCAGGGCAAGCGGCAGCACGGCCGGCGTCACCCGCACGGCCGCGGACTCCGCAATCCCGCTGAGGAGCTCCGCCACGGTGACCAGGATCGGGGCGGTGGTGTCAACCGGCACCACGAACGTTCCGCGGGAGCCCTCGGCATCCGCGACTGTGAACTCCTCGGCCAGCAGGCGGTCACGGCTCGTGGCGCGCACCCGTACCGGCACCGCCGCGTCGAGCGACATCCCGTCGGCTCCGACAACCTGCACGCCCCACTCGACGGCCTGTCCAGCCTTCGCCGAAGCTGCAACTTCGAGCTTTACGCCGCTGACCGCCTCGGGAAGTACGGCAAACAGGCGGGCTGGCAGGTCGCGCAGGTCCGCCTCGACGATGCCGTTGCGCGTTTCGACCCGCCGCATGGCGAACACGTCGTAGACCGCCGCCGCCGGCGCCGTCAGCTTCACCGGCAGCTTCACCGGCACCCGCGAGGTCAGTCCGAGCGTCATCCGCCAGACGTGGCCGGGTTCGAGCCGCGGCATGGTGTTGTTGACCACCCACAGGTACCGCCCGGCGCCGGCGCGGCGCTGCGAGATCAACACCTGGTCGTCGAGCACGCGGGCCGCGGGCGGCACGGCGGCATCGAGGATCGGCGCCAGCACGGCGGCGCCGGCGCGGCCATGCTCGGCGAAGCGCCAGTAGGCCGAGTCGTCCCCGGCCGGGCTGCGGTTCTTCTCCAGCGAGTCGAAGGCGTACCCGAGCGGTGTGAACTCGCGCACCACCTCGGCCCGGCAGGTGCCGTCGTACAGGACCTTGGCACCGTCGCGCTGTGCATCCTTCAGGGCGGCAAGAAGTTCCGGCTCGAACTCGACGCGCTGGTCAACGATCAGCACGGCCTTGAACGGCTTCAGGCTGTCCGCCGTCAGATCCTCGGCGAACACGTAGCTGGCCGGGTGGTGGGCATGCAGGCAGGCGATGTAGGCCTCCATCTGGCGGGCGAAGTGAAGCCCGGTCACGTGGTGCCAGTCGTCGGTCTTGTACATGCGGCCGGAGACGGCGATGGCGACGCGGTCGTCGTTTTCGAGGGCGGCGAAGAGCGGCCCGTAGGTTGCGAAGAGCCGGTTGGCGGCGCGCCAGACCGAGGCGTTGCCGTAGTGCGCCAGGCGCGGGTCGTCGGCCAGGCCGACGCCCTGTCCGGCCCACGGGGGGACTTCGCCCGAGCAGCCGACGCCGTCGGCCCCGCGCATGGCCAGCATGAACAGGCTGGGCAGGATCTGGCCGCCGGTGCCGTCGTCATTCCAGATCTCCGGATGGGCCCAGCCGCGCTTGCCCGGCCGCTTGTAGAAATCGACGTTGTGGGGGCTGTGGTAGGGCACGCCGATCTGCTCCCACTGGATGTGCAGGTCGACCTCGTCCACGTTGCTGAACGTGATCGGGGGATAGGATTCGACATTGCGGTACGGGGCCGCCACGGCCGTCGTCAGCCGGCGGCCGCCGGAGACCTCGGGTTCGGCGAGCGTGCGGTTGAACAGCTCCTGGGCCTCGACCGCCATCCCCAGGCGGCGGCCGGCCACACGATCCAGAACCGCGTCCCATACGCCGGTCTCCTTCGCCGCCTTCAGGGCCGCCTCGTAGGCCGCCTTGTCTTCGGGTGTTTCCGCGGCGTTGCCCCCGCGCTTCTCGAAGATCCACCAGTTCGACGACCACGACCAGCCGCGGAAGGCGGGGTAGTCGCGGGCCACACCGTTGATCTCGCGCAGGGCCTGGAGAATCTGCTCGGGCTTGCGGTTGTCGTAGCCGCTGCCCAGCGGCAGCCCGGCGTCGTTGAACATGAGGATGGCCATC
>MVZH01000372.1 GCA_002068325.1 Lentisphaerae bacterium ADurb.BinA184 | reverse complement strand
CCGAAGATCCTTCCGGCGGTGGAAGAGATCAACAAGGGGCAGCGAACGCGTTTCGTGGAGAAGGTCCTGTCCCGGTTCGGCGACGATCTCAAGGGGATGGTGTTCGCGGTGTGGGGGCTTGCCTTCAAGCCGCAGACCGACGACATGCGCGAGGCGGCGAGCCGGGTGGTCATGGAGGCGCTGTGGGCGGCGGGCGCGACGGTCCAGGCCTTCGACCCCGAGGCGATGGAGGAGACCCAGCGCATCTACGGCGACCGCGAGGATCTCGTGCTCTGCGGCACCAAGGAGGCGGCCCTGAAGGGCGCGGACGCGCTCGTCGTGATGACCGAGTGGCAGGCGTTCCGGGCGCCGGACTTCGACCTCATCCGCGACAAGCTCGCGAGCCCGGTGATCTTCGACGGCCGCAACCTCTACGACCCCGCCCGGATGGCGCGGCGCGGCTTTGCCTATTATGCGATCGGCCGCGGCCTGACCGAGCCGCCGGCGGCAGCAGGCTCGGGCACCGCGCAGACCTCCAGCGCGGCCTGATCCCTTGCGTATCCTCGTCACGGGCGCTGCCGGCTTCGTCGGCTTCCATGTGGCGGGGAAGCTGCTTGCCCGCGGCGACAGCGTCACCGGCCTCGACAACCTCAACGACTATTACGACCCGGCGCTGAAGGAGGCCCGGCTCGCCGAGCTGGACCGGGCCGCCCGCGGGCCGGGGGCCGAGTGGACCTTCCTGCGCGCCGACCTCGCCGACCGGGCCGCGGTGGACGCCACCTTCGCGGGGGCCGGCTTCGACCGGGTGATCCACCTCGCCGCCCAGGCCGGGGTCCGCTACAGCCTGGAGAACCCGGTCGCCTATGCGGAGTCGAACCTCCTCGGCTTCACCCACATCCTGGAGGCCTGCCGGCGGACCGGGGTCGGGCACCTGGTCTTCGCCTCGACCTCCAGCGTCTATGGCGCCAACACCGCCCTGCCGTTCGACGAGGGCCAGGGCGTCGGGCATCCGCTGCAGTTCTATGCCGCCACCAAGCGGGCGAACGAACTGATGGCGCACTCCTATGCCCATCTCTTCCGCCTGCCCTGCACCGCCCTGCGGTTCTTCACCGTCTACGGCCCCTGGGGGCGGCCGGACATGGCGCCGATGCTGTTCGCCGAGGCGATCCTCGCCGGCCGGCCGATCCGCCTGTTCAACGAAGGCCACCACAGTCGCGACTTCACCTTCGTCGACGACATCGCCGAAGGGGTGGTGCGCACCGCCGACCGGCCGGCCGCCCCGGATCCGGCCTGGGACCCGCGGAGCCCCGATCCCGCCACCTCGGACGCGCCGTTCCGGGTCTACAACATCGGCAACGGCCAGCCGGTGGCGCTCGTCGACTTCGTCGCGGCGCTGGAGGACTCGCTGGGGAAGAAGGCGGTCCGCGAGCTCGTCCCGGCCCAGCCCGGCGACGTGGTCGACACGCTCGCGGACGTCAGCCGGCTGGCCGCGGCCACCGGCTGGCGCCCGGCGACTCCGGTGGAGGAGGGCGTCGCCCGCTTCGTCGCCTGGTTCCGCGCCTGGAAGGGGCTTTAGGGCCGAGTTGTCCGGCTACACAGGCTCAATCGGCTTTCCTGCGCCGTGCCAGAAGTCCGAAGCCCGCCAACCCCGTCAGCATCAGGGGCAACCCAGCGGGCAGCGGCACCGGCGACAGGGGAGACGTCGGCGTATCCGAAACTTCAACAAGGCCAGTCAAAGACTCACCCGCACTCCCACTAACTTCGCCAGCGAACAGAAAGAGTGAAGAACCAATCGTTATTTTTTGGTTGAATGAAGAAGTCAGACTCCCACCATCACCAAGCGTAAGACTGCCGCTTCCAAAGTAAATTCCGTCAATATCGCCGAGGCTGGCCCATTCCTCATCGACGGTTGTGGCGCTAGATGAACCGTTGGTAGGCCCGCCCGAAGGGGATGGCGGAGGATAGCTGCCGGGACGAGTTGTCCCCGCACTGAAGGCAAAGCTGTCCACAACAATTCGATCTGTTGTTGTCGCCAGAGATCCATCGACATCCAGGAAGATTGCATCAAGATCGAAGCCAGAATAGATTCCGGTAGAGCCCCCAACTCCAGAATTTGAATCTTTTATTACTACTTCACTAATTGCTTCCAGCCCCAAGCCCGTAAGATCGGCACGGTACATTCTAGTATAAGTAGACGTTCCCGTATTGTCGATGCCTTCATCTGTAAATGTCGGAACTACTGTTGCCGCCATCGCCGATGATG
Source organism: Lentisphaerae bacterium ADurb.BinA184 (assembly GCA_002068325.1). Lineage (GTDB taxonomy): Bacteria > Verrucomicrobiota > Lentisphaeria > Oligosphaerales > MVZH01 > MVZH01. Next base: position 855 of record MVZH01000372.1, on the reverse strand, counting down.
CCATCGCGACGACCGATACAAATGCCAAGCTCCCAAAAATCATTTTGGTCATCATTTTCCCCACGCCCCAATACACGGAAAAAGATTAACCACGACATATAACAAAATTGTGACGCTTGCACGCGAACCGCTTCCGGCGGCCATCTCCTCGAGGTGACGGGTCTAGCGACCGTGACGCTGATGCGCGTGCCTGTGACCCCGCCGGTTGACTTCGGGCGGATTTCCCCGCCCGCCGGTCCCGGCCGCTGCGCAGCCGTTGCGCCGGGGCCGGGCTTCGGCAAGGCTCGGGGCCGCCGGAGGGGGAGGCCGGTGTCCAGGGAATGGATGGGGGGATGAGGGACGTCCGGGACGAGGCGCCGCACCCGCTGGCCGGACGGCCGGGGCTGCCGCGGAACGTGTGCAATGCGCTGGCCGAGGCCGCGGCGGCGGCGCCGGCGCTGCGGCTGCGGCACCCGGCCGCCCCCGCGATGCCCGACCCGGCCGCTTCCGGTCCGGCGGTCCCGCTGCTGATCGCCGTGCTGCGCGACGAGGCGGCGGGGGTGACGGACTTCCTCGCGCATTACCGCCGGCTCGGCGTCACCCGCTTCGCGCTCGTCGACAACGGCTCGGCCGACGCCACCCCGCGGCTCCTCGCGGCGGAGCCGGACGTCGACCTCTGGTCGGTCGCCCGGCCGTTCCAGGGCAAGCAGGGCTGGATCATGGCGCTGATCGGGCATTACGGACTCGACCGCTGGTACCTGCAGGTCGACGCCGACGAGCGGCTGGTGTTCGACGGGATGGAGCAGGGCCGCGGGATCGCCGACCTCGTCCGCCTCGCCGAGGCGCGCGGGCTGAGGCGGCTGCGCGGGATGCTCG
>MVZH01000371.1 GCA_002068325.1 Lentisphaerae bacterium ADurb.BinA184 | reverse complement strand
TGATCTTCTGGGTGGCTTCGGCGCGGAAGCGGTGGCGGCGGTCGTATTTCGGGCCGTAGAACTCGAAGGTGAGTTCGGCGTCGCCGGGCCCGAGGAACTCGGCGTAGACTTCAAGGTCGGTGAAGCGGTCGGGGAATTCATGTACGGACACGTCATCCGGGGAGCCGGTGCGTGAGAGGAGCGGCGTGCCGTTGGTGGACGCGGGCGCGGGCCAGACCCGGAAGCGGGCGTTGCCGGAGGCATGGAGCCGGAGCGTCCCGGGCACGCCGGCGCCGACATGCGCCGAGAGCCGCACCTTCTTCAGCGCGTTGCTGGCGACGCCGACGTGCCATATCCGGTTGGAGGAGAGGACGAGGACGGCGTGGTCCGGCGCGCCGGGCAGGGTGGAGGCGACCGCGCCGTCGCCGTCGGCGTCGGGCATCAGCGCGACGCCGAGGACGGTGACGCGGTTGGTGGCGTAGTGGTGGCGCTGCCAGGTTGCATGGTCGTCGTACACGGTCTCGGTCCAGTGCCAGACCAACGCGTCGGCCCACGGGCCGGGGCTGGGGGCCAGCCCTTCGGCGTAGACGCGCTGGTTCTGCATGATCGAACCGGAGAAGGCCGTTTGTTTGCCGGTGTCCCGCCAGAGCCTGACGCGGGAGGACGCGGAGACGAGTTCCGCCCCGGGATATTCCGCATAGCCGTGACTCGGGCAGGGGCAGCAGGCGGGGCCGAGCGGCACGAGGGGGGCGAGGTCGGGGTCCGGCCCGTCCGCCGTCCACGGGGCCTGTTCCCGGTCTTCCTGCAGGTCGCCGTCATCGTCGTCGGCGTTGAGGATGAGCAGGATGTTTTCGTTGCGCCCCCAGGGCGAGGGGTCGTCTTCCGGTCCGCCGGGATCGCCGCCGGAGCCGGGATCGCCCGGATCGTCAGGATCGCCGGAGCCGGAATCGTGAAGGTGGGCGCATGCGTCCCGTGTGCAGTCGTGCTCGTGGCACCAGTCCGCGGGACACTCCGGGTACGGGCAGCCGTGCCTGGGGCAGATCGGCGGCGGGGAGCACTCCGAGACGTCGCAGTTGTGGAGGAAGCACCACATCGGAGAGCTGTGGCCGTGGTCGCAGGCGCACAGCGCGTCCTCGCAGTCATGCGCGAAGCACCACGCCGGGGCGGGCTCCTCCGGCAGGATGCAGGTGTGGATGTCGACCCAGTCGGTTTTCGCGGCGGACGCGCCCTCCGCCGTGAAGCTGAGTTCCAGCGTGCCGCTTTTCGGCATCGTCAGGTTGACGTGGGGGCGGTTCCCCGGCAGGGTCTCCCATCCATTGCCGGTGTGGAGCCGCCATGTGTGCGTACCGCGCATCGGCGGGGTGATTTTTGCCGCCAGGCTCTTCCTGCCCGACGAGTGGAAGCAGACGGTCCCGCCGTACTCCCGCGCCGCCGTCGGCGCCCGGACGGCGATGAGGGGTTGGGCGATCAGCCCGGCGGCGACCGGCGCGCCCGGCGGGAGCGCCGTGCCGTCCCCGAACGCCGCCGCCCCGGCGCCGCCGGGCTGGAACGCCGCATAGCCGCCGCCCGCCGTCAGCGAGAGCCGCACCCAGCCCCCTTGGGCCGACCACAGCGAGACCGGCCAGGCGGCCCCCTCGTCCAGCCAGAAGGTCCATGTCCCGGTCCTGTCGATCAGGAGCCGTCGGCTTCCGACCGCCAGCACGGCGGGGGGTGCCGGAACGGCCTTGACCTCGACGGTGACGGGGAACATCGCGGCCGAGCCGTCGTGCCGCAGGGGCGTGCTGCCGTCGTAGAACGGGTCGGAGCACAGAAGCCCCTCCAGCCAGTCGGGGAACCCGTCGCCGTCGCTGTCCAGTTCCGCGTCGGCGCCGGCCGCCAGCCCGTTGAGGTCAGCGAGGATCCGTTGCCGCACGGCATCGGGGTCGGTCGCGGGGGTCAGCGGGGCGGGGTCGATGCCGTCCCGCAGGCCGTCGCCGTCGGTGTCGGGGTCGAGGGGGTCTGTGCCGAGGGTCATTTCCGCGCCGTCGTCCACCCCGTCGAGGTCGGTGTCGGCGCGGCGCGGGTCGGTGCCGTGGATGAAAAGCTCGTCGTGGGTGGAGAGGCCGTCGCCGTCGTGGTCGCTGACATCGGGGTCGAGCAGGCCGAAGGCGCGCCAGCACAGCTCAAGGCCATTGGTGAGTGCGGAGGGATCGTTGAGGGAAAAAATCTCGCCGCCGCCGTTGTGCCGGGCGCCGACCAAGAGGTTGGTGAAGGCGTGGCCGGGGGATCGGAGCGCGGAGCCGGCCGGTATTTTGTACCGGAAGCGGAAATCGCCGTTTCCGAAGAGTTCGGACTGGAAGGAGACCGGGCAGTTGGTGTCGCGCCCGGCGTAGAGGTTCTCCCAGGTCAGCAGCAGGCCGCCCGAGGGCGTGGGCGCGTGCCAGAAGCGCCCCTGCGGCGGCACGGTGCCGAAGCTGCCGTGCAGCGGCGCGAGCAGGCTGGCGTTCGCGGGCACGGAGGAGGGGGAAGGTGTGGATAACGGGTTCTGGAACGACACCAGCCCCGAACTGGAGACGTGCAGGCCGTCGATCTGGTTCGTGCCGAGGGTGAAGGACCAGCCGTTTGTCTGCAGCCAGAAGGTGTCCTCGGCCACGCCGTACACGGTCCACGGCGCGTGGACGATCGCATTGGAGGGCGCGGCACGCCAGGCTGCGGCGTTGGTCGCGGCGGAGACGAGGGCGACCCCGGCCGCGTACTGGCCGGGGGTCAGGGAGCCGGAGGCGTTCAAGGCGTTCAAGGGTTCAAGAGGTTCAAGGGGTTCAAGGGGTTCAAGCGGGACGGCGGATGTGACGGCGGCGGGGACGGGTTCCGGGGCGCCGGAGGGGGCGACGGGCTTGGTGACGGCGTAGTGGCAGCAGACGACGAGGAAAACCACGATGAACACTTGGTCGAAGCGGGATTGTGCGCGGAGGTCGCGCACACGCCCGCGGAGGGTGCGCACGAGTCCGCGGAAGATGCCGCCGCGGGTCTCGCAGGTATGGGCGATGAACCAGAGCGCGGAAGCGACGCCGAGGAACCAGAAAAGCATGGCAGGTGTCATGTCCGTGTCCCCTTCGTCATTTGATGGTGATGCGCGCGCCGT
>MVZH01000370.1 GCA_002068325.1 Lentisphaerae bacterium ADurb.BinA184 | reverse complement strand
CCGAGCCCGCCGCCGCCGCACAGTCCATCGAGGCCGCGGACTCGCCGATCGGGCGCACCCGCGCCGTCGAACTCGTCAACCGGGGAGGCGAGGGGGTGGATGAGGCCGCCCTGCTGAGTACGTTGCGGTTGCGCATCCCCCGCCGCGACGCCAGCGGCCGCGAACAGCTCGTGCCCGCCGACCGCTACTACTTCAGCTGCCTGTTGCGGCTGGCCGAGACCGGCTCGCGCTCGCGCCTGTCGGTGGACCTGGTGACCGCGGCCGGCGAGAGCGTGGCGATCACGTCGCTGCAGCGGGCGACCGAGGCCAACTACTCGGACCGGGGCGCCTTCCGGCGCATCGGCGAGCCGTACGTCAACCTGCCGTCCGAACCCGGCGAGCATGTCGAGCTGGTGTTCACGCTCGAAGGGCCGGGGCGGGCGGCGGTCGCCGACGTCGTCTTCTTCAGCAACGAGGCCATTGCCCGGCTGTACAAGGGGTCGACCGAGGTGCGGCGCGGGGATCTGGAGCGCGTGCCGGAGTCGGAGCGCGGTTCGCTGCTGGTGCGGCCCGACAACCTGGCCTCGCCGGCGGGCGTCTGGTACGTGCTCAAGGGCTACGTGCCCTACCGGCAGTGGCTGGTGCCGCTGGTCTACTGGATGTCCATCGTGCTGGCCGTCTTCCTGTGCACGCTCGGGATGGGGGTGATCCTGCGCCGGCAGTGGGCGGACAACGAGCGCTTCCCCTTCCCGCTGGTCATGCTGCCGCGCCTGCTGATCGAGGACGACCCCGGCGGCCGTCCGGGGTTGCGGCCGATCTTCCGCAAGCGCACGTTCCAGGCGGGGGTGGTGGCGGCCTTTGTCTACACCGGCCTGCTCGGGCTGGCCTTCTACATCCCCAACCTGCCCAGCCCCAAGGTGTCGGTCAACCTTGTGCAGTACGTGGACTCGCCGGCGATGAAGGCCTTCATGCAGGGCATGGCGGGGGCCAACTTCGAGATCATCATCCTGATGGTGGCGGTGGCGTTCTTCATTGATCTGGACATGCTGCTGAGCATCCTGGTGTTCTTCTGGCTGTCGCGCATCCCCTACTTCCTCGGCGAGGTTTTCGGCTGGAAGAACATCCGGGGGCCGATAGACTGGTACCCCTTCCCGCACGAGCAGCATCTGGGCGCCTTCCTGGGGCTGGCCCTGATCGTGCTGTGGGTCTCGCGCAAGCATCTGCGGGCCGCCGCGTTGCGTATCCTTGGCCGCGGCGGGGTCAGCGACGCCGGCGAGATCATGAGCTACCGGGCGGCGCTGGCCGCGATCATCGTCTCGTTTGTGTTTTTCGCATTGTGGGGCGTGAGCAGCGGGCTGGGGGCGGTGCCGGCCCTGGTGTTCTTCGGCTTCATCGTGGTCTGCGGGCTGTCGGCGGCGCGCATCCGCACCGAGTGCGGGGTGCCGTGGACGTACTTCACCCCGTACTACCCCCACCTGGTGTTCTTCATGTTGGGCGGGCTGGCGGTGTTCGGCACCTCGACCCTGGTGCTGAGCTTCTGCGTCGGCGGCTTCATGGCCGTCGCCCAGTTCCTCATGTTCGCCCCCAGCCAGGTGGAGATGATGCACCTGGGCAACACCTTCAACGCCAACCCCAAAGGCATCCGCCGGGCCCTCATCCTCGGCCTCATCGGCGGCGTCATCATCGGCGGCTACGTCATGCTGGTGTGGGCCTACGGCCGCGGCGGCGAAAACATTAAGTACATGAAGGATTGGGGGCTTCACCAGGACTGGTACCTGCGCACGCTGCGCGACTCGGTGACGGACGCCAACGCCCAGATGATGTCCGCCGCCGGCGAGGTGGCCAGGGGCGGGCGCGGCTCGGCCGCGGCGCCGATCATCGCCTCCGGAATCGGCCTGGGGGTGACCGTGCTGCTGGTCGCGCTGCGCTCGCTGTTCGTCGGCTTCTGGCTGCACCCCATCGGCTATGTGCTGGCCAACGCGCACTTCTCGTACATGTGCTGGGGATCGCTGCTGGTCGCCTGGCTGATCCGGCTGCTCTCGCTGAAGCTGGGCGGCCCGCGCCTGGTGCGCGAGCACATGGCGCCGCTGATGGCCGGCGCGTTCTGCGGCGCCCTGCTCGGCATGGCGGTCTGGGACGTGATCGGCCTGGCCGCCCTGGGTTGCGGAGTCCGCAATATCTTCACCCCATTCCCGTAGTCCGGTCCGTTGCCAATGCCCGGCCGGCCCGAGGTTGCCACGCCTCCGCTTGGGGATCGTCCAGGCTTGTCCTTTTGAGCCGGCGGTCTCCGGTGGTAGGTCGTAGGTCGTGGATCGTAGGTCGTAGGTCGTGGGTCGTGTGGAGCCGGCGGTCTCCGCCGGTCTAGAGTTCGGCACAAGTCGATTGCCATGAACGATGACACCCTTCTTGTGTTTGGCCCTTGACATACCGCGGCGGAGCCGCTCTGGAGTGCGGTCGCCTGCGACCGCTTTGTTCCGCCGGGGCCTGCCCCGGCGGGGTGGCGGGCCGTCATGCCGGCCCGTGTGAAAGCTGCGGCAGGCCGCAGACACTCCAAAGAGCGCCTGGCGGCGCTCGGTATATAGTCCTGCGAGGATCATCGTCTTCGCCCTCGACTCGCTGGCCCTGGTCTGTCGGGAACGACTGTGGGTACCGTTCGCGTGGCCCACGGAGCACGAGTGCGATCCAGAGGGCAGGAACACCACAGGATTTCCGCCAGACTCCAAGGCCGGGGACGGGGCCCGGCCCTCCATCGGCGGCGACAGGTATTGGCTGTTTGTCGCGCTGGAGGGACGGTCTCCGCCTGCCTGCCGTGCCCCGCCTGGCGCAGGCTGGTGTCGTCCGCCGGCATCCTGCAGGCGGCTTCTCGTTCACGGCGCCGGGGTCGCCAGGAGCCGTCGCAGGCTGGCGGCGGGGGCGGGTTTGAGGACGTCGTAGTCCGAGAGGATTTGGCGTGCGAGCGGCTCGTCGGGGGCGATGCCGGCGACTTCGTCGAGGGCGGCGGCGGGCCCCCTCTCGCGGACGGTGTGCTGGAGCTGCTGGGCGGCGGGGTCGTCGGCGGGGTCGAAGAACAGCGCGGCGGCGATGCCGAGCGCGAGGTGGCGGGGGCGGAGACCGGCGGCCTCGACCAGGCGGGCGGCGCCGACCAGGCGGTCGCTGGCGTGCAGTTTGCGCAACGGGTCGCGGCCGAGGCGGAAGACGGTGTCGCCGAGGGCGCGGTT
>MVZH01000369.1 GCA_002068325.1 Lentisphaerae bacterium ADurb.BinA184 | reverse complement strand
ACTGGACGCGGCGGGACGAGGCCTTGGCGTCGAGCCCGGTCTCACCTCCGGCGACTGTGAAATAGAGATCGAGCAGATCCTCGACGTCGGCGGTCTCGCCGCAGGTGTCGATGAGCCATCCGAGCAGGTCTCCGGTGCGCGGCTGGGTGCGGAGGCGTTCGACGACGGCGGCGGCGTTGAAGGGCGGCGGCGGGGGCGGCGGCGGCACCTCGGCGGGGGCGGCGGGGAAGGGCTGCGGGGCCGGCCGGTAGTCGGCGAGGTTGGCGACGTAGGCCTCGATCTCCCCGAGGTCGGCAATGGCGTTGGGGATGTCACGCCGGCAGAACGGGAGCAGCTGGCTGAGGGCAAGACCGTCCAGCTCGCCGCGCCGGATCCTCTTGAGCGCGACCGAGGCGCCGCGGGCGATGAGGCTGTTGCGGCGGATTTCGCGCACCAGGGGGAAGAGCGGCTCGGTGGCGGCGGTCAGGTGGGCCTTGAGCTGGCTGCGCAGCTGGAGCAGACGGAACATGAGCACCTCGAGCTCGTCGTGTTCGCCGACCACGCCGCCCTCGGTTTCCATGCGTTTCAAGGCGCTGGTCAGCTCGGCCTCGAGGCGTCCGAACAGCGCCTCGAAGGCACCGCGGGGTTCGACCATCTCGCGCACCGGCTCGATGTACGAGTCCCAGGCCTCGAGGACTTCGGCGTAGCGCTGGCGCACGGGGATTTGCCGCTGGCGGGTCTTGGCGCGGATCACGATGTCCTCGACCGCCGCGGTGTTGTTGTCGAGATGGCGGAGGATGGTCTTGATGCGGATGGCGAGGGCGAGGGTGTGGCGGTGCAGGCCGTCGCGGTCGGCGCCCTCAAGCGCGGCGGTGATCCCGTTGGTCTGGCTTTCGAGGTCCTCGAGGTGGGCGCGCAGCTCGCCGGCCAGCCCCAGGGTGTGCTCGCGCTTCAGGTGGGCGACGATGTCCTGGACAAAGTCGCTCATCTCGAAAGTCGGGCTGTGCGGCAGCGGCACCAGGATGTTCAGCTCGAAGAGCCGTTCGAGGGCGCGCGGCTGGCTGCCGAGAACGGCCAGCTCGCGCAGGGCGGCGGCCCGCAGCGGGCCCTGACGGCCGCGCTCGTGGACGGCCTCGATGAGCGGCCACTCGTCCACGAGGAAGCGCAGGAAGGCGCGGGGTTCGACTCTGGCCATGGTCGGTCTCGATGATCCAGCCGGGACGTCGGTCGGGGCCGTAGCGCCCACGGCCGCCGGCCCCCCGGCGGCGGGCGGCGGTCCGGCTCAGGGTTCGTAGGGTTCAAGGTTGGCGCGTACCGTAGCGCGGGCCGCGGCAAAGGGCAACCGCGCCGGGCACTCCGCCACGAGTCCCGCCATCCGGCGGTCCATCGTCAGGAGTTCCGCCTTCAGGCGGTCAGGGCAAGGCTCTCAAGACCTAGGCGCACCCGCTGAAGCGGGAACTCCTGACCGGGCAGCGCAGCCGCCCGGGTGAACCCGCCAGGAGTCCCGCCTTCAGGCGGTGCATCGTCAGGAGTTCCGCCTTCAGGCGGTCGCCGTACCAGTCTCCTGCGCGGACGGCCCTGGACGCCGCCGCGCGGGCTTGTCATGCCGCTGCGGCCCTCTATGGTAACCTCCCGGCCGCCGGGCGCGGGCCGGTGCGTCGGCGCGTCACCGGCGATGGCCCGTGCACACAGCGTCAGGCGGCGGCAGGAGGTGAGCCATGATGACATGCATCCAGGCCGGTACGGTCTATACGGGCGAGGCCATCCGGAACGACGTCTATCTGGTCTTTTCCGGCGACCGGATCGTCGGACTCTCCGCCTCGCCCAAGGGTGAACAGGTGGCCGAGTGCGCGGTGCTGACGCCCGCGTTCATCGATGCCCACAGCCACATCGGCGTGCACCGGCACGGGGCGCCGGGGGCCGAGTGCGAGGTCAATGACCAGCTCGATTCGATCTTGGCGCTGCCTGACGTGCTGGACTCGATCCAGATGGATGACGCGGCGCTGCGGACCGCCGCCGAGTTCGGCACGCTGTACTCGTGCGTCATGCCGGGCAGCGCGAACCTGATCGGCGGCCTGTCGGCGGTGATCCGGCACCTCGCGCCGACCAGCAGCGAGGCGCTGATCGCACGGGCCGGCATCAAGGCCGCGCTGGGCTACAACCCGATGACGGCGAAGGACAGCAAAGGCACGCGCCCCTCCACCCGCATGGGCGAGCTGGCGGTGCTGCGGGGCAGGCTGCGCGCCGTCCACGCCAAGGCCGCGCGGCTCCGCCGGCCTGGCCGCGGGGCCGCCAAAACCGACGAGCTGACCCCCGAGGAGAAGGTGCTGCACGAGGTGCTGACCGGCCGCACGGCCCTGCGTGTGCACGCCCACAAGACCGACGACATCGCGGCCCTGTTGCGCCTGGTGGACGAGTTCGGCCTGCGGGTGACGGTCGAACACGCCATGGACGTCGCCCGCCCCGAGGTGTTCCGCGAGCTGGCCCGGCGGAAGATCCCTGTGGTCTACGGACCGGTCGAGACTACGGCCAGCAAGACGGAGCTGCGAAATCTGAACTGGCGCAACGCCCGCCTCCTGATCGAGTCCGGCGTGGAGTTCGGCGTGATGACCGACCACCCCGTCACGCCGTCCTGGAGCCTGCTTCAGCAGACCCGGTGCCTGCTGCGTTGTGGCCTGGCCAAGCAGGCCGCCCTCGAAACGGTCACCCGCCGCAACGCCGCCCTGCTCGGCATCGCCGACCGTCTCGGAACCCTCGCCAAGGACAAGTGGGCGTCTTTTATCTGCTGGGACGGTGACCCGTTCGACATCGCCAGCCGCCCGACGGCGGTCTATGCGGAAGGGCAGGCCGTGTTCCGCGAATGACGCGGGCCGGCGTGGGCTTGCCTGCGGGAGAGCGGGGGGGCCGGCACGCACTCGGTTGCCGCGCGGGGTGTGATCGGCTTCTGTCGAGGGCGGACCTCCGTGTCCGCCAAGTCGAACCCAATGACGCTGTCCGCCGGGCATGACCCGGACGGCACGGAGGCCGTCCCTCCAGGCGTGCCAGGTTGCGTGCCCATGGAGGGCGGACCTCCGTGTCCGCCAAATTGAACCCAATGACGCTGTCCGCCGGGCATGACCCGGACGGCACGGAGGCCGTCCCTCCAGGCGTGCCAGGTTGCGTGCCCATGGAGGGCGGACCTCCGTGTCCGCCAAGTCGAACCCAATGACGCTGTCCGCCAGGCATGACCCGGACGGCACGGAGGCCGTCCCTCCAG
>MVZH01000368.1 GCA_002068325.1 Lentisphaerae bacterium ADurb.BinA184 | reverse complement strand
ACCCACTCGCCGGGGTCGGACACCGAGATCCATTCGGCGCGGTCCGCGGCCTTTCCGCCGCGGAGCGGCGCCGCGGCCACCCGGTGATCGTCCGGCGGCGTCCGGACAATCATGGCCAGCCACCGGCCGTCGGGCGAAACGTAGGGCGATACCAGCGCGGCGTCCTTCGCGCTGGCCAGCGTTCTTATGTCTCCCGAGGAGTCCAGCACTTCGATGAGCGAGACCTCCGGCGTCCGCCGGTGGAACAGGATGCCCTCGCCGTCCGGCATCCAGGCCCGCGGCAGCCCGCAATCCGCGCAGAGCTGTGTGGCCCCGCCGCCGGAAAAGGGGAGCCACAGGATCGCCTGCCGCAGCGGCGGCGAGTAACCGAACGCCACGCGCGCGCCGTCGCGCGAGATCGCCACCGCGTCTTTCTCCCCCGGCGTCGCGGTGAGGGCCGCCGCGCGCCCGGTGGCCAGGTCCTGGACCCACACCTGGTCGGCTCCGGTGCGGTTGCAGATGAACGCCAGCCGGCTGCCGTCCGCGGATACCGAAGGCCGGTTCGAGTCCGCCGGACCGGTGGTCAGCCGGGTCAACCCGCCGGCCGGCTCGCCGCCGGAACCGAGGGGCAGACTCCAGACATCCGACTTCCGGGTCAGGACGGTGAAGGCCAGGACGCCGTCCTCCGAAACGGCCGGGTAGTCCTGCCGCCCGGCGCCGAAGGTGAGCTGCTCGGGGGTGCCGCTCGCCCGCCAGTCGCGCGGCGAAATCGCCAGCCGCCAGATATTGGTCTGGCCGCCGGATCGGGCCGAGAAAACGATGTGTCCGGAGGAGGTCCAGCCGTGGGGCAGTATCCAGCGATGCGACCAGCTCGCCTCGGGGGCGCGCAGCCCCCGCCGGTCGAACACCTGCCGCGCCAGCGTTCTTACGGCCGGCCCGCCGTCCACCGGGGCCACCCACCAGTCCCAGTCGTCCCGGTACGGCTGGCCGGTCACCCGCTCCCGGACGCCGACGAAAGCCACGTGGCGCCCGTCCGGGGACCAGACCGGGTAGGCGGCATAGGCGAAACCGGGCTGCACCTGGACCGGATCCCCGCCTTCGGCCGGCATGATGAACGCCTTGGCGGCGCGGAAGGTCCGCTGGCCGGTCCAGTACGCCAGGCGGCTGCCGTCCGGGGAAAACCGCGGCCGGTAGCCCCCGCGCGCCAGCAGGGTCCGCCTGCCGCCAAGCGCCGGAATGACGTAGATGCCGTCGAGTTCGCCCTCCTGCCGGTAGGCGATCAAGGCGCCGTCCGGCGAGAACGCCGGCTCCACCTCGTCCCCCGGATCGTCGGTCAGGCGGACCGGAACCCCGCGGGGGCCCCGCTGCAGCCAGATATCCAGGCTGCCCGTTCCGCCGCGGTCCGAGACATACGCGATCAGCTTGCCGCCGCTCGACAACGCCGGCTGGAAGGTCAGGCCCGAATCCGAGGTAAGCCGTTGCAGCGAAGGCGCCGGCGGCCTGCCGCGGGAATCCGCCCAGCGCGTCAGCAGGACCGTCGCCAGCACCAGCGCGGCAAGGCACGCGGCGATCGCCCCATACCGGAGCTGCGCGGCTGTGCCGAATCTCCTCTTCCGGGACGCCGCAACCGGCCGCCAGGTGATGGCCGGGACGTAGGCGCCTCTGGGCATCTCGATCAGGACGGGGTCGTCCTGTCCCTCGGTGGCGTAGTACTTGTCGAGCTTCTCCCGGAGGCGGCGCGCCTCCACCCGCACGACCGAATCCACACGCGAGTCGTAGGTGGTCTCGCGGTCGAAGATCTCTATGGCCAGGACCGATTCCTTCAGCCGGTCCGTGCCGCCGGCAAGCGACTCCTCGACGACGAACTTCAGGAAGCGGCCCAGGCGTTCCGAGTGCCGGAAAAGAGGGCTGCCCAGCAGCCGGTCGAGCTGTGCACGGACGGCATCCGCCGCGACGGAATCCCCGCCCGCCCGCGGCCGGCCGACCATTCGGAGAGGCGCATTCATTGCCGAAGCCACTGTAACTATATCAGGCTTTCAGGGGGCCATGCCGGAGGCGTCCCCGGCGCCCTGAGATCGGTGCTCACGCGCGTTAGGAGACGTTACTTACGAAATTCCAACGGTTTGCCGCCGGGGTCCTCACACGTGAGGTCACGTAGGGATACGACCCGCAGCGGGCCTTCACCCTTTATGATCGGCTAACGGGTTTCTGGAGAGGGCTCGCTTATGATTCGGCGTGCCACATTTTTGGACCAGGAGATCAATCTCTGAGGAGGATTATGCAAATGCGCTTTCCGCTGCCGGCCGCCGCCGCGTTGTTCCTGCTGCTTTCGACGCAGGCCGCCGCTCAGACGACATTCGCGACTATTACCGGCGCCGTGATGGACTCCACCGGGGCCGTCGTGCCCGGCGTCGGCATCACCGCGACCAATGTGGAAACGGGCATCAAAACCGCCACGGTCGCCAACCAGGCGGGGGTCTACACGATCCCCCAGCTTAAGGAAGGCACCTATACACTCGTGGCGGAGGCTGCCGGTTTCGCCGAGTTCCGGGTGGAGAACATCATCCTCGCGGCCCGCGACGTCCGGCGCGTGGACATCGCGCTCACGGTCGGGCAGATCGCCACCCAGGTGGAGGTGAGCGCCGGGGCCACCCTGATCGAGACCGAGTCGGCGCGCATCACCTCGACCCAGTCCGCCACCCTGCTCAAGACCGTGCCGCTGAACGCCCGCTGGATGTGGGCCTTCCTCGACATGGCCCCCAACTTCGTCAGCGGCCCCGAAGGCCGCCGCTTTGGCGGCTCGCGCAGCAACCAGGCCAATTGGGCCATCGACGGCACCAACTTCAACGACGGCGACGGCAATGCGATCGGGCCGCAGGCCAACTACATCGAGTCCTACGAGGAGGTCAAGATCGACCTGGCCAACAACTCGGCGGAGTTCGGCGCGGTCGGCCAGGTCACCGTGATCACCAAGCGCGGCACCAACCAGTTGCACGGCACGCTGTTCGACTACTACTCGACGCCGTTCTTCAAGGCCCGCAATCCGTTCCAGGCGCAACGCCCGACCGGCGTCCTGCACCTGTACGGCACAACCCTCAGCGGCCCGGTCTACATCCCCGGGGTGTACAACGGCAAGAACAGGACGTTCTTCTTCAACTCGTATGAAGGCAACATCGGCGGGGTGAGCGTCAACGAGCTGAATTCCACCGTGCCCCTGGAGCCGTGGCGAAGCGGAGACTTCTCCGGCCTGGGCAACCGGCT
>MVZH01000367.1 GCA_002068325.1 Lentisphaerae bacterium ADurb.BinA184 | reverse complement strand
GACGCCCCCCCCCGCTCCCACGCCCCCGGCACGGCCGAGTGCGTGAAAACAGCGCCGTTTTCACGAACTGGGCACCGCGCACTCCCTGCGCGCCGCCATTGCACGCGCTTCAAGACGGGCTATCCTTTGCTTCCATGCCCGACGCCGCCGCCAACCTGACGACCGACGCGCCCCCCGCGTCCGGCCCTGGCTCCGCCGTTGACCTGGGGGTCGTGGATGCTATCGTGGCGCGGATTGGCCGCGGCCCGGAGTCGGTCATCCCGATCCTCCAGGCCCTGCAGGAACGCTTTCAGTACCTGCCTGCCGCGGCGTTGCGCCGGGTGGCGGAGACGACGGCCATCACGCCGGCGGCGATCGCCGGGGTCTCCACCTTCTACAGCCAGTTCCGGCATCAGCCGGTTGGCCTTCACATGATCTCGGTCTGCGTCGGCACCGCCTGCCATGTCAAAGGCGCCGAACGGGTGTACGACGCGTTCCGGCGGCATCTGCGCATCCCCTCAACGCGGGACACCGACGCCGCCGGACGGTTCACCGTGCGCCGGGTGTCCTGCCTGGGCTGCTGCACGCTGGCGCCGGTGGTGCAGGTTGACGGCGTCACGTACGGCCACGTCACGCCTGACGGTGTGGGGCAGGTCATCGCAGACTTTCTCCGGCGCGGGGAGGGGGCGGTTGCGGCGCCCGGGATGTCGGTCTCCGGGCCGTTGCGCGGCGAGGTACGGATTGGGTTGGGGTCGTGTTGTGTGGCGGGCGGCAGCGCGGTGTTGCGTCAGGCGGTTGAGGAGACGGTGGGTCGTCGTCGCCTGGCGGTGCGGGTCAAGCGTGTCGGTTGCGTGGGCATGTGCCATCGCACGCCGCTGCTTGAGATCGAGGCGCAGGGCAAGGCGCCGGTTCTCTACACCAAGGTCCGCCCTGAGGATGTCGAGCGCATCCTGTTGCGTCACTTCGCGCCGCCGGGGGTGCTGCGGCGCGTGCGGGCCGGGGCCGGGCAGATCCTCGAACGCCTGTTGACTGACCAGAGCTGGGCGCCGCTCGCCCGCTACGGGCTGGACGTGCGCGACCCGCCCGTCGTCGCCTTCCTCGGCCCGCAGCGCCACCTGGCCACCGAGTACGGCGGCGTCATGGAACCCCTCGACCTCGACGAGTACCGCGCGCGCGGCGGCTTCCGCGCCCTCGGCCGTTGCCTGCGCGAGTGGGCGCCCGACGACATCATCGCGCGCATCAAGCACAGCGGCCTGCGCGGCCGCGGCGGGGCGGGTTTTCCGACGGGGGTGAAGTGGACGGCCGTGCAGCTGGCCCCCGGCGTGCCCAAGTACCTGGTCTGCAACGGCGACGAGGGCGACCCCGGCGCGTTCATGGACCGGATGATCCTCGAGTCGTACCCCTACCGGGTGATCGAGGGCATGCTGATAGCCGCCTATGTCACCGGGGCGACGGAGGGCATCTTCTACATCCGCGCCGAGTACCCGCTGGCGCTTCAGCGCGTCGGCGAGGCGTTGCGCCGCTGCCGCGCGGCCGGGCTGCTTGGCGCGGGCATCCTGGGGACGAGGTTTTCGATTGACTTTGAGATTCGCGAAGGCGCGGGGGCCTTTGTCTGCGGCGAAGAGACGGCGCTCATCGCCTCGCTCGAAGGGCGTCGCGGCATGCCGCGTTTCCGCCCGCCGTTCCCAGCGGTGCACGGGCTGCACGGCCGCCCGACGCTGGTCAACAACTGCGAGACCTATGCCCTGACTCCGTGGATCCTGACGCACGGCCCCGAGGCCTTTGCCGCCGTCGGCGCGGGCCGCAGCAAGGGCACCAAGGTTTTCGCCCTGGCCGGCAAGGTGGCGCGGGGCGGGCTGATCGAGGTGCCGATGGGGCTGAGCCTGCGCCGGATTGTCGAGGAGATCGGCGGCGGCGTGGCCGGCGGCGGACGGCTCAAGGCCGTGCAGGTGGGCGGCCCGTCGGGCGGCTGCATCCCGGCGGCGCAGCTCGATCTGCCCGTGGATTACGAGGCCTTGACTGCGGCCGGCGCGATGATGGGGTCGGGCGGGCTGGTGGTGCTCGACGAGTCCGACTGCATGGTTGACATCGCGCGCTACTTCCTGGCTTTCACCCAGGACCAGTCCTGCGGCAAGTGCACGTTCTGCCGCATCGGCACCAAGCGGATGCTCGAACTGCTCGACCGGTTCTGCGCCGGCACGGCCAAGATTGCGGACATCGCAAGGCTCGAACAGCTGGCCCAGCAGGTGAAGTCGGGCAGCCTGTGCGGCCTCGGCCGCACGGCCCCCAATCCCGTGCTGACGACGCTGCGGTATTTCCGCGACGAGTATGAGGCCCACTGCGAGGGGCGTTGCCCGGCGCATCGCTGCAAGGCGCTGATCCACTACCGGATCACCGACGAGTGCGTCGGTTGCGCCAAGTGTGCCCAGCACTGTCCGGCGGAGGCCATCACGCCGCGGCCGTACGAGAAGCACGAGATAGACGACGCCCGTTGCGTGCGTTGCGGCACCTGCAAGGGCGTCTGCCCAGTCGCCGCGGTGCAGATCGGCGACTGAGGCTTGGGCAGGGGACAGGCCGGGTGGGGACGCCCGTCCGGTGGGGGGTATGCGGAGGTTCTCACCACCGCCGGTCGGGCTGGTGGGGGACGACGTCGGCGGTTTCCATGAAGAAGGTGAGGAGGCGTTCGCGGAGGCGGGCGACGTCGGCGGCGCAGGCCGGGTCGGCGATGCGGTTGACGGTCTCGCCGGGGTCGGTGGCGAGGTCGTAGAACTCGTCGCTTTCGTAGAGCCGGCGGACGTACTTGTGGCGGTCCGTGCGGCACATGACGGCCTTGCCGTGGGCGACGTGTGATTCCCACTGGAGGCTGAGGCGTGGCCAGTAGTGCCGGCGGGTGTCGCCGGGGGTGAAGTCGCCCTCGCGGCAGTGGTCTTCGCCTTCGCGTCGTCCGCCCTCGCAGAAGACGGCGTCGCGGTGGGAGTCGCGGTTGCCGGCCAGGACGGGGAGGAGGGATCGGCCGAAGTGGGTGTAGCCGGGGGTCAGGCCGGCGAGTTCGAAGACCGTGGCGGGGAAATCCACCAGTTCGACAAGGGCGTTGCTGACCCGCGGGCGCACCGGCACGCCGCGCGGCGGTTTGATGACGAACGGCACGCGGCTGAGGCAGTCCTGGAAGGTGTTCTGGGTTTTCTCGACGAGGCCGTAGTCGCCGGTGAAGTCGCCGTGGTCGGAGAAGAGGAAGACCGCGGTGTCGTCGTAGAGGCCGGCCTGGCGGAGGG
>MVZH01000366.1 GCA_002068325.1 Lentisphaerae bacterium ADurb.BinA184 | reverse complement strand
GCCCGGAGGCCTGGCGATGGAGCAGTGCCATGGTGCAGAAAGGCAGAACAGCCGGCGGGACGCCGGCGGTCCCGGGTGTGGCAAAGGACCTTGGGGACAGTGCCGGCGGGACGCCGGCGGTCCCGGCGGTGGCAGAGGACCCCGGGGACAGGGCCGGCGGGACGCCGGCGGTATCGGCGGTGGCAGAGGACCTTGGGGACAGTGCCGGCGGGACGCCGGCGGTCCCAGGCCGGGGAGAGGACGATGCTAGTCAAGGCCTCTGGCGCGATCCCGAACGGCGACAGGGTGGAGGGCATTTGTTCTTGCATCCATCATGTCGGATGTTACAGTCCTCGGAATGAGTGTCGAGGGCAAGCTCAATCCGTCGCCGCCGGCTCAGCCCTCCCCCGGGACCGCCGGCGTCCCGCCGGCCCTTCCCCTCGCCGGGACCGCCGGCATCATCCTCTTGGCATTCCCGCGGTTATCTTCCCCACGTTGACATGCCCGGCCGCATCCAATCCATCACCTTTCGTTTGCACGACGCCGTGCCCGAAACCCTCGTCACAAGATGGCGGGAGGAGTTGAACTGGCTCGAAGGCCTGCCGGCCACTGACCCTCGCGAGGTCGAACTGCGCGAACGCCTGACCAAGTACGAAGATGCAGGGCACGGTGCCTGCTGGCTCCGCGACGACAGAATAGCCCACATCGTGCAGGATGCCCTCCTGCATTTCGACGGCGAACGGTACCGGCTCATTGCCTGGTGCATCATGCCGAACCATGTTCACACCCTGATCGAGACCTTGCCTGGCCCCCCTAGGACCGCCGGCGTCCCGCCGGCCGTACCACCCCCTGGGACCGCCGGCGTCCCGCCGGCCCAGCCCTCCCCCGGGACCGCCGGCGTCCCGCCGGCATCTTCCCCCTATTCCCTTTCCTCCATCGTCCATTCCTGGAAATCCTTCACCGCCCACGAGGCCAACAAGCTGTTGGGCCGCCACGGCGACTTCTGGTTCCGGGAGTACCACGACCGGTACATCCGGGGGCGGAAGCACTTCGACGCCTGCCGGGACTACATCGAGAGCAACCCGGTCGAAGCGGGGTTGGCGGGAAGCCCGGAGGCCTGGCGATGGAGCAGTGCCATGGTGCAGAAAGGCAGAACAGCCGGCGGGACGCCGGCGGTCCCGGCGGTGGCAGAGGACCTTGGGGACAGTGCCGGCGGGACGCCGGCGGTCCCGGCGGTGGCAGAGGACCTTGAGGACAGGGCCGGCGGGACGCCGGCGGTCCCGGGTGTGGCAAGAGACTTTCGGGACAGTGCGGCCGGGGGCTGACACGCCACCAACCTTGCAAAGGAGCACATGACAATCCGGTACAAGCCCGACTGGCCCGAAACCCAACGCCGCCTCACCGCGCTCTGGCACGGCGAACGGCTGGACCGTCCCTGCATCAACCTGCGGGCCCCGCAGCCGTTGGATGAGCCGTTGCCGGTGCCGCCGCCGGCCAACGACGAAGCCCGCTGGCTCGATCCGGGCCATGTCATCCCCTCGGCCCTGAATGCCGTGCGGGGAACCTGGTGGGGCGGGGAGACAATCCCCGGCTACCACCTCATGGCCAACTGGGTCAACTGCCTTGGAGGAACGCCGCGCTTCTCGCCGGAAACGATCTGGTTCGAGACGCGGCCGGTCGCCTTCACACAGCCGTCGCCGTTCCGTCATGACCCGGACAATCCGTGGACACGGAAATACCTGAACCTGATTGCGGCGTTGTGCCAGGCCGCCGGGCGCGACGATTTCTTCGTGGCCGCCGCCGCCGGTCTGCCGGCCAACGACCTGCTGTCGATGGTGATGGGGACCGAGGCCTTCCTGTTCGCGCTAAACGATCACCCCGACTGGATGCGCGAGGCCATCCTGGCCGGGGCGCGCGACCGCCTCGCGCTGGTCACTGCGCTCGCGGAATTCAAGCGGCGGTGCGGCCATGCGCTCACCAACGGCATGACCGGCTGGATGCCCTTCTGGGCGCCCGAGCCGGTCAGCGGCTTCCAGTCCGATGTCTCGTGCATGCTCTCGCCCGCCATGTTCGACCGCTTTGTCGTGCCGGAGATGGAGCTGGCCTCCGCGGCCGGCGGCGCGATCTGGTATCATCTCGACGGTGGCGACGCCCTCCAGCACCTTCCGCGACTGCTTTCGCTGCCCTTCCTGCGGGTGTTGCAGTACACCCCGGCCCCATGCGAGCCGCCGAACGGGCCGGCCCACGTGGAGATGTACAAGCGCGCCCAGGCGGCCGGCAAGATTGTGCACATCGAGCTGCCGCCGCCGAATATCGAACCGCTGGTGCGGGAGCTGGATCCCGCCCGGCTGATGCTGCAGGCCTGGTGTTCCAGCCGCGCTGAAGGTGAACAGCTTCTCGACCGGATGGTGCGGTGGACGGCGGCCAACACCTGGAAAGGCCGGTGAGCGGCCTCGCCAGCTCTGCGCCCGGCACAGCCTCCTACCTGGCCAGCCCTGGCCGGCGCCTTCAACCGGGCTTGGGCAGGGAAGCATGACCGATGAGACGCAAACCCCGCGCGACGGCGTGACCAACGGGCTTGCCTTACACACTCGATCAGCTACCCTATGGTTCTGGCCAGCGCCGCGACAGACGAGGGCGCCGCCCGGATGCAAACGGGGTGAAGTGCGATTGCCGATGGCCACGACGCGTACGGGGCGCGACTCACGCGGGAGCCTGAAAAGCACCCCTCACCTTTCATCCCTCATCGCTCACGTTCCATAAGAGCGAACGACCTGCATGCCGGAGGCGAAGACGGACATCATGGAAACACACGAAGCCGCTTGCCTGTCCATCGGCTGGGCCTCCGCAAACCTCACCCCGGACGAGCCGGTCCAACTCGCCGGGCAACACTACGCCCGCGTCTCGGAAGGCGTGCACGACCCGGTGACGGCCACCGTCCTGGCGCTGGCCGGCGGCGACGCCCCCGAGGCCGCCATCGTCCTGGTCAGCTGCGACCTGGTATCGATCGCCGACAGCCTGAGATGCGAGGTCCGCAAACGGGTCGTCTCGGCGCTGCCCGAGCTCGCCCCCGAGGCGATCATCCTGAACGCGACCCATACCCACACTGCACCGCTGGCCCGCACCGAGGCCGACGAACAGAAGCGCGCGGGCGAGTCGGTGACGATGCACGAGATTGCGTTGCCGGCCATGGCGGCGGAGGCCTACATTCCGTGGGCGGCGGAGCGCGTGGCCGCCGCGGTGGTCGCCGCCTGGCGCGGACGTGCACCGGGGTCGGTCGGCTATGCGCTCGGACAGGCGGTGGTCGGCCGCAACC
>MVZH01000365.1 GCA_002068325.1 Lentisphaerae bacterium ADurb.BinA184 | reverse complement strand
AGACCACCTCGACCCCCAGTTGCTGCGCCTCGGCCGCCGCCTGGATGCGCTCGCGCAGACGGGCCGCGCCCTCGGCCCGCCTGGCGGTCAGCATGTCGAAGAAATCGACGCTGACCAGGTAGGCGACGATCTCGCCCATGGCGACGCGTTCGAGGGTGGCGCGGGCGTCGGTGTGGCGGTAGGCATAGTCGTAGAGGTTGTTGACCCTGAAGTAGAGGGGAACGCTGGCCGTCATCAGGTAGACGCTGACCGGCAGGCGGTCGGGGTCGCCGGGCGGAGTCTCGCCGGCGGCGCCCTCGGCGGAGGGGCGGCTGGCGACCACGAAATCGGTCTCCTCGGCATGGTGTTTCTTGGCCCAGATGATGACCCGCCCGGTCATGTCGCCCATCTCCTCCATGTCGGGGGGCGGCTGGTTGGCCGCGGCGTCCTTGTCGGCGGCGACCTTGAACCCGATGGGGATGACCTGGACGCGCTCGACCGGGAAGGTGTAAATGCGGGCCAGCGGCCACGGCAGCTTCAGGTAGAAGCCCGGCGGCAGCGGCTTCTCGGACGCCACCCGCCCGAAGCGCTCGCGGATGCCGTTCTCCTCGGTCTGGATCACGACCACGCAGGTGGTCAGCCAGAGCAGCGCCAGCATGGCCAGCACGAAGGGGGCCAGCGTGCGTTCAAGGAACCGGTAGAACCAGACGTCCGAGACGCGGAACCCGAACTGGTAATCGAGGGCGACGGCGAGGTTGCGCACCAGGCCGCCGGGTTCGGTGAACAGGGCCAGCAGGCGGCTCTCGAAGACCGGGCGGTCCTCTTCGCCGGCGGTGCGCGGGCGGTAGAACTCGATGATGACGCTGAGGATCATCTCGGCGGCCAGGATCATCAGGGCGATCAGCCCGATGCGCCCGGCCCGCAGGTCCAGCCGCGCCACCTTCACCCCCCAGTGCGTCGCCAGCAGCGCCAGGCCGGCCAGAAGGTTCATCCCGCCGGCCAGGTACAGCCAGGCGCCGCCGGGCCGCAGCCAGCGGTGCGCCGGCTCGCGTGACGACCCGACCAGGAAGCTGCCGAGGAGCAGTCCGCTGAGGAAGAGGATGAACGAGAGCACGCAGTACTGGAGCGGCTCACGGACCGGGCTGATCTCGGGCAGTTTCGTCCAGTGCCGCCACAGGAGAATGGCGGCAACCAGCAGCCCGGCGCCCAGCAGTGCGGTCAGGACCGGCACCGCGTAGGTCGTGTAGGTGCGGTTGGCGCGGCTGGCCAGCTGGAGGGCCGCGTCGGAGTCCTCGAACAGCTCAGTCGAGGGGTGCTCTTCGCGGTAGACGCGCAGGTTGTCCTGCTCGCGCTCGCGGCGGCGTTCAAGGTGGAGCTTGGCGGCGCTGAACAGCGAGACGGCCAGCAACGCCGCGCCGGCCAGGAAGGCCGGGTAAAGGGACAGGCCCTTCGAGGCAAAGGCCAGCGTCAGGTTGCCGGCCGTGAATACGACCCCGGCCAGCACCGCCAGCCACACCAGCCTCAAGGGACGGCCGTACGCGTCGTTCATCTCGTCTGTAGCCCGTAGGGTCGAGTCGTTTGGGGTTGGACAGGCGCATAGTATAGCGCGGGGGGCAAGCCCGCGCGCGCCGACCCGGCGAAAAAGTCCGGCAACGGCCCGCCGCCAGGGAACGGCCGTGACGATGAGACCCCAGGCGTGCGCCCCCCCGGACAGGCCTCGCCGCAACGGCCGGCCACGCGTCCAACTCCCGCGGAGGGCGAGACCGTCGGAACGGCGACGAGGACGACTGCGTGCGCCCCCTGCGGGGCCGGCGGCACCCGACTGAACCGTCCGGCGACGGCCCGGACAGGTCGCCCGGAGCCGGCGGCCCCGCCGGCGGTCGTCGTCAGTCGTGTCCCGATGGCCGTGGGGCGGTTCGGCGCTGCCGGCGGGGGTTGGTGCGAGAGGCGGGACTCGAACCCGCAAGCCTTGCGGCGCTGGGACCTAAACCCAGTGCGTCTGCCAATTCCGCCACTCTCGCCCGCCGGGGACAGGCCGGGGTCAGTCGCCCGCGCCGGACGCCGCCTTGTCCTGGCGCAGGATGTCAAGGCAGCGCACTTCGACCTGATAGCTCTTGTAGCCGGACTTGCCGCCGCCGATGGCGGTCAGGGTCGCGGTGACTTTTGCCCCCTTGAAGGCGCCGTCCGCCAGCTCCCCCTCGTAGCGGTCCTCCGCCGTCTTGGTGAACTGGCGCGCCAGCTCGCGGCCGTAGCGTTCGTAGGTCGAGCGTCCCTTGAGGAACAGGTCGTAGCCGGCCAGCTCGCCCTTGCTGGAGAAGTAGAGCATGGTACTGGTGACGTAGCGGTCGCGGTCGAAGCTGCCGGTGTAGCGGTAGGTCTGTGCGCGCAGGTTCTCCTCCGGCTCGACGGTCGCCTTGCCCGGCCCCACCAGTTCCTCGCGGCGGGTGACGCGTTTCTCGATCTCTTTCAAGGTGTCGCTGCCCAGCCTCAGGCCGGCGAAGGCCTCGGCGGCAGGCTTGGCCGGGGGGGCGGCGGGGGGGGCGGCCGGCGCGCACCACGCGGCCAGGATCAGGGTCGTCAGGCAGACGTGCAACCGTCGGTTCATGGTTTGCCTCACACGTGGCTGTTGCGGTTGCTCGCAGGCGCAGGGCCTGCGGCCGTCGCGGGCGACGGCATCTTGAGGTCGCGTCGTGAGCCATAACATACGACCGGCCGGCCCATCGGCAAACCGGGCGCGGGGGCGTTGCAAAGGGCGTGTGCGGCCGCTACCTTGTGCGGTGCCGTCGGCCGGTGCCCCGCGGCGGGAGGCGGCCGGCGGCGGTGAACGCTGTCCGGGAGGTTTCCATGGAACCGACGGTGGTCGCTGATCTTGCCTGCGAGGTGGGCGAAAATCCCCTCTGGCATCCCGAGGAGAAGTGCCTGTACTGGACGGACATCCCGGCGGCACGCCTGCACCGCTACACGCCGGCGTCCGGCCGGGTCGAAAGCTTTGACACCGGCCTGCCGGTCGGCGGGTTCACGCTGCAATCGGACGGTGCGCTGCTGCTGTTCATGGCCCGCGGCGCGGTGCGGGTCTGGCGGCAGGGACGTTTTGTCGGGACGGTGATCGCGGAGCTGCCGGGGGAGCTTGACAGCCGCTTCAACGATGTCATCGCCGACCCCGGCGGCCGTGTGTTCGGCGGCACCATGTCCACGCCAACGCGCGGCGGGAAGCTGTACCGGCTCGACCGCGACGGCGCCATCACGCCGTTGCTGGACGGCATCGGCACCTCGAACGGCATGGGCTTCACCCCCGACCGCAGGCGGTTCTTCCACACCGACACCCCACGCCGCGAGATCCGTGCGTTC
>MVZH01000364.1 GCA_002068325.1 Lentisphaerae bacterium ADurb.BinA184 | reverse complement strand
AGGCGAACCGGCCGATGAACGGCACCCGCGCCTCGGCGACGGGATCCTCGTCCTCGTTGGCGCGCACGATGTCCAGCTTGGCCTCGACGGCGCGCCGGGCCTCCTCGCTGGCGCCGTGGATGCCGGTGTCGACGATGGCGGAGAGGCGTTTGGCGTAGGGGGAGAACTGCCAGGTGAACTCGAAGTCCTTGCGGGGCGGGCGGAGGGTCTCGATCACGTCGAGGCGGCGTTCCTTGAACGAGATCTCCTGGGTGATCATGCGGCCGTCGGCGGCGCCGGGCTGGACTTCGAGGGTGCGGGTTCCGGCGACCCCGCCCTCCATCGAGTGGAAACGGATCAGGCGGGTGCGGAACAGGATCTTGGCCGGCTGGCCGGCGCTGCGCACGTCGAACCACAGCACGTTGCCGTCGCGGCTGATGCCGGGGAAGGGCTGCTTGAGGCGAAGCTCGCGCCGCTCGCCGGGCCGCAACTCGATGAGGCCGTCGTTCAGCTCGGCGGCGGCATAGCTGGAGTAGATCAGCCCCTCGGCGCTCTCGACAAAGAAGCCCAGCCGCACGGTCTCGGACCGGGTGTTGTGGTTCTTGACCGTCATCTGGACGTCAATCACGTCGTCCATGACCGGGCCGAGTTCATTGATCTGGAAGGCGGGGGCGCGGGCGTCGAAGACCAGCTGCGTCTTGGTCGTGTTCCACACGTGGTTGTCGAAGGCGTTGAAGAACGCGCCGTTGCCGCCGATGCCGCGCACAAACCAGGCTCGGAAGATCGTTCCGTCCGGGGGCGGCACGGTCACCAGCGGCGCCCCGCTGTCCTCCTTGCCGAGGTAGTTGCCGTGCAGGAAGGTGGTGAACGGGATGGCGTACTCGACGATCCAGCGGCGGGCGTCGGCCTGGGAGCGCACGACGGCATTGGATTTCCACTTCATGCCCTGGCCGCCCTGCGTGCTCCAGTACCAGTCGCAGTAGGCGCCGATGGGGTTGACGTCCCAGCGGAACAGCCCGAGCTGGAAGCCGCGGGCGATGTCGGGGTAGGGGCGGATTTCCAGTTCGAGGTGGTCGTCCCAGAGCATGCCGTACTGGGGGTGGGAGAGCACGTCGGGGAAGCGGCCGCGCGCCTTGAGCCACGAGTTCTCCGGATAGACGGGCGAGGTGTAGGCGATGTAGAGGTTGTCCTTGTCGTAGGCGGCGTAGACCTGCAGCTGGGTCTGGACGGGGGCCAGGAAGCGGAAGTCGGACTGCGCGTAGTCGTACCAGAAGCCGGAGAGCGCGGCGGCGTCTTCCCACTCGCCGGCCTCCATGACGCCGTCAATGGTCGGGGGTTGCCGGGTGAGGGGCACACGCAGGACCGGTGTGTCCACCCGCGCCGCCTCGCCGTACGAACTCGGAGACTCGATGGCCGCGGCGGGCGGCAGGGCGCCGAGCCAGGCGTACGCAGCCAGCAGAATCCCTCCCAGCCGTCCAGCCGACTGCTTCACCGTCGCCACTCCTTGTCGTGTCCGCCGCCGACCGGCGGCCGTACCGTCGCCACGGCAGACCCATGTGTGTTGCCCATTCTCCATAAACCAGGGCCCTTCACGTGCAACGCCGGGCTTTCATTCCCGCAACCCGAGTGTATCTTAGGCGGTCTAACCCAGTCTGTTTATGAACCGCCAAGGCGCCAGGCGCCTGTGCCGGTCCTGTCAAGACGGTGCTGCAGCGTTCCCTACGCATGGGGTGTGGGTTGCCGTGTGGAACACCCGCGCAGTCATGCAGCCCTCGTCAGGTAGGCAATCAGGATCCGCGCGTGCGTCCGGGCGGCCTGGCGGCAAACAACCCCGGCCACACCGGGCCGTTGGCCGCGGGGCCCGCGACCGGCGACAATCCGGTGACGCAGGAGACGGCAGGATGAAGCGTTCGGCGTTCCTCGCGGTTCTGCTGGGCGTTGCGGCGACCGGCCAGGTGCGGGCCGACGAGACGCCCCGGCCGGAGGCCCGGCCGCCGGCCGAGGCCGCCGCCCCCGCGGCACCGGACGAGGCAGGCATCGTCAAGAAACCGCTGCCCGACGACATGCAGCAGCTGCGCCAGCGCGAACACACGCTGGTGCGCAACCTGGCCATGGTGCGCGACCGCCTCCAACTCGAACGCGACCCCGACGTCGTGGCCGCCAAGAAGGCGATTGACGCCGCCCGCGCCGCCCTCGATCAGACCCTCAAGGAAAAGACGCGACTCGACGCCGAGGGCGCCCGCGTGCTGGACGAACTCGCCGAGGTGCAGGGCAAAATGAAGGCCTTGACGACAAGGTCACAGCCGGGCAAACCCCCGCGGCTGGGCGACCGCCCGCCCACCCGCCCGCGCGGCGACGCGCACAAGATTACGCCCCCGAACCCTCCCATCCTCAAGTGACCGCCGACAACCGGAACCCCCCATCCGTGAGTACGATCCTCTGTCAGGTGACCGCCGGGCCAGGACTGAAGTACGACTGCGAACTCGATGACTCGCTCGGCATCCAGACCGGCGACGAAGTCGTCATCCAGTTCGAGAAGTACCAGGACTGCGGCCTCGTCACCCGTCTCGCCCCGACCGGGGCCGCCGGCCCCGAGGACGGCGAGGGCGAAGAGGGCGAGGCCCCGCCGCCGCGGCCGCCGCGCCGCGGGCCGCAGAGCGAGAGCATGCCGCGCGTCCTGCGGCTGATGACCCTGGCGGACAAGGGGCGCGCCCACGAGAACGAGACGCGGGCCAAGTCCATCCTCCGCACGGCCCAGCGCAAGGTCAAGGAGCATAACCTGCTGATGAAGTTCATCAGCTGCCACTACTCCTTTGACAAGACCCAGGGCATCTTCCTGTTCACCGCCGACGGACGGGTGGACTTCCGCGACCTCGTGCGCGACCTCTCCGGCGCACTCCACCTGCGCATCGAGCTGCGTCAGGTCGGGGTGCGCGACGAGGCGTCCGTGCAGGGCGGGATCGGCCCCTGCGGCCGAGCCTTCTGCTGCGCCACGGTGCTCGAACGCTTCCACAGCGTCAACGTCAAGATGGCAAAGGTCCAGCGCCTGTCGTTGAACCCCAGCAGCGTCTCGGGCGGTTGCGGCCGCCTCAAGTGCTGCCTGCGCTACGAGGCCGCCGGGTACGAGGAGATGTTCCGCAACATGCCCAAGAACGGGGCGCGCTGCGAGACGCCGCAGGGCCCCGGCCGGGTCATGGACTGCAATGCCCTGACCCAACGCGTGCGCGTGCGCCTTGAAGGCGACGACGCCCAGATCGCGGATTTCACCGTCGCCGAGGTTGTGGTCAAGAAAGGCCGCCCGGAACCCCGACGGAACGATTCGCCCCGCCCGCCCCGCGGCCCCCAGGG
>MVZH01000363.1 GCA_002068325.1 Lentisphaerae bacterium ADurb.BinA184 | reverse complement strand
GTGCCGTCGCCGCGCCAGCCGACCCCCTCGGCCCGGGCAACCGCCAGCGACGCAACCGGAATCAGGCAGAGCAGACGGAACGACAGCCGCATGCGGAATTCTCCACTCATCTCGGATGCCGGCGCAGACCGTGTGCGCCGGGAAGATTCCCCGTTAGTACGCGCCGCGCCGTCGAATACAACGCCACGCGTCCGCCGCCACGCCGCCGTCGGCTCAGCTCAGGCGGCGCCGGGGCCGGCGACCGTATCCGACGAGGCTGGCCAGCAGGAGCACGCCGGTGGCCGGCTCTGGAACGGCCAGGATCTCGAGCGGGATTGCCTTGTAGAGGAGAAGCGAGGAGCTCGCCGCCTCGCGGAAAAGCAGCCGCCCGGTAGTGACCGGAGCGGTGAACCTGGCGATGAAGAATTCCTCCTCGGCGCCGCCTGACCCGAGGACGTGGGCGACGGGTTGCCAGGCCGCCCCGTCATCGTAGAAGATGTCCATGTCAGGGTCATGGTCGCCGCGCGTGGCCAGGAGCAGGGCGCCGACCTCGAAGGTGTCGGCCGTGCTTCCCGGATCGCCCAGGTTGAGGGTGATCTCGATCCCCGGGCTGTGCGTGTTGTCCCAGTAGGCGCCCTGGCTCCAGGCATAGGTGCCGTCGCCATTCTTGTTGACCAGGTTGGTGTAGGCCGTGGCCGACGGCCAGTCACAGCTGTAGTTGGCGGCAACCCCGGCGGGATCGACCGCGATGGGCGCCGTGCGCTCGGTGATCGTCTCCCAGGTACGGGGCGACGAGCCGTAGACCTCCCCGTTCGGCGAGTAGCCAGTGACCTGCGAGAACGCGACCTGATGCTGCATCTGGCTGGCGGAAAGCCCAGGCGGTAGCGTCGTGATCGTCAGCCGCGCGACCGCATCGCGCGTCCCCGGCAGGCTGAGGACATTGCTGCCGTCGAGGCTGACGTCAAACGGGCCGTTCACCGCGTTGGTCGTGTCAACCCAGTGGTAGGCGAAGATGGTGCCGACCTGCACCGGCGCGGGCACGGTGTAGGTCACGGTTCCGTAGGGCGGCACCGGCGGCAGGTAGTCGGTGTTGGTGACCGCAAGTTGGTAACCTTCATTGTTCGTTCCCGGGCCGCGGTGCAGGTCGACCGGGTTGGCCACCGCCCCCATGCGCACGAAGATGCCGGCCGCCCCACCGACGACATCCGTACGGCCTGCGACCGAAAAGGCGTCGGGGACTAGCGAGGCCCCGCCGCTGATCGTCACGGCACCCGCCTCCATAAACCCCGCCATCACCATTCCCGCCGCCGCCCGTGTCCAGTGTGCGATTCTCATGGCTGCCTCCTTGTCTCCGATTGAGCCGGCTCACTGCCGTGCGCGTCCAACAGACCGCTGCCGTCCACACCCTGGCTGGAGTGTTCTCTGTCCGTTCCGTGGAGGTACTTGATGACCTTGACGTTCTCCATGGTGATCAGGCCCCCGGACTGGGCCGACTCGAAGAGGTCATGGAGCACGGGGAGGAAGCGGTTGATCTTCCCCTCCTCGTCCGCGATCTCGATGACGATGGGCAGGTCGGTTGACAGATCAAGAACCTTGGCCGTGCGGATCCGGCTGGTCCGGCCGAATCCCATCAGCCCCCGCCAGACCGTTGCCCCCGCCAGCCCATGCACCCTGGCCTCCCGCACGATCGCTTCGTAGAGCGCGGTGTGCTTCACCTTGTCGGCTTCACCCAAGAAAATCCGCAACAGCTTCGCCTCGGCTTTCAACTCCATAGCCCACCTCTCATTTTGACGAGGGCACGCACCGCCGCGACTCCGGCGACGAACGCGACCATGGAGAACAGAAAGGTGCCGGCGGCGTACAGCGTGGCGTGGAGATACTCGCTGGCGCGGATCATCTCCGCGGTCTCATAGATCATGGACGACATGGTTGTGAACCCGCCGCAAAATCCCGTGGCCAGCGCAAGCCGCAACTCGGGAGGAAGCGGGTCTCCGCAGGCGGACAGCCCGGTGAGCAGGCCGATGGCCAGGCAGCCCAGCCCGTTGGCCGCCAGGGTGCCGAGAGGCCACTCGACGGAATGCCGTTGCAGCATCAGGCTCAAGCCATAGCGGGCGGCCGCCCCGGCGAACCCGCCTGCCCCGACCAGAAGGGACATGCCCAATGGATGTGTCATGCGACTCTTGCGGCGTGGCGGAATGAGATGACCCGGCGTGGCGCCGGCGGACGGCTCGGGTTGAGAGGGAGCGCCGGCCCGGACTCCGGTCGGCGCTTCCACGCCCAGGCAACGATTACCATAGAGGACGGGTCTGGGAAAGACAAGCCGGCGCAGTCGTCGTGGGGGCGTCGTGGCCCAGAGGGTGGCGGGTGGAGGGACGGACGGCATGCACCGCCTCCCCGGGCCTGCCTTGTTCACAAGTCCGACACGACGACGACGACGTGCCGCGGGGGGACGGTGACCTCCCACCTCCCGCCGTCACAGGCCCGCACCGTGGCCCCGGCAAGGACGCGCGGTAGTGCGGTGCCCGCGCCCGGCACGGCGACAACCGCCTCGGCCTCTGCGAAGTTCGCAATCAGTGTGTAACGCCGGTCGTCGGTGCCAGCGACCCCGACGGCGCGGACGTCCGGCGCCGCCGTATCGAGGCGGAGCGGGGGTTGCCCGGCCAGCCACGCCGCCGTCTCCTCGGCGCCGACCCCGGCGAGGATCACGGCGGCGAGGTCGAACAGCTTGCTGTCCGCGTCATGTGCCCGGTTCTCCGTTGTGCAGCCGCAGCAGATTTCGTCGGCGTAAAGGTTCCCGCCGGCGCGCTCGGTGTGGGGTTGGTGAGCGGACGCCCTGATGGCGATCTGGCGGCGGGCCGGCTGGTGGATGCACAGGGGCGGACCATAGACGCGGACGACGGCAAGGGCGTCATCCACCGACAGCCAGTTGCCGGGCACGGCCTGCGTGGTCTCCCGCCCGGGATTGCCCGTGAGCTGGAGCTGTCCGGCAACGTGGCGATAGGTTCTCCGCGTGCCGTTGAAGACGTCGTTGGGGATCTGCAGGAAGAGGCCTTTCACTTCACGCAGCCAGGCGCGGCCGGCGACCCGCGCGCGTTGCACGACGATCATGGTGCGGTCGTCGGGCAGCGCAACACAGGCGAGGTCGAGGAGGGCGACATCGGCCGGCAACTCGCCTTCGCCCACGTACTGGTGGGTGTGCACGGTCACGCGTCCGCAGGTGGCGAAGCCGCCGGGGAAGGGGTCGAGTTGGTCGGATTGGCATCTGGCCTCGTTGAACACGCCGAGGCCGAGGACGCGCCCGGCGAGGTTGCCCCGCCACTCCGCCATCGCACTGGCGGACGGCGGCAGGCACAGGCCCT
>MVZH01000362.1 GCA_002068325.1 Lentisphaerae bacterium ADurb.BinA184 | reverse complement strand
CCCCGCCAAGATCGTCTCCGGCGGCCCGATGATGGGGCTGAGCGTGTGCTCGCTCGACGTGCCGGTCATGAAGAGCACCTCCGGCATCCTCGCCCTGACTGCCGACGAGACCGCCCAGTACACGTCCCACGCTTGCATCGCCTGCGGCGGCTGCGTGGACGTCTGCCCGATGCGCCTCATGCCGGGGACCCTGAGCCTGCAGATCGAGAACGAGCGCTTCGACCTGGCCGAGGCGTGGCGCGCCGCCGACTGCATCGAGTGCGGCTGCTGTGCCTACACCTGCCCGGCCCACCGGCCGCTGGTGCAGCACCTGCGCCGGGCCAAGGCCGAGATCCTGGCCAAGCGGCGGGCGCAGGCGGCGGGGAAGAAGTCGGAATGCGGAACGCGGAAGGTGGAAGATTGAAGATGGAGTGGAGGCCCCGGAGGGGCCGAGGTCTGTAGCCCCCGGTGAAACCGGGGGAACCGCCCGGTGCCCCATGCGGGGCGCCCCAAGGCGGGCGCGGGTAGGGTCGGGCGGAATGCGGTATGCGGAACGCGGAATGCGGAACACCGAGTGCCGAGTGCCGGGAGTGCGTAGCTGCCGCAACTCAGCCGTTGCTCAAGGCCCCGGTGCCATCTGACGAACGGGAACTGATTCATGGCCGACGACGCGATTCGATTGCCTGATCCGAGCAAGCTGCTGGTCAGCAGTTCCCCGCACATCCACGACGCCAAGGACGTGCGCGGCATCATGCTGGCCGTGGTCGTGGCGTTGGTGCCCGGGTGTGCGGCCGGGGTCTGGTTCTTCGGCCCTCGCGCCCTGCTGGTGCTGGCGGTGTGCGCCGCCACCTGCGTGGGCTTCGAGGCGGTGCTCTGCCGCCTGCTCGGGCGTCCGGCCACCATCGGCGACCTCAGCGCCCTGGTCACGGGGCTGCTGCTGGGCATGAACCTGTCGGCGGGCACGCCGTGGTGGGTGTGCGTGATCGGCTCGGTGATTGCCATCGGCCTGGGCAAACAGGTCTACGGCGGGCTGGGCTACAACCTGTTCAACCCGGCCCTTGTCGGGCGCGTCGCCCTGCTCTTGGCCTTCCCGAAGATCCTGACCACTTGGGTTCCCCCGGTGACCGGCTGGTGGGCCGGCCGGGTGCCCGAGGCCCTGGCGGCCGACGGGCTGACCTCCGCCACGCCGCTCGGACTGTGGAAGAACAGCGGCACACTGCTCACGCAGGGCGGCGACTACGTGCAATTGCTCGTCGGCAACCGTCCCGGCTGCCTGGGTGAAACGTCCGCGATTGCGCTTGTCCTCGGCGGGCTCTACCTGATTTGGAAGGGGCACATCCGCTGGCAGGTGCCGGTCGCTTTCATCGGCACCGTCGCCCTCTTCACCGGGATCGTCTATGCCGGCCACCGGGGGACCGCCCCCACGCCGCTGTTCCACGTGCTGAGCGGCGGCTTGCTGCTGGGCGCCATCTTCATGGCCACGGACATGGTCACCACCCCCATGGGCAAACTCGGGGGCGTGCTCTTCGGCGTCGGCTGCGGCCTGGTCACCTGCGTGATCCGCTGCTACGGCGGTTACCCGGAGGGGGTCAGTTTCTCGATCCTCCTGATGAACGCCTTGACCCCGCTGATTGACCGCCTGACCGCGCGCCGCCCCTTCGGCGACGTCCGGCGGAAGGAGAGTGCGGCATGAAGAACGCCCTTGTGCTGAGCGCGGCCCTCGGCATCACCTGCACCGTCGCCGCCATCCTCCTGGCCGTGGCCAACGCCAAGACCTACGCCGCGCGGGCCGAGGCCAAGGTGGCCGAGCGCGAAGAGGCCCTGCGCCTGGTCCTGCCGGAGTTCGACAACTCGCCTTCCGCCGACACCTGCAAGGTCGAGCTGAAGCCCGAGGGCGAGACGGTCGAGTTCTTCCGTGCCCGCCGTGGCGGGAAGCTGGTCGGTCTGGCCGCACGGGCCGGGGCCAAGGGCTATGGCGGGCGGGTCGAGGTCCTGGCCGGCTGTGCGCCCGACGGCAAGATTGTGAAACTCATCGTCCTCGCCCACTCGGAGACCCCGGGGCTGGGCACCCAGGTGACGGACCGCACCGCGCAGAAGACCCTCGGCGACCTGTTGCGGGGGAGGAAGGACGCCGATGCGGCGGCCGCCACGCTTCCACCCTCGGCGTACCTGGATCAGTACGAGAAGTTCAGCCTGTCCGACACCCCGGAGTTCAAGGTTGCCCGCGACGGCGGCAAGGTAGATGCGGTGACCGGCGCCACCATCAGCAGCCGCGCCGTGGCGCGGGCCATGACCCTTGTCGCCAAGGCGTTCCAGGAGCAACGCGCACAGATCACCCAATGACCCGGCCCTTCGTGGCGTGGAACCCGCGACCGGCCGTCCCGATGCCTCGGTGCTGTCTGTGAATCGGCCCGCGTGCCCTGTCAGCCGCCGTTTGTTGCTTGTTGCCTGCTCTCTGCCGTTCGCCGTCTGCTGATTGCCGTCTGCGATCTGCTCTCTGCCATCTGACACCTGTTGTCTGCCGTCTGCGGTTTGCTGAGGCGCTTGCAGAACCCCCGCGGACGACAACGGCCTCGTGCGATGGAGGGCGGACCTCCGTGTCCGCCAGGTCATACGCGAA
This sequence comes from Lentisphaerae bacterium ADurb.BinA184, assembly GCA_002068325.1. GTDB lineage: Bacteria > Verrucomicrobiota > Lentisphaeria > Oligosphaerales > MVZH01 > MVZH01. The sequence goes on along the minus strand of MVZH01000362.1, from coordinate 766 downwards.
GCCCCTGTCTGCCGCGGACGAACCCGGACGACACGGAGGTCGTCCCTCCAGCCCGGCAGACGACGCCCCTATGGGCGCCGATGGAGGCCGGGCTCCGTCCCGGCCACGTGACGGGAGGTTCTGCAAGAGCCTCTGCTATCTGCTATTTGCGATCTGCTATCGGGAAGCCACGCCATGTCACTGTTCGGCGAGTTCACCAAAGGGTTTTGGAAAGAGAACCCCACCTTGGTCCTGGTGCTGGGCATGTGCCCGACCATGGCCGTGTCCACGGGGATGAAGAACGGCCTGGGCATGGGGCTGGCCGTCACCTTCGTGCTGATCGGCAGCAATGTCGTCATCTCGTTGGTGCGCAAAGTCATCCCCAGCAAAGTGCGCATCCCCTGCTACATCGTCATCATCGCCGCCTTTGTGACGCTCGTCGAGATGGTGGTCGAGGCCTTTTTCCCGCCCATCTACAAGGCGCTCGGCATCTTCCTGCCGCTCATCGTCGTCAACTGCATCGTGCTGGGGCGGGCCGAGGCCTATGCCTGCAAGAACCGCGTCCTGCCGTCGGCGATGGACGGCCTGGGCATGGGCCTGGGGTTCATGGTCACGCTCATGGCCCTCGGCGGGGTGCGCGAGTTCCTCGCCGGCGGGACTCTCTTCGACGTCAAGCTGATCCCCGCCTGGACCGAGCAGTTCATGCTCATGAAGTTCGCGCCCGGCGCCTTCATCGTGCTCGGTTTCTTCATGGCCGGCATGAACTACCTGGCCCGCCGGCGGGCCC
>MVZH01000361.1 GCA_002068325.1 Lentisphaerae bacterium ADurb.BinA184 | reverse complement strand
CGGATGCCGCCCACCGCCGCAGTGCCTGTCCCCTCCCGGAATCCCCGCCCGGCCGCGGCCGAGCCTGTCCCCTTCGTAGCTTCCGCTCCGCCCCTCCGCCCCTCCCGAGTGCCTGTCCCCACTTGTCCCGGATGCCGCCCACCGCCGCAGTGCCTGTCCCCTCCTGTCACTCTTCCCGCGGATTGCCTGTCCCCTCCTGTCCCCGAGTGCCTGTCCCCTCCTGTCTCTTGTCCTCGGCGGGGTCTGTCCCCTGTCTTCACCGCAGTGCCTGTCCCCTCCTGTCTCCGTTCCGTACCCTGCTCCGCCGTCTACCCTACCGGCTGGCGGTGGGGCGGTGCGTGAAAACACGGTTCACGAGCGCGCAAAGAGAAGGGCGGACCCTCGGCGGTCCGCCCCTCGTGGCATCGGAAGTGTCGGGTTGCGTCTACTGGCGCCGGCGGCGCAGCGCGAGGCCGGCCAGGGCCAGCAGCGACAGGGAGGTGGGTTCGGGAATGGTCAGCATGTACTGCGCCCGGAGCGTCTGCCCGCTGCCGGCCGTGCCGACAATCGACAGCTCCCAGATCCCGAGGTCTTCGGCGGCCAGGGTATAGCCGTTGTCAATGACTGTCCCGGCGGTCAGGAGGTCATAGGTGTCCAAGTATGTCGGGGCATAGGCGTTCAAGTCGAGGTCTATGACCCCGGCGAGGCTGGCCTGCTTGTTCTGGCCGGCGGCGCCGCCCCGGCCCTCAATCTGGATCGGGGTGACGGTCGCGCCATCGATCACGTACTCCAGCGTGCCGTTGGCACCCAGCGTGAACAAGGTCTGCGTGCCGCCGCCCCAGTATGAGGCCACCTTCACGGTGCTGTCGTCGCCGATCACCCGGAAGGTCCCCTGCCCCGTGCTGTTCCCGACGGTCACCGTGCTGCCCCAGCTGTAGCCGATCCCCTGCTTGGTGTCCAGCGTGCCGCCGCTGATCGAATAGAGCGCGGTGCCCGCGGTGCCGACGACCATCTCGACACTCTGGTAGGAGGTCCCGCCCGTCTGGATGAACTGCGCCACCCCCGTGGCATGGGTTCCCAGGCTGAGGCCGCCGCCGCTCCAGGTGCCGTCCTGCAGATACCAGGTGACTGTCGAGTTGGGCCCGCTGGCAAACGTGCTGTAAAGACCGTCGTTGCCGAGCGTGACGTCGGTGCCATTCTGGTAGACCGTGACCGAGGCGCCGCTCCCCGAACCGGCGACGATGCCGTACGGAGTCGGGGCGTTGAGGGCGCCACCATTGAGGTAGCACGTCGAGGTCCGCCCTGCGCCGGATCCGATCCCCAGTTGCCGGCTGCGGTTGGTGACCGTGCCCGAGTTCAGGGTGAAGGTGGCGTCGCCGCCGTAGCCGATCTCGATCTCCTTCGCGCTGAACCCACTCAAACCCGCGCCCGCCGCAACCGTCAGACTCCCGGCGGTGCCGCTGTCGCCAACCTTCATCCAGCCTTGATCCCAGTTTTCGCCTTCGGAAATCGGGAGGTTGCCGCCGTTGTCGATCTGAAGGGCTCCGCCGCCCTTGATGGTGACCGTGTTGAGCCGCGTGTTTAGGGCCATGTCGGCAGCGAGGGTGACGACTCTGTTGTCGATGACCGCATAGTCGTAGGTCGTCGCGTCGCTTCCCGGCACCCGGGACGGCGAGCTCCAGTTGGCGGCGGTCGCCCAGTCCCCGGCGACGTCCCCGTGAAGGTCTCGGTGATCGAGGCCGCATCGGCCCCCAGTGCGAGAACGACCGCTGCCGCCGCAAGGGCCATGCAGATCCGCGCGCGAAGAGTCCCGTTCATCTCAGTTCCTCCTTGTTGTGGTGTCGCGACACGACAGGCTCGAAGGCCTCTTGCCCGCCGAGCACAGATTCTCATGGAATATACACCCGCCCCGCCGGCCGTTCCCCCGGCCGGTTGCCTGGGCGCAGGACGAACGCGTCGGCGGCGCCGCCGCCATGGCTCACGCACGGGAACGGCGCGCGGGCGCGGAACCGCCATGACGGGTCTGAAAAGCGAATCGCCGGCGCTCCATTGCGGCGGCGCCCGCAGATGAAGTGTCGGGCCTGCTGTCAGACAGGACGGACCGGCGTTCAGGCGGACCGGCGGGTGGCCGGACGCCGCTCCCGCGGCCGGCGCGGGATCCCCAGCACACCGACCGCCAGCAGGGCCAGGACCGAAGGCTCCGGCACGAGGATGGAACCGAAGACGAAGACGTCACCCAGCCGGCTGTCGGTCGTCCCGGTGACCGTCAATGCGGTGAAGCGCAGATACTGCCCGACCGACGGCGACAGGTCGAAGAAATTCGCGTGCCGCACGATCCCGCCGTTCTGGGTCAGCACGGTCGTCCAGCCCAGCCCGTCCATCGAGGTCTCCACCCGGAACTGCATGGTGCTGTCCAGCGTGGGTTCGGCCATGAACCCGAACCGTTCCATGTTGAACGGCGACCCGAACGTCAGGGTGAGGCTGTCCCCGGTGCCGATGTTGTAGAGCACCTTGCGCTTGATCAGGCTCTGGGCATCGTCCACGAACTCGGAGAGGGTCGTATCGGTGATGTTCATGCCGGTCGTCGCCAGCGTCACGCCGCCGATGAAGGAACCGCCGGCCACCAGGTCCAGGTGCTGGTCGGCGGCGAAACTGCCGGGGCTGCCGAACACCCGCATCTGGCTGATGATCCAGCGCTGCGCCGCGTCATCGTACTGCGTGCCCGTCAGCCTGAGGAAGGACGCGTCCACGGCGCTGTCGAGGGTGAAGATCGTGTGTGTGGCGTCGGGCAGGCTGACGCTGTGCGGCTGGGGTGTCCAGACCAGCCCGTCGGACGACGTTTCGATCAGGGCTTCGTTGACGCTGTAGGCGCCCCCCCACCCGGAGTTCAGTTCGATGCGGTGGAGGTTGCGGACGGCGTTGAGGCTGATCGTCAGGGTGTTGTCGCCGCCGGGCGGGTTTGACCCGCCATCCCAGGCGCCCGTGTCCATGGAGCCGATGAGGCCTGACGGCGGCTGCATGATCCCCGCGGTCTGCTCCGCGCTGATCACCACGGTGTCCGAGTTGAGGATGTTGACGTTCTGGCGGTTGGCCATCGGGACGGGGGCGGAGGTGGCGGCGGCGGCGGGGCGGGCGCCGACCAGCGCGAAAACCGCGGCAAGGGCGCAGCACGGCACAACGGTCAGACGGATCACGCTTCGCATCGGAGCACTCCTTCTTCTGGGGGCGGCTCGGCCACGGGGGACTCGCTTGGGAACCTTCTTGGGGACTCGCCAGAACGGCCGCGGAAGCGGCGTCACCCGGAATGTATCGTGCGGTAGCCTGCCTGGCAAGGATCGCCTCCCGCGATGGGCCGCCTTGCGGGTAGGCCGGCCCGCCGCCCCCCCCCTGGAACC
>MVZH01000360.1 GCA_002068325.1 Lentisphaerae bacterium ADurb.BinA184 | reverse complement strand
TGGCGCCGCCGCGACCGAGGGTGGGTTGAACCTTGGCGCCATCATCAGCAGCATTGCCGGCGGCGGCGTCGGCGGCACGGTTGTGATGGCCATCATCGGCGCCATCAAGAAGGCGATGGCCGGCGGCAAGAAGGCCTGAGACAAACGCTGAACCGACGGTCACGGGGGTGTGCCGGTTTGCGACACGCCCCTGTGGCGTCGGAGTGTCCGCCGCGCCCTGCGCGGCCTTGGGCCGTCCCGATAGATTCGGGGCGGCCTTTCTGCATGCCGGCGGTGGCGAGGTGGGGGCTACGGGCGGCGGTGCCGCCGGCCGGCTGGCCCCAGGAGCGCGTCGAGGTCGCGCAGCTTCGCTTCGAGGTCGGCGGGCGTGTAGAGGTGGCAGTGGGCCTCGGAGTGGAAACCGAGGCGGGGATCGTTGCGGACCAGTTCGAGGGCGCGGGCGGTGAGGCGGCGCTCGTCGCCGAGGAGGGCGCGGAGGGCGGGGTTCAGCCGGCGGGGCGGTTGGCCGGGCGTCGCCAGACGCTCGTAGCGGATGAGGTTGGCGGCGGCCTCGAGGTTGAGAAGGATGATCTCGGCGATGCCGGCCTCGCGCGCCAGGGCCTCGTTCGCCGGGGCAATCGTTTGCGCACTCCGCAACTCGGCCAGTCCGGCGGACCAGGCGCGGGCCAGCCGCTTGAGGGCGGCGGCCAGCTCGCCCGGAGTGAACGGTCCGGCCCAGTTTTTCGTCCGGCCGCCGGGGCAGAGGCGGCCCTCGGCGTCGCGCGGGAGGGCGATCCATGACGGGGAGCCGCCCTGGTCGGCGGGGCGCGGCCGGGTCAGCGGATAGGCGACGGCGTAGTTGACCGGGCCGAAGTAGAGGAAGGGGATGCAGAACGGATAGAGGCCCCAGGCGCGGCTGAACTGCCGCCAGGCCCGGAGCACGTGCGGGGCGGCCGCCGGCCCGAAGTCGCGCACGGCGAGCTGGCGCAACAGCGCGGATGGCCGGGGCTGCGGGGCAAAGGACATGCGGCCGGCGACCTCGGTCATCAGGCCCAGGTTGCCGCCGAAGATCCAGCATCCCAAGTAGCCGTCCACCCCGTGCGCGGCCATCCGTTTCATCTTGGCGCCGACGTTGAACGGCACCGGAATGTGGGGCACGGTCACGATCTCGTGCGTGTTGGCCAGTTGCAGTTTGGCCATGACCCGGTGGCCGTGCCGGCGCGCCTCGGCCAGCACCTTGCGGAAGGTCGGCGACGGGCCCAGGTAGGAGAGGCTGTACTCATCAACCTTGACCGTCCGCCTGCCGACACGCTTGCGGCCGATGCGTTCCCAGTCCGCCATGATGATGACGTCGCGGTCGGCGCGTTCGATGATGGCGGCCTGGGTCTGCGGGTCGCGGAACTGGTTCCAGGCCCAGTTCCAGGCGATGATGCGGCTGGCAGGGTCGGCGCGCCTGGCCCCGCGATGGATCAGGTTGATGACCTCGGCCACGACCTCGGCGGCGTCGCGCGCCGGGCAGCAGCGCGGGCAGGGGGCGCTGGTTCCCCAGCCTTCGTGCGAGCGGCAATGCGTCAGATGCTCCGAGGCGGTGATGAGGAACGCCCCGGCCAGGCCGCGGCACTCGGTGAACAGCCGTCCGGCGGCCTCTTCGAGAAACTCGCGCACCGCGGGCACGGACGTGCACAGGGCGCCGTACTCGCCGGGCGGCTGGGTCGGGCTGATCATCCAGTCGTCCATCGGCGAGACGCCCAGTGTGCCGCGGGTCTCCGGGTGGCGCTGGAAGAAGGCGTGGTCGCAGCGGAATCCGCGCGGTTCGCACAGGTACAGGTAGACGCCGACGTGGCGTCGGGCGGCGCGTTCGATGAGGCGCTTGAGCTTGTCCTGGCGGCGTCGGCGGGTGGCGGCCTCGTCCATGTCGGGGAACACGTCCGTGCGCACGAGGTCGCGCAGGAGGGCATGGAGCCAGATGCCGTTGAAGCCCTTGTCGTGCACGGCGGCCAGGTAGGGGTCGGGGTAGTAGTCCTGCCCGGCGAGCAGTTCGTCTTCGTAGTAGGGCGCATCGGGGGAGCGGACGATGCGGATGTCGAAGATCGGCCTCATGGTCCCTCCGGTTGCGGAGACGAGGGTGAGTTTGGAGGCCCGCCGCGTCTACCGGGCACCGATGGAGATCAGCCGGAAGTCGCGGGCGGGAACCGCCACCTGCAGGCCGGCGGCGGCGCTCGTGAGTTCGGCAGGCACGGCGGCCTCGGGGGTCTCGATGTCCCACGCCGCGGCACCGGCGGGCAGGGCCACGCCCATCGCCTTCAGATCCAGCGCCAGCTTCGCCTCGGCCGCCGCCTGGCGGTCGTAGTTGAAGACGCACACCAGCGCGCGGTCAGGCCGGGTCCAAGCGCTGACCGTCAGCTCGGCAGTCTGGCCCTTGACCACGTCGCCGTTGCGCCAGAAGGGCCAGAAGAAGACATCATCCACGTGCATGCCGAAGGCGTAGAGCGGGGACTTCGCGGGCGTCCGGTCCCAGTTGTAGACGGTGTTGATGGTGTTCTGGATGTCGTGCAGGAGGCAGTGTCCGGCGAAGACGCGGTCGTGGCGGCGGCTCTGGGCATCGGTCATGCCGGTGCGGTCGATCAGGCGCATCCAGCCCATGACGCAGCCGAAGTTGTAGGTCAGGGTTCCGGCGCGGATGCGTTCCGACGGCCAGCAGTCGGCGAAGTCAATGGTTGAGGCGCTGTTGATCTGCTTGTCCTCGCCATCAATGCAGCTCTCGATCCAGCCGTAGGATCCCATGGGCCCGCCGTTGGTGGTGTGGGTCAGGGTCCGCGGGCGGGCATAGCCCTTCTCCAGCCACAGCGCGTGCTGTCGCATGACGTACTGGCGGCGGGTGGTCAGCGCGTAGCCGGGCTGCACGCGCCCGTCGGGAAGCAGATAGGCCAGCCCCGAGGAGATGGACGGGACGGTGTGCGGCGCAAACTGGTCGTGGTAGAGGCCTTGCAGGCCGCCCTCCTCGACCCACTTGTTCACCCACCACAGCGTGTGGTCAATCAGGGTCTTGGTGTAGGTTCCGCCCTCCCACTCGCCGCCGAAGTAGCCGCGCGCGTTCCAGTCGCTGGTCATGATGGCGGAGCTCTCCGTGTGCGGCGCGAAGTACATGGCCAGGGCGGGGTTCTCGGCCTTCGGCCCCGGCCAGCGGCTGGCAAACTCCTTGGACTTGGCGTAGTTCGCCTCGCCGGGCAGGTTGATCATGGCGTTGTAGTTGTCGTTGTTGCGCCCCATCGCGCCCCACGGCAGGAACGACTGCGAGAAGTTCTGGTTGAGCATGCGCCAGCCGGGTTCGAGCGGCCGCATCGGCGTCGGCTGCAGCACGAAGCGGACCGTCCGCGGCGACGCCAGCTCTACCGGCTCGGCGATGATGGCG
>MVZH01000359.1 GCA_002068325.1 Lentisphaerae bacterium ADurb.BinA184 | reverse complement strand
CCGCGTCCTCGTCGGCGTCTTCAACTACGACCGCCGGGCGGTCAAGGACGTCGAGGTGAGCCTTGACCTGGCCCGGCTCGGCCTCGCCGGCCGGCCGCTCCGGGTGCGCGACCTGCCGGCCGGGCCGGGGGACGTCCCGGCTGCGGCGTTCGACGCTGGCCGCGGCGTGCTCAGCGTGCGGGCGGTGGCCCCTCACCGCGGCCGTTTTGTCGGGATCGAGGCTGTGGTGCCGGACGCCCAGGCCGCCCTCGCCGCGCAGTGGCCCGCGTGGGCCGGGGGCGGCGTCCCCGGCGCCATCGAGGACTTTGGTTGCGCCCGCGCCGAAACCCGGCACTTCCCCGTCGGCCAGGCGCCCGGGGTGGCCTGTGCCGACGCCGCCATCCAGATCAGCATGTGGCAGCTGCCCGACCGCATCGTGCTGGCCGTCCACAACACCGACGGGAAGACCGCGAAGAATGCGGACATCCAACTCGACCTCGATGCGCTGAACCTGACGCCCAAGTTGCCGTGGCAGGAGTTCATCGGCGTGCGCCAGCTGGTCGCCGAGGAGAAGGCGCCTCCTCCGATCCTCGATTTCTACGGCCGCAGGCTGACGTTGAAGGCGCTCCCTCCCGCGGGTGGGCGGGTGATTGGTGTGCGGAGGTACTGAAGCGCACGCCCGTATCCGGCGCCTCGCCAGCATTCGGCGCGGGCGTTGGCCGCCCGCCGTCTGGCGCCCGGCGCAGGGCCGGCCGATGTCCCGGCAATCCCAAGCAAGGAGTCCCACGCGTGTACGACGCCCTGTCCATTCCGGCGGATCCGGCACCGCCGTCAGTCGGCCTGGACACCGGGTCACCCCGGTTGCGCGGTCTTGGCCGGGGGAGGGCGGCTCAAGGGAGATCCCTATGATCGCCGTCACACGGATGGAGCGGGCTTGTCTGCGGCGGCTGGCGGGGCGGGTCGCCGAGATCGCCGCGCTTCCGGAGCAGGCGGCGAAACGGCGCGACATCATCGCCCTCAACCGCCTCGATCCGGTCCTGCCGCGCATCTACTGCTTCCCCGAGGGCGCGTGGCTCGAATGCATCCCCCCCGAGACCCTCGAGTGCCGCGACCCGCTCCTGCGCGGCTGGGAAACCCGCCTGCGCATGGCCATCTTCACGCACGACTTCCTGCGCGACGACCAGCCCGCCGACCCCGTGTTCAACGTGCCGTGGCACGGATGGACGGACGACTGGGGCATGACCACCGGCGTCACCGATCCCAACCCCGACGCCCGCCGCACCTACTACCTGCACGCCTACTCCAATCTCTCGCTCTCCAGCCACTCCGGCCTCGGTGCCGTCCACTACGACCCGCCGATGAAGAGCCGCCGCGACCTCGACCGGTTGCGGACCCCGCAACTGCACGTCGATACCGGCACCTCGGCGGCGTGGCTCGAACTGGCGCACGAGCTGTTCGACGGCCTCCTCGATGTGCGGCGGCGCGGCCACTGGTGGCAACTGCTCGGCGGCCTCTGTCAGACGGCCACCATGTTGCGCGGCATTGACACGCTGATGATCGATCTGATGGAAGACCCGGCGTGGGTCGGCGAATTCCTCGCCCGCCTGGCGGCCGGACACCTGCACACGCTCGATCAGCTCGAAGCCGGAGGATACCTCTCGCTGAACAACGGCTGCGAGTGGATTCACACCGGCGGCATCGGCTGCAGCGACGAACTGCCCGCCCCCGGCTTCGACGGCCGGCACGTCCGCTGCCGCGACCTCTGGGGCGGAGTCGAAACCCAGGACATCACCGGCATCTCGCCGGCCGCCTTCGAGACCGTCTTCCTGCCGCACCTGCGGCCCATCGTGGAACGCTTCGGCTTGGGCTGCTACGGCTGTTGCGAGCCGCTGCACGACTGGCTGCCGGCCCTCAAGACCATCCGCAACCTGCGGCGCGTCTCAATCTCGCCATGGGCCGACATCGCGCGCTGCGCGCAACGCCTGGGCCGCGCCGCCGTCTTCTCCTGCAAGCCCCTGCCTACGGATGTCTGCACGGGGCGCCTGGACGAGGCGGCCATCCACGAGCGCCTGACCGGGATCTTCACGCACACCCGGCGGCACGACTGCCGCGTCGAAGTCATGCTCAAGGATCTGCACACCGTCTGCCACCAGCCGCGCCGCCTCCAGCGCTGGGTCGAACTCGCCCGCCAGGCGCGCGACCAAGTGTATGCGTGATGCTCCCCGAGGCGGGAACGGCTTGGCGCGGCGACGCGACCTCTCAGTCGAACCGGAAGCCGCATTTCCCCTTTGTGAGGTGCTCTTCCGGCGTCCGCGGGTAGCGCCGGCAGCTGATCGGGCGGAGAAGGTAGATCGCGCACCGGGCGTGCCCCGGGCCGTCCGAGCGCAGGAACGGACAGCGGTAGGGGAGCCGGCAGCAGTCCCCGCAGCCGAGGCACCTCCCCTGCCGGGAGTGGCTGACCGGCAGCAGCGAGGTGAACTGCCTCAGAACCTTCGCGGAAAGGCTGTTCCGTGTGAGCACGCGACACCTTTCAGACCGGGCCGTCAGCCGCCGCCGGGCGCGCGCGCGGCCGTCTGCTTCAGGATGAAGTCGATGATGGCCTTGCCCGCCGGGTCTCCCGGGTCGGCGCACCGGTTGTAGACCGACTCGTGCGTCCGCCCCGGCACACTGAGCGCCGAGACGTTTGGGCTGCCCGCCGCCTGCAGCCAGGCCCGCATGAGAAGGTTCTCCTCGAGGCGCGCCGGCATGTCGCCGTCCCCGCAGATCAGCAGAACCGGGGTCTCGATCCGGCGAACGTGCCGCAACGGCGACGCGTCGTCCACCAGCATGATGGAACGCGCGAGGCCGCGCTCCTCGCGCACCGTCGAGTGCGTGACCATCTGGCCGCTGATGGGAATCAGGCCGGCGATGTCCGCCACCCCCAGCCCCGCCTCCTCCAGGAAGCCTGGCCCAAGGGCGGCCATCATGGCCAGATACCCTCCCGCCGAATGCCCCGTGACGAAAATCCTCTCCGGGCTGGCGCCGTAGTCGCTCGCGTGCGCTTTCACCCACCCGATGGCCGCGGCGCAGTCGCGCACGTATTCCGGGTACTTGACCCTTGGGGACAGCCGGTAGTTGACGCCGACCGCCACAACGCCGTGGGGATTGACCAGCGAGGCGAGGACTCGGGCGCTGTCCTTGTCCCCGCCCTGGATCGCCCCGCCATGCAGGAAGACCAGCACCGGCGCGTCGGCGGTCCGAGCCGGGGCCGGCGGCAGGTAGACATCCAGCCGACAGCGCTCCTCCTCGTAGGCGCTCAGGCCGTCGCCGGCCCGGTAGGCAAGGTCTTGCACGACTCTCTCCTCTGTCGGGGCGATCTCTCCCGCGGTTGCCGCCGCGGCGGCGAGAAGCCACACGGCCGAGCCGGTGCAAATGAGGCGG
>MVZH01000358.1 GCA_002068325.1 Lentisphaerae bacterium ADurb.BinA184 | reverse complement strand
CGGTTCGGTGAGGGCGGCGGCCGCGAACGAGATTCCCGCCGGTTTGCGGAAGCAGCACGTCGCACGCGTCCTCATGTATTCGGCGAACGCGCCCGGCCACACGTCCGGCGGGCCGTCGCCGCCGGTGGTGAAGGCGTGCTCGCAGTAGTGGGTGTTGCCCATGCGGCAGTGACGGCACACGCCGCAGAAGCCCGAGGGTTGCACGATCACCTCGTCGCCCGGCGCCAGGCCGGTGACACCCGCGCCCACGGCGGCCACCACCCCCGCCGGCTCATGCCCGGGGATGAACGGAAAGCTCACGTTGCGGCGAATCCCCTTGATCGCCTTGTAGTCGGTGGCGCAGAAACCACATGCCTTGATGCGAACCACCACCTCCCCGACCCCCGCCGTCGGCATCGGGACTTCCACCACCTCAATGTCGTCAAAGCGACGCAGCACAGCCGCCTTCATGGATCGGCTCCTTCAGGACAAATGACTCAAGTCCGCACCGCAAGGGCGGTAACGTACACGCCAATCCCCCGCTCGCCAACGGCGGCCTGCGCCGCGCGCCGACCCGTGTCCGGCCAACCCCTGTACCCTCAGCCGGCCAGAGCCGGGTCCGGGGTGCCGGGGGCGGCGGCCGGCGGGCGGAGTTCGACCTCGGTTGCGCCGAGGCCATGGTAGTCTCTCGGCGTGCAGGTCAGGACGATGATCTGCAACCCGTTCCTGGCAGCCAGGTAGAGCATGCGCTGCAACGCCGCAATGCGGTCGGGGTCGGAGTTGGCGAAGGCGTCGTCGAGCACGACCGGGAGGCAACCGTCGTGGTCGGCCGCGAGCACCTGGGCCATGGCCAGGCGCATGGCGACACCGACCTGTTCGCGGGTGCCGCCGCTGAGAGCCTTGAACTCGAACGTTCCCAGACCGGCCGGGTCGCGGACGACTTCGAGCTCGTCGAACTCTCCGCTGGTCGGATTCCAGGTGATGCGGATGGTGGCGCCTCTGCCGAAGATACATTCAAGATAGCCTTGCACGGCATCGGCCAGCGGCTGCGTGAACCGCACGGCCATCGCACGCCGCGTCTCGTCAGCCAGTCTCACCAGGTGTTGAAGGGCGTGCGCCTGTGCCTGAAACTCAGCGAAACGGGCTTGTGCCTGGTCGCGCCGGGCCTTGGCGGCGGCCAGCTCCGCATGGGGGTCGGTCGTCCCGCCGAGCCGCAGCCGCTCGCGTGCGGCGGCCTGTTCCTGGAGGGCGGCTGCCATCGCGCCCTCGGCGCTGTCGATCACTTTGCGGAGGCGCTCGATGTCCTGGCGCAGGAGTTCGGGCTGGCGGCCGGCCAGATCCAGTTCGTCGGCGGCGATCTCGCGATTGAGCCGGGACACCTCGTCCTCGAGATCCCGCGCCTGCTTCTCGCGGTCGGCATCGCTGCCATGGGCCTCGACGAGGGCGGAGATCCGGGCTTCCTGCCGTTGCCGGTTCTCCTTGAGATCGGCGACGGCTTTGCCCGCCGCAGCCAGGCTCTCGGCCTGCCGGTCGCGGGCCGCGCGGGCGATCTCAAAGGCCTTCGCGGCCTGCTTCTCCGCCTTTGTGACCTTGGACAGCTCGCTGTCGGCCCTGTCCCTGTCGGCCCTTGCCTCGTCAAGTTCGGGCGGGAGGTTGATCCCGTCGGCAGCGGCGGCGAAGTTGGCCTTGCGAGCGGTCTCCACGGCGGCGGCGGCGGCGGTACGAACCCGCTGATCAATGGAGTCCTCCCCCAGTTCCGCCAGTTGCGTGCCCAGCGCTTCGATCCCCAGTGCCAGCGCCCTGCGCCTTTCGTTGGCCGACACCGCCTCGTCCAAGGTCGAGACCGCGAGCTGTCCGAGCCGGGCGGTGAGCGCGGCGCGCGCCTTGTCCACGGCCTGACGCGCCTCGGCCAGGCCGGCCGAACTGCCCGGCCGGATGCGTAGCCGGGTGTGGTCGCCGACGGTAAGCTCTGCGTCGTCCGTGATGGTGTGAACCTTGCCGGCGGTCAGGGCGACGCGGCCCACGGACACCGGCAGGCTGGACTTGATCAACTCGATCTGCGCCCCGAGCGCGGCCAGGGTCGCCTGGGCCGAGTCCAGTGCCTTCTCGAGTTTCCGCAAGGCCTTCACATTATCGTCGGACACGGCGGGGATGGTGGCCAGTCCTTCGCGCTGTTCCTTGAGCGTGCGCCGTTTGTCCTCGATGCTCTTGTGCTCGGTCTTGAGGCGGGCGAGTTCCTTGGCGGCCTGCAACGCGGCGAGATGGTCGGCGAGCGCATTCCTGAGCCGTCCGGCCTTCTCGAAGGAGGCGCGTGCCTCCCGCCAGGCCTGTTCGGCGGCGTCGGCCTCGGCCCGCAGGGCTTCCCAACTCGCGCGTTCCGCCTCGACGGCGGCCGTCATGCCGGCCATCTTCTTGGCGAGGTCGTCGCGGGCGTTCCGTGCCTCGTCGAGTTCCCGCGCCACCTTCTGCAGCCCCTCTCGCTCGGGACGCAGCTCGTCGCGCCGCCGCCTTCCCGTGGCCAGCCGTTGCTCGACTTCCTCGGCCTGTCGCAGGCGGCCCTCGGCGTCCGTCAGCTCCGCCTCGGCTTCACCGAGCCCTTTCTGTCTTTCGTCATGGGTCTTGATGGCCAGTGCATAGCGGTTGCAGGCGTCTTCAAGATCGGCCAGTGTGCGTGCGGCGGCCTCCGCTGCCGCGGCGGCTTCCGTGGCCGCGGCCTGGGCGCGCGCGACCTCGGAACCCACCTTGTAGCGGCCGGCCGTCTCGGTGAAGATCTCACCGTGCCGTCGCCGCAGCTCGGCGACAATCTGGCCGTCGAAGGCCGACTGCATGACGGCGCCTCCGCCCTGGCTCTGGAGCCGTTGCAGGAGCGCCTCGCGCTGGTCGGCGACCTCGCCGGCAGGGTTCTCGCAACTGTGCCCCTGCCAGACCCAGAGGTGGGCCCAGCGCTCAGCGAGGAGCTTGGGAGCGCCACCCCCACCGATGGGGGCCGCCACGTGCAGCCGTTGCGCGAGACGCTCGTCCGCCGCATCGCCGGTCAGCGCAACCTCGCCGGCCAGGGCCAGGGTCGTCTGTCCGCGGGCCCCGCGGAAGCTCTTGCGGACTGAGCACTTCTGGTCGCCGAAACAGCAGGTGAGCTCGACCTCCGGAACCCCTCCCCACGCCGAGGCCATCTCGTCGACAACCCTTCCGCCGCCGCGCGAGCGCAGGAACAGCGCCCGGTGAACGGCCTCGACAAGGGTGCTCTTGCCGGACTCGTTGGGGCCGTGGATGAGCGTGATCCCCGGGGCGAAATCCACCCGCGTCTCGCGATGGACGCGGTAGTTGCGGACGACCACGGATGTCAGTCGCATCTCCTACCTCCCCGCCGCCGCCGTGGCGACGGCCACAAAGAGTTCGCGCAGGGCCTGGCGGGCGAGTGGGGCGTCCTCGCCGCCGC
>MVZH01000357.1 GCA_002068325.1 Lentisphaerae bacterium ADurb.BinA184 | reverse complement strand
GACCTGCCGCGCCGTGGCGCTGGTCGTCACCGTCAGCGACCGCGGGAATGTGCCCATGTGCCAGAGGACAAGCCCGGCGATCACCACGCTGGTCTTGCCGGACTCGTTGCAGGTGCGGATCGCCGTCCTGGTTCTCGGGGCGTCCAGGCTGTCAAGGACAGCGACCTGCCAGTCATAGAGGCGCTGCCGCAGGACCAGCTGGCAGTACCCGCTCGGGGTGGACGCCATCTCAAACACCTCGGCCTTGCTCACTTCTCCCGGCATGGATCCTCCTCCAGCAGCTTGTGCCGGCGCAGCCGCATGGCATGGACCATCTGCCAGAACTCGGCTTGCTGGACAGGGTCCCCGGTCGCCGCGGTCTGCATGAAGACCTGGACGCCGGCGGCGACCTGCACCGGCGCGCCGTCGGCCTGGGCCTTGTCCCACCCTTCGAGCCTGCAGAGCCTGGCCATGGCCTCGAGCCTGTCGCGGGTACTTTCGTCGGCGTCCCGCATGACCGAGGTGGCGAACTCCAGGGCTTCCTGCCGGTCGGCAATCCCCTTCTTCTCGATCCGCCGCCTGGCGGCTTCCACCTGCCGCGAAATGTCAAGGTTTGTCAACAGTCGGTCGCCGGTTCGCCTGGCATCACCGGTGTAGCCGGCCCGTCGCGCGGCCTCGGCGGCGTTGCCGGTGGCGATGTAGGCGGCGACGAACTTGGTCTGGCGGAGATTCAGCTTACCTTGTCCGGCCACGGCCATGCCTCCTCAGGACGACGCTCCCCAGCACGGGATGGGCCTCGATCTCGCGCAGCGTCTTGCGCAGTTGCGTCCGCTGGTATCCGCCGACTGCGAGCTTACGGCAGTTGGGGCGTCGCAGGTCTCCTCCGGCGGCGATGATGGCCCCGAGTATGGCGAGCTTTCGGGCCTTCCCGTTGCAGAGGATCAGGGCGTGGGTATAGGCGACCATGGCCGCCTGGGCGCCGTCAAGCGAGCAGGCCAGCAGGGCGGCCAGGGCGGCGGCGCGGGGGCTTGCGGCACTTGTAGGGCTACGGGTGTCCTCCTGGTCATCGGCGCAGGCCGTGACGGACCTGTTGGCCGGTTCGCGCGCCGTGCCGGCGGTGGCCAGCCGGCAGCCGTGTGAGCAGTAGGGCAGGACTGCCTCGGCCCGGTGGCGTTGTGTCACCTCGAAACTCCAGCCGCAGTACGGGCAAGTTTGGGATGCCCCTGTACCGGTCATTTCCACCTCCCAGGATGACGTAGGGGTAGCACGATGACATTGAAAGCCCACTTGACCCGGCGCCACAAGGGCTGTGCCAGGACGGTGTTCATGACTCTGGCCACGGCGTCGGCGTCGCGGTCGTACAGCGCCCTGGCTTCCCGGCGTAGCGCTTTCGGATGCTTCATGGCGTCACCTCATCCTCCAGTCCGGCCCGGTCAGGTTGATGACTGCGCACATTTCGGCAATGCGGCTTGCGGTGCGCGCCCCGTACCTGTCGGCCAGCTGGTCCGGCGACAGGTTGGTCGAGAGGAACGTCGCCCCGGCCCAGCCCCGGCGCTGCCATTGCCGGTAGCGCTGGTCAACCGCATCGGCCAGGATTTCCGTCGTCTCCCCGAAGCGCTTGCCCGTCGGCTCGGCACCCAGGTCGTCAATCGCGAGCTGGTAGTAGTCTTCGGGCACGATGTCCAGCTGGTCCTCTGCCAGCCAGTTGAGCACGCGGGCCCTGCCCCACTCCTGGTACAGTTCGGCGATCTGCAAGGCCCGCACGGTGCGGGCGGCCCGGCAGAACTTGCCGAGGAATAGAGTCTTGCCCCTTCCCGGCTCGCCCCACAGCAGCAGCCCCCTGGTGGCCAGCCCTGCCCTCACGGTTGCGACCCAGGTTGCCAGGGTGCGGTAGGTCTCCTCCCCGCCCCTGGCCGGCAGGAAGCCCCTGGCGGCCATGCTGCGGGCCGCGGCCTCGATTTGGGCGTCGGTCACCCCGGCGCCGGCGTCCTTGGCGCGCTCGGCGTCCTCCACCAGCCCGGCTATGAGCCTGTCGATCCCGTCCATGTGTGCGCCTTGCCCCCCTCAAAACCTTTGCGGTCGCCGAAGATGCTCGGCCAGCGCCGTCCGGTCGTCAATGGTCGTGTCGAGATGCTGTATCGGGCGACGGTTAGGCGGTGGCGTCCGCTGCTTCTCCGGGAAGACTCCCTGCCAGCTGTTGGCGATGCTGTCACGGAGGGCGGCCTCCTGGACGGCAGGCGGGTAGGCTGACAGCTTCTTCAGCGCCTCCTGGCAGGCGCGGGCGGTGGCGTATTTTCCGGCCTTGCGGCGCTCGCCCATCCAGTCGCAGAACAGGTTGCTGATCGCGGCGTTTGCGAAGGCGGCCGTTTTGAGGAAGGCGTTGACCTCCTGGTCGTGGGTTTCGGCCTTCGAGGGCTTCCGTGCCTTCTTTGCCGGTTCCGCGCGCCTCCCACCCCCGCCGGGGGGGGGAATACAAGGGGGGAGGCAATTCTCATTCTCATTCTCATTCTCATTCCGCATATGCGATTTGGTGGGTTCCGCATTGCGTGACGCATCTGCGCCGGCATTGCCTGCGGCATCTGCGTGGGCATTGCGTGACGCATTGCGTGACGGATGTGCGTGGGCATTGCGTGACGCATTGCGTGACGCATTGCCTATGGCACTGCGCCCGCTCCCTGCCGCTGTATTGCCTGTGCCATCCGTCAGGCTTGTGCCGCCGGCATCCCGTCCGGCACCCCACCTTGCCGAGGCTGCGCCCCTGGCTGCCATGCGCCGTTGCTGCACCTCGTCCTGCTTCTCAGTCGAGTAGCCCCATACGGTAAGGTCGTCGCCCTCGAAGTTCAGCAGCCCCTTGGCGGCCTGGACTTCCTTCCTGGTGACCCCGCAAGTCTGCATCCAGCGGCGGTCTCCCCATTCCGCGGCGCCGGGGATCCTGCCGCCGTTCTCCTGTTCGCAGCACCAGGCCAAGACCTGTATCCAGGCCGCGCGCTGCGGGGGTTCGTGGCCGATGTACTCCGGCGCCCTCAGCTTGGAAATCTCGATGTTCAGCCAGTTCACGCCGACTTCTCCTTGTTGTCCCTGTTGTCCCTCATCTCTTCGACGAATATGTCCCCGTGCTGCACCATCAGGCGGAAGGTCATCCAGGGCAGCAGGGCCCTGGCGGCGCGGAAGCGGGCGACCCCGGCCTCACTCCAGGCCAGGTGCTTGCGGACGTGCCCGCCCTTGATTTCGTGGATTTCGATCTTGCCGTCGGGGTAGCAGACCAGGAAGTCGGCCCGGTACCTGGCGCCGTCGGGCAGGCGGAACGTCACCTGCTCGGTGTAGTCGATGACGTCACCGGCGGCCTTGCGCCGCTCGAGCCAGGCGGCATAGTCGGCCTCGGCCTTGGTGCGCCGGCCTTTTCCGGGCGAGCCGCGGCCTGCCGGATGCCCGGCCCCAGGGCGGCCGG
>MVZH01000356.1 GCA_002068325.1 Lentisphaerae bacterium ADurb.BinA184 | reverse complement strand
GCCATCTCTCCGCCATCCTCGGGCTGCCGGCGGACGTGCTGCCGGTCGCCGCCCTCGCCATCGGCCGGCCGCTTGCGGTTCCCGCCCCACGCACCCGTTATGCGGCCGCCGCCGTCCATGACGAGACGTGGTGAGCCGCGGGCTCATGTCCCCCTTCGAGTGACGGAGACGGAAGGAAAGAGGCCAGTATGAGCCGGCCGGGTTCCAGGCATATTCACGTTCCCAGAGTTGACCGCTCCAAGGTGGTGGTCGGAAGCGTGTGGGATGACTCCGACGAGAAGGGCTTCTGGCTGACCAAGACACCCGATGAGCGCCTTGAGGCGATGGAGCTGCTGCGGGAGATCGCCTACGGCCATGATTCGACTACCGCCCGACTTCAAAGAGTTCTTGAGACGGCTGAATTCCCGCCACGTTGAGTACCTGCCCATCGGTGGGTACGCCGTTGGATATCATGGGTATCCGCGCCCTACGGGTGACATGGATGTCTGGGTCGCCGTGAGCGCGGAGAATGCCGCACGCGTGGTTGATGCCCTGATTGACTTTGGTTTCGAGCCCGGTGACGTTCCCCTCTCTCTGTTCACCGAACCCGGCAAGATCGTGCGGACGGGAATCCCGCCCATGAGGCTGGAGATCGTCACCTCCATCCCGGGCGTGGACTTCGCCGCGTGCTACGCCCGCCGCACATCGGCGCTGATCGCTGGGGTGCCCGTCAGCATCATTGGACTTGACGACTTGAAGGCCAACAAGCGGGCAAGCGGTAGACACAAAGACTTGAATGACTTGGAGCAGCTGCCGTAACCGTCGCCTCGGTCAACCCGAACCATCGGCCCCTGCCCAACGAATACCGCCCCAAGGCCTGTCGTTCGCGCTGTCACCGGGATGATTGCGGACCCCGCAAGGGTTGGCGCCGGAGTGGTGCGGTCCACCCCCCAATCGGGATCAGGAGAGCGCCCACGTTCCGGCCGCCGGCTCGCCCCATGTCCCGGTCCCGGTTCCGGTCGGATGGCGCCCGTGCCCAAGTGCCCAACCCGGCCGGTTGACAATGCGGTCCGGCGCGGCATATTCGCGCCCTAGCCTGGGACGGCGGGGCGGAGAGACGCCCGCGGCGCTATGCCCCAGGTGGCAGCCGCTTTCCCATGCGTTTCGACACCGTCATCATCGGCGCCGGGCTGTCCGGCCTGGCCGCCGGCATCCGGCTGGCCCACTTCGGGCGCCGCGTCTGCCTGTGCGAACGCCACACGCGCATCGGCGGACTCAACTCCTGGTACGACCGGCACGGCCGCCCCTTCGACGTCGGACTCCATGCCCTCACCAACCTCGCCCCACGGCAACGGCGCGACGCCCCCATCAACAAGCTCTTCCGGCAGCTGCGCCTGTCGCGCGACGAGCTGGACCTCGTCCCACAACACCACTCGCGCATCGCCTTCCCGGGATGCAGCCTGCGCTTCAGCAACGACTTCGCCGTCCTGGAAGCCAGCGTGGCGGAGGCCTTCCCCGCGCAACGCGACCCCTTCCGGCGTCTCGTCCAGGCCGTGCGCGACTACGACGCGTACTCCTACGACCTCGAACCGCTCCCGGCCCGGCAGACCCTCGCCGCCATCCTCTCAGACCCCCTGCTGGTCGAGATGCTGCTGTGCCCGATCATGTACTACGGCAACGCCCAGGCCGACGACATGGACTTCCGCGCCTTCTCGATCCTCTTCCGCAGCCTCTTCCTCGAAGGCCTCGGACGGCCCGCCGGCGGCATCCGCCCCCTCCTCGACGCCCTCGACGCCCGCCTCGCCGAGGCCGGCGCCGAACTCCGCCTGAACTGCGGGGTCCGCACCATCGCCTGCACCGACGGCACGGTCGCCGGCGTCAGCCTCGACGACGGCACATTCCTCGAATGCGACACCGTCCTCTCCTCGGCCGGCAGCCTCGAGACGCTCCGCCTCTGCGACCCCGCCCCGGCCGCGGCCTCGTCCCATCCGGCCGGCTGCATCTCTTTCGTCGAGAGCATCTTCCAACTTGACTGCCCGCCGGCCAGCCTGGGACTTGACGACAGCATCCTCTTCCTCAACCGCACCCCCGCCTTCGCCTACCGTCCGCCCGCCGCGCCCACCGATGCACAGAGCACCGTCCTGTGCCTGCCCGGCAACTTCGGGGACGGCGAGACGGTGGCCGGCGCCGACCTGCTGCGCGTCACCAGCCTCGCCAACCCCCAGCCCTGGCTGCATCTGCCCGCCGACCGGTACCGCGTCGCCAAGGCCGAGGCCGCCGCGGCGCAGTTGGCAAGCCTGGCCGACGTGGCGCCGCTGGCCGTCTACGGCTCGCCGCGCAAACTCTACGACGGCCGCACCCCGATCCGTAACCTCTTCCTCTGCGGCACCGACCAGGGATTCCTGGGCATCGTCGGCGCGCTCCTGAGCGGCGTCTCCATGGCCAACTACCATCTCCTGGCCAAGACTTACTGATCGTCTCATCATTGTCTGAACCTGAAGACGTACCGGCGGAGTCCGCCGGCTCCAGGGGGAAAGGTCTGGACTATTTCGAGACGATTGGCAAGCGCGCGTTGCGGAGGTCGCAGACGGCCGGGCTGCAGGAGGCTCTCGGAGGCTTGAAGGCCCCCCGCGCCGCTGTAACGTATGCGGTCTGCGGCCCCTGGCCGGGATGCAGGGCTTGCCTCGCCCAGCACGCAATTCCCAGGACGGGCAGGAACCGGGCCGACCTCGGCGGCCGGACAAGGACGGGCAGCATGATCCGCGTAGGAATGATCGGCTGCGGCACCATGGCCGCCAGCCATGTCCGCACACTGGCGCCGCTGCGGCACCGGATGCGGTTCACCGCCTTCGCCGACCTCGACCTGGCGCGGGCGCAACAGGCCGCCGCGGCCGCAGACGGAGCCGTGGCGGTCGCCGACTGCCGGCAACTGTTCGACGCGGTTGACGCAGTGGTCATCGCCGTCCCCCACGACCTCCACTTCGCCATCGGGATGGACTGCCTGAACGCCCACAAACACATCCTCATGGAGAAGCCGCTCGCCCTGACCGAGGCCGAGTGCCGAAAGCTCATTGCCGCGGACCGCTCGCCGGATCCCGTCCTCATGGTCGGCTACGTCATGCGCCACGACCCCTTGTGGACACACCTCGGCGACGCCCTCCGCGCACGGACCTACGGCGACGTCTTCCACGTCTCGATCTGGACCGAGCAGTACACGGACACCTCGCGGGGGGCGTGGCTGGGGCAGGCGAAGCGGGTCGGCGGGGGACAGTTGTTCAGCCATGGCTGCCACTACATTGACCTGTTGCTGCAGTGGCTGGGCGACCCCGTCCGCGGCAGCCATGTGGGCACCAACTTGGGCACGCCGTGGATGGAACGCGAGGGCACCAGCAATGTCTGCCTGAAGTTCGCCAGCGGCGCCACGGCCTACCACTTCGGGACGTGGGGGGCGCGCGG
>MVZH01000355.1 GCA_002068325.1 Lentisphaerae bacterium ADurb.BinA184 | reverse complement strand
GTGGCTGCGCACGTCAAGTTCACCGCCCCTCACGACGAATCGCCCGGAGGCAGCATTTGCCAATCGATTGTTGTTGTTCGTCCCGGTGTTGTCCAGCTGCAGCGTTCCTCCGAGGAGGCGAAGCTCGCAGTTGGCGGTTGAATAGTTCAGCGCGCCGTTGGCGCCGTTGAGGGTGACTGTGCCTTCGTACAGGTTCAATCCACCCGAGGTGTTGCCGTAGCTGTTGCCGCCGGTGAAGCCACCACTGATTGTCAGGGTGCCCGCGCCGACCTTCCACATCCCGGTGTAGACCGTGTTGGCGCTGCCCGTGCTGATTGTACCACTTGTAGCATAGATGCCGTAAATGTCCGTGTTGAAGTTGTTGCTGCCACTGATTGTGCCGCCGTCCAAGAGGGTGTGGGACGTCCCATAGGAGCCACCGGCAAGCTGCACTGTGGCCCCGGATGCGATCACAGTCATCCGACCGTTCTGGCCCAGCGGGTTGCCGCTGGACAACTTGAGCGTGCCAGCGTTCACGAAGAATGCGGGATTGGCGTATGACGCGTTGTCGCGGCCTGCGGTCCAGGTGCCGCCGGTGACATCCCACGTGCCGGATCCCTCCTTGATGATCGAGCCAAAGTTGGGCGTCTGGGACGTCGCGTAGTAGTCGACGGTGTTCAGGCCGATGTTGCCGGAGGTGGTCAGAGTCTGGCCGCTGCCGACGGTTACCCGCAGACTGTCGGCGAGGAAGATGGGGGAGGAGATCGTGTGCGCGCCGTTGACCGCTTCGACGGTCGCGACCCCGCCAACCTTGTCCACGGTCATGTTGTTGGTGCCGGAGAGTGTGTAGGAGTTGTTGTCGTCGAACGTGACGACACCCACGGTTTGGGGCGCGTCCAGCGTGACGATGCGGTTGGCCGTGATCGCGCCGCCGAACGTGGCGCTGTCGCCGACGCCGTTGGGCACGAGGCTGTTGGTCCAGTTGCCGGGCGTCGTCCAGGCTCCGGCGCTGTCCACGTTCCAGGTCGCGTCGGTGGCCCATGCCGCCTCGAGGACGCCGAGTGCCACTGCGAAGGCTGCCGCGAGTCTGCCCAGTTGCCGGTTCATTGTTCTGCCTCCTTGCTGTCGGTTCTCGCGTCGCAACGGGTCATGCGGAATTTACGGGTCGGGGCGGGACGGGGATGTGCCCCCGCCGGGCCGGCCAACGGCGGAGCGCCGCGGCGGCGCGGCCCCGTCTGTACCTGTTGGTGTTTCGCTGATTGATGTCTCGGCATAAGTACAGATAGTATCCCGGCCGGCGAAAGTCAAGGGGGGCGGCGGGAAAAAAAACGCGGGGCCGTCTTGGCCAGGGCCGGCGGGGCGGTCCGCGGGTGCGCCCGGCGACGCGGGCGCTTTACGGGCTGAGGACGGCACGGTATATTGAAAGGTCGGCGTCGCGGGACTGGAGCCTGGCATTCAGCCCAAACGTTGCGTTCTCCTGGACTGCAAACGGATGTCGCCGCTGGCGCGCATGCGGCGCTTCTGCGCCTTGCAGCGCCTGGCCCTGGCCCAGATGTCACCGTTGGCGAAGCTGGCGCGAGAGCGTCTTGGCCGCCGGCAGCGGAGGGTCCATGCAGACGGATGACCCTCGACTGCCGCTGCGGGTGCTGACGCGGCATGGAGTTCCGTTCGTCGTGATCGGCGGGCGGCGGGCCGGTTTACATTGCCCGCCAACGGCAGAGGTGTTCTGTGCGGCGTGGCATACTGGTTTTGAACCTTGTTCTTTCCGCCCTTGCCGCCGTGGCTTTTGGCGGGGCCGTGGACGGGGCTGTCCCGGTGGTGCGCCGCCCTGACGAGGCCGCGCGCCTGGCGGCTCCACCAGCGGCCGACGAAGCCGTCTTTCTCAGCGATCTGATGAAGGCCGAGAAGGGCGTGCTGTTCGAGGGGGCCAGCGCAGAGCCGCTGCCGCCCGGACGCTACCGGTTGCATGCGCCGCTGGCCCTCGCGCCGCTGGGCGACCTGGCGGTCAGCGGAATCGCCGTCCGCGTCACGGTCGCGGAGTCGGGGCGCGATTTCAACTGCCTGCACTTCGTCGAGGCCGACCGTTTCACCGACGCCGTGGTGGACTTTGCGGTGGCGCGGGCGGACACGGTTCCGGTGCGCATCGAGTGGTCGTTCCAGGATCCCAAGTCGCGCCAGGCGCGGCTCAAGGCGATCCGGCCACCGGATGCGCCGCCCGAGGTCGGGGACGACCTCCTGGCCGAGGCGTCGGCCGACCTCGAATTGGAGGCGGATGAAGGGAAGACCACGCTCGCAGCCGCCCGCCTGCGCCCGGTCCGCCTGGTCGGACGCCTGCCGTGGGTCGAGCCGCTGCCGCCGGTCGAAGTCGTGGCGGTCTCCACCGACCGCATCGTCTATCGCCCCGGTCAGGCCGGCGCCGCCACGGCCACGGTGCGGAACGCCGGCGCCGAGCCCGCGCGGGTGACGCTGCGTTTTGAACTCGCCTTCGGGCTGGAACCCGCCGTCCCCCTTGCCACGACGACGGTGGAGCTGGCCGCCGGCGCCCGTCACACGTGGGAGGCGGGATTCACTACGGACGGCCGGTACTGGGGCGCCGAGGCGCGTGCTGTGGCGGAGACCGCCGACGGCACCGATTCTGCGACCGCCGTCTTTGCCGTTGCCGCCAATCCATGGGAAGTGGCGGCCATTGCGGCGCAGGCGCCCGACCTGGGGCTCGGCTACAAGGATGCCGCGGTTGCCGCGCGCCGCGTGGCCGAGTGGCGCGAGCAGGGCTTCACCAGCTTCGAATGCTTCTTCTGGGCGCCCTGCGACTTCGGGGACTTCACGCCGGACACGGAGGACTTCTTCAGCGGGCAGACGCAGTACAGCCACTCGGTCTCCGGCACCCGCAACCTGGTGGCTGCGGCGCACGCCCACGGCATGGCGGCGACCTTCTACTCGAACCTCTGGGGGACCGACGGCGCCGCCGGTTTCGAGCTCATGCGCCGGCATCCGGAGTGGATCGCCAGCGCCTGGTTCAACACCGAAATCCTCGACCTGTGGCCGGCGATGACCGCCGGCAATATCCCCGCGCCCCACCAGTGGTACAGCACCGTCCTGGTGAACGACGAGGTCCACAGCATGGCGGCCATCCGCCATCATGCCGCCGAAATCGTGGCCAGCCAGCGCAGCTTCGGCTGGGACGCCATCCGTTACGACTCCTACAACAGCAGCGAATGGACGCGTAGGGCGACGGAGCGGACCCGCGAGCTGGTCGGGCGCGAGCTGCCCGCCTTCCAGTTCGGCTACAACACCTTCCCCAAGGGCGACGCCAACCTCGATGCCCTCGGCGTCATGCTGGGCGGCGGCGGCATGGCCATGGTCGAGTACATCCGCATGGAGTCCTTCCCGATCCTCGCCAACTACGCGCGCGAGCTCAGTGAGTGCCGCGACCTGGCCTGGGCCCACGGCGGGCACCTGGGGCCGCTCTACCA
>MVZH01000354.1 GCA_002068325.1 Lentisphaerae bacterium ADurb.BinA184 | reverse complement strand
GACCGTGGGCAGGAGCTGCTGGCATAATCCTGCCCCGAAAGCCGTGCCAGGCTCCGCTGGGCGGCGGGGGCGGGTCGTGTTTCCGCTTCGCGAACGCGGGTGCGACACGATTATGTGGAGGTCGGCGCGGAAGCGCCGCCCGGCGCGGCCTCTTTCCGGAGCGAGGGCAAGTTAGCATGCGTATCAAGATCGTGGCCGGCAACTGGAAGATGAACAAGACGCCGGCCGAGGCAAGGCAGTTGATAGCCGCCCTGCGGCAACTGCTGGGCAACGGGCCATGGCCCGTCGAGGTGGTGGTCTGTCCGCCCTTCACCGCCCTGGCGGCTTCCGCCGAGGCGCTGGCGGGCAGTGCCATCGGACTGGGAGCGCAGAATATGCACGCCGCCGCCAGCGGCGCCTTCACGGGCGAGGTGTCCGCCGACATGCTGCGCGCCCTGGGCGTCAGCCACGTCATTCTGGGCCACAGCGAACGGCGCACGTTGTGCGGCGAGCGCGATGAGGATGTGAACGCCAAGACCAAGGCCGCGCGCGCCCCCCGAGGCGTTGACAGGGCGTCCTGCCTCGCGGACGCCTCACCCGGCGGGGCACGTATGCAGTCCCCCCTTCAAGCGGTGTCCCCTCGCGGATCGGTTGACGATGGCAGACGACACTGCCAGCAGACGATGCAGAAACCTCTCCTCGTCGCCGGCAACCGTCGCCATCATCGCCCACCGAAAGCCCCGAACCCGCCGAAGCCGGGACGACATACCGTTGGCCGCCACACCGCCGCGTTGGAGGCAACCTGTCCGACGGCAGATGGGAATCGGTGCACGATGACGGGCGGCGATTGCCGGGGACGATCTGGAGCCTCCCCTCATCGTCCGCAATCGTCACCCGTGACCGCCAACCGGCAGGGGGGAGGGTGAGTCGTCCCAAACGGCAACCGATCGAAGCCGTTGCCGGATGCCCCCTTTTTTTTGCCGCCGGGCGTTTCGCAGACCCCGGCTTGGCGTGCTATGGTGGGGAAAACACTCCGAAGGCTGACGTTGAGGCGGCCCGTCAGGCTCGACTTGTCGCCGGCAAGGCCTGTGGCCGTGGCCGGCGGGACGGCGTGGTCGCCTGGACAAACGGTGTGCGCCTGGAAGAGCCGCAACCATGATTTTCGACCGATTGATCAGCCTGCTGTCCGACGACATCGGCATTGACCTGGGCACGGCAACCACCTTGGTCTTCGTGCGCGACCGCGGCATTGTGCTGATGGAGCCGTCCGTGGTGGCGGTGGACGCCGAGACCAACAAGGTGATGGCCGTGGGCGAGGAGGCGAAACCGTGGATCGGCCGCACACCGCTCCCCATCCGGGCGGTCCGCCCCATGATGAGCGGAGTGATCGCGGACTTCGAGATCACCGAGGCCATGCTCCGCCACTTCATCGGCAAGGTGCAGAGCCGGCGCAAGGTCTTCCCCCCGCGCATCCTGGTCGCCGTCCCCTCCGGCATCAACGAAGTCGAAAAACGGGCGGTGAAGGAGAGCGCGTTGCGGGCGGGGGCGCGCGAGGTCTTCCTCATCCAGGAACCCATGGCGGCCGCCATCGGCGTCGGCATCCCGGTGCAGGAACCCCGCGGGCACATGGTGGTGGACATCGGCGGCGGCACCACCGAAGTCGCCATCATCTCCCTGGCCGGCATCGTCCACTCGCAGAGCATCAAGACCGGCGGCGACAGCATGGACGAGGCGATCACCAACTACCTGAAACGCTCGTCCAGCATCCTCATCGGCGAAACCACCGCGGAGCGGGTCAAGATCGATGCCGGCAGCGCCTACACACTCGACGAGGAGATCACCATCGAGGTCAAAGGCCGTGACCTGATGGCCGGCATGCCCAAGGCCATCACCGTCACCTCGGCCGAGATCCGGCAGGCCCTCGAAACCCCCGTCGCCAATATCGTTCAGACCGTGCGCGACACCCTCGGACACTGCCAGCCGGAGCTGTCTTCCGACTTGGTCGAGCACGGCATCGTCATGGCCGGCGGCGGCGCCAAACTCCGCGGCCTGGACCGCCTGCTGGCCCAGGAGACTGGCCTGCCGGTGACCGTGGCGGACTCGCCGGAGACGGCCGTGGCCCGCGGCACCGGAATCGTGCTCCAGAACATGGACACCTACGCGCGCACCGTCCGCTCGACGGCCTCCCGCAAGCACTGGTGGCGGCGGTAGCCCGGCCGCCGGGGGCGACGGCCGGCGGCCAGGAGGGTGCCCATCGCCAGTGCCGCAAGGGCCGCCGGCTCGGGCAGGAGGACGGTGCAGGACGAGGTGGCCAGCGCCGCGTCGTGGGTGTCGTTCCACAGCGTGTAGGTGCACGTCAGCCAATACGGCGGCACAAGCGCCAGCATGGTGTCGATCTTCTCCTGCCGGGTGGCGCCCGGGCTGGCGTCGGTTACGGGCACCGCCTGTCCAGCCCCGCGGTAGACCAGTTCATCAACCAGCAGACTGGCGGCGCCGCTGGTGTAGACGAGGTCGTCCGCCGTCTTGCCCCGGACAGCGCCGGGAAAACACGGTTGACGCGCGTCCGGCCGCCACGTCCGTCCGGCGCGGAGATGCGAACATGACCGAGCGACAAGGCATTCCACGCGAACGGGTTATGACCATCAGTCCACCGGAGTTCCAAGCCGCAGCCCCGGCCGCGTTCACACTGATCGAACTGCTGGTCGTCGTGGCCATCATCGCCATCCTGGCGGCGTTGCTGTTGCCCGGACTGCGGCAGAGCCGCGAGCGGGCGCGGCTGATCGTGTGCATGAACAACCAGCACCAGATGTCCATGGTGCTGAACATGTATGCCTCGGACTACGGCGACTACCCGCGCTACGCCTTCCCCGGCTACGACTACGCCAACTGGCCCGCCAGCACGGGCATCAGCATGTGGGCCACCGTCCTGCCGATGCTGTGCACGGCCGACTACATCCCCCGCGTCGCACCAGGCTTCTGCCCCGAAAGCAACCAGACCGACCGGCCGCCGCGCCAGCCCGCCTACTGGTGGCGCCCCAACCACGACCGCGGCAACCGCGGCGACTACCTCTACACCGGCCCCGGCGTCAACCCCCGCTACTGGTACGGGGCCGAACTCTCACCCCGGCTGACCGAGACCGAGTTCCCCGGCATGTCAGGATGGGGCGGGGTGCACGCCGACGGCCAGGTTCTGATCGCCAACGGCATCGGCCTCAATGCCCAGTACTCCGGCCGGCGCGTGCCGTTGCTGGGCGACAGCAAGTACGTGAACTGGGCCGACCCTTCCTACCCGCAGGGCGCACCCCATTTCTTCAAGCCCGGCGACGCCTGGAGCTACGGCCTCAACAAGGGGCTGCAGAACTTCCTGTTCACCGACGGCTCGGTGTTCACCTATCCGTACAGCCTGTAAAGCCGCGGGCGCCGGGCGCGGAGCGCGGAGCCTGGAGCCGGCAATTCCGTGGGTCGTGGAGCCTGGAGCCGGCGGGCCCC
>MVZH01000353.1 GCA_002068325.1 Lentisphaerae bacterium ADurb.BinA184 | reverse complement strand
AGTGGGCGCCCCTTCCCCCTCGCGAGCGGCGCCGGGCAGAGCTTCGCCGGGCAACGGCACTCCCGCCCCTCGCCGAAGAGCCCGACGCCGAGAAGCTGGCCGGCCTTCACGAGCGCATGAAGCGCGAGCGCCCCGTCCCTCTCGCCGGCACGCCCGGCGCTGACTACCTGGCCGGCCGCGGCGTGCCCCCCGAGCTGGCCCACAAGGCCGGCGTTCGCTTCGCCCCGCGGTGGTTCGGCCGGCCCGCGGTCCTCTTCCCCCTTCGCAACGAAGCCGGCGAGCTGCTGGCGGTGAACGGCCGGCACACCGACGGCCAGGCCCACACCACGGACACGCCGAAGACACACACCCTTGGCCCCAGTGGGCAAGCTGTCTTCGCCTGGCCCGGCGCCCTCGACGCGAACCCGGCCGTGCTCGTGGAAGGCCCCATGTGCGTTCTGAGCCTGGCCCTCGTGGGCGTGCCGGCCGTCGCGCCCGTCGGCACCACGGCCCCCCGCTGGCTCCTTCGCCGTTGGGCCTTCCGCCGGGTGTTCGTCGCGTTCGACAGCGACCCCGAGACGCACACCGGCGACACGGCCGCGGCGAAGCTGCTCGCCGAGCTGGCGGAATTCGGTGCCCAGGGGGAGCGCCTGCGGCCCGTCGGCGCGAAGGACTGGAACGACATTCTCCAGGCCGGCGGCGTCGAAGCCCTGCGCGCGGCCCTGGCGCCCGTGCTGGCGGCTGTGCCCGCGGGCGAACCCCTCGACAGGTGCCCCTGCGGCGCCGAGGTGTTCGCCTTCACCCTCGAGGGCATGCCCTACTGTGAAGCGCACGCCCCCGCCCTATTCGCGCCGAATACTGCCGCGCCCGGGACGTCGGTGCGCTGCCCGGCCTGCTGGCGCATCCTGCCCCGAGGGCACGAGCGGTGCCCCGGCGCGTGTGAGCTGCGCGAGGTGACGAGCTGCGCCGGCCTTCCGGCAGCCGGCCCGGCGGCGCCCTTCGACGCGCCGGCCGGCGCCGATTACGAGCCGGGCCAGGACTGGCCGGCCGAAGAGGACGCGCCGGCACGGGTGCCCGGCCTTGTCTACCTGCCCGGCGAAGAGCCGGCCTGGTGCGCCCGGTGTGCCGTCGAACTGGTGAACCTCCGCGCGCCTGACGGCTTGTGCGGCCCCTGTCGGTGGCAGGGCACCAAGCGGCACCGGGTGGCAACGTTGCCACCCACGAGGAACCCCCATGGCATACAGTGACGCAGCTCGTGCCCGGCGCCGATGCACCGGCACGCGGAAGGATGGCAAGCCCTGCCAGGCGTGGGCGATGTGGAACGACCCGGAACAGCGCTGCATGGCGCACGCCGGCCGGCACCATACCGGGCCGATGCAGGCAAAGCGCCCGCCTGGCAAGTGCGTCTGCCGTTGGCGGCGAGCACAGGCCCCGCCCTGCACCTGCGCGGCCTATCCCTGGCCCCACCGACCCGGCAGCGGCCTGTGCCGTTGGCCGGAGCCGCCCCAGGAGACGAGCCAGGCCCCGGCCGGCGAGCGCCTTCCCGGTGTCCTGAGAACGGACACGGCCGGCTATCGGATGCTTGTCGAAGCCTTCGGAAAGAAGGATGTCGAACGCCAGCGCGAGGAGATCGCCGCCATGGTGCGCGGTGCCCTGGGTAGCAACCGGCCGCGATCCGGTTCGTGATCCGGTTCCCGCCCGTGGACACGCTGCGTGTAGAAACTGGCGAAACCCCCGCGGCACGGGCCTTCCCTGGCCTGGTAGTGCCCTTGAAACGCACCGAAGTGCGCCGTTATGCGCCGTTTTGCACCGTTTGAACGGTGTTCAAGCGCCCGGAAGTGGCGCCGTTGCTCACTTTCCAGGCCGGAAAACCCCTCGTTTTCGCCGAAATCATAAGGCAAGCAGGCACCGGATCGGAAGCGTTCCGGCCCTCGACGGCCGGCGGAGGAACCCATGGGCGGCTATGGCAGCGGCAGGTGGTATCGGTGGAACGACGGGAAGGACACCACGGAAGACAGCTTGCCCCTCGACATTCGCGACCTTCACCGGAAGGGCCTGCTCGTGCCCGGCGGCACGTTCACTTCCCGTTGGTGGCGCGGCGAGAACACGGCCGGCGGGAGTAGCATCGGCGGCGTTGTGGGCGCCGATCACGTCCTGCTGCAGTACAGCGCGAACGGCCGGCCGGCCCAAGAGAAGGTGCCCCTCGACTGGACGCCCTGCCACTATGGCGGGCGCCGGCCCTGGTGGAAGTGCCCCGAGTGCGCCAGGCGCGCGGCCGTTCTCTACTTCGCCCGCGATCACTTCCGCTTCCTCTGCCGGCGCTGCTGCGACCTGGCCTATCCCTCACAGCGGGAGCGGCCCCACGAGCGCGCCAGGCGGAAGGCCCTCGCGATCCGGTTGCGCCTGGGCGGCAGCCCGAACTTCTTCGACCCCTTCCCCACTTGCCCCAAGGGGATGCGCCTTCATACCTGGTGGCGCCTGTTCCGGGAAGCACACAGGCACGAAATGGCCTGGTTGGCCGGCCTGGCTGCCGAGACGGACGCCCTCTGTGCCCACACCGACCGGCTGCTGGCCACCAGCGGAAAGCTGGCCGGCCCCTCGTGACCCCCGAAAGAGCCCCCATGCAAGAGGAGTGGTTGACTGTCAAGCAGTGTGCCATGGCAGCCGGCGTGTCACAGCGAACCGTCTGGCGGTGGGTGAAGGCCGGCGAGTGCGTGTCGCGTGTCAGTGACACCACGGGCCGGCCGATCCGCCAGGTTCGGCGCGGTTCCTGGCCGGCCCCCACTGACACCGGCGCTGCCACCCCTACCCCCGAACCTCACACTGCCCCGGTGCCCTCTGTCACCTCTGACAGCGTGTCAGTGCCCGCGTCAGTGACAGGCGCCGATCCGGCCCTCGCCGCGGTCCTGGGTGCCCTGGTGCAAGAGGTAGCGCACCTGCGCGCAGCGGTCGAACGACAGGACGCCACGATCCGCGAACTGCGGGCCTTACCGGCGCCGAATATCGACGCGCCCGCCCTGACAGACGAGCTGCGCGAGCTGCGCGCGGCGAACGCCCGCCAGGCGGAAGAGCTGGCAGCCCTGCGCCAGGCCCTCGACACCCGCGCGGCGCCGGCAGAGCCCGGCCGGCCCTGGTGGCAATTCTGGCGACGCCCCCCCGGCCCGGCCCCCGAGCCGGAGCCTTCCGAACCCCCGGCAGCCGGTCCGACCGAAGAGCGCCCGATCCGCAGGGTGCGTCTCTGAGGTGCCCACATGCGAGAGCGCGCGCAGCTCGTGCCCGGCGACGGCCGCGGCGGTGACCTTCCCGAGCTGGTGATCTGATTACCACGGATCATGACGGATCACCCTGGGGGAACAAGCCCCACAATCGCCCCAGGACGCGCGAAACGGAAGACCTTGGACACATACACGCGGGGGGGTGCCCTGCCCCGTGCCCTGCCTGCGCGTGACACGCGCGCCGGGCAAGCTGGCGTCGGGCCATGCCCCCAGAAACGACCCCCACCAGGCCGGC
>MVZH01000352.1 GCA_002068325.1 Lentisphaerae bacterium ADurb.BinA184 | reverse complement strand
GTTGAGCACCTGGCGGGCGTCCTGGAAGCCGCTCCACACCAGGTTGTAGAGCATCTTGCGCGAGACCTGCAGGAAGAGCCGCTCGTCGGTGCGCCGCAGCAGATCCACGATGACCATCCAGTCGTGGCTGCCCGGCCGCGCCGCCGCCGGGCCGCCGGCCTCGCGCTCGCGCAGCAGCCGCTGCAGGTTGCGGTGGAGGATGGTCTGGCCGATGCGCTCGGCAATGGTGCGGATCAGCTGGTGCTCCTTCGAGAGGAAGACGGTCTTCCGCGACCCCGGCACCTCGCTGACGTAGGAGACCTCGACGAGGCCGACCTCGCGGTCGCCCTCCTTGATCGGCACCGTGTCGGCCCAGCGCGTCGGCTTGTAGCCCGGCGGCTCGCAGACCGTCTCCCCGTAGACGATCCGCGCCTGGCACAGCCGGGGGAACTGCCAGCCCGAGGGGATGACCTCGATCAGGTCGCGGAAGATGTCCGGCAGCGGACGGGCGTCGCCGGCCAGCACCTCCTCGACCCGGTAGAGGCAGTTCAGCTCCTTGGCCCGCTCGCGGAGCGTCCGCGAACGGCCATCCGCACGTCGCCTGTCGCCCATCGGGTCGCCCTTCTTGTGAGGCGCTTGCAGAACCTCTGCATCACGTGGCCGGGACAAAGCCCGGCCCTCTTCGCCGCCGGGGCGGGCCGTTGTCTGCCCTGCTGGAGGGACGACCTCCGTGCCGTCCGGGTTCGTCCGCGGCAGACCGGGCCTTCGGGCATGACCTGGCGGACACGGAGGTCCGCCCTCCATCGCCCGAGGCCGTTGGTGTCCGCGGGGGTTCTACTGCAAGCGCCTCTTCAGCCTGGCGGCCGGCCTGCGGCCCGCGCCCGCCGTCGCCTCACGCCCAGCCGCGCTGCCGGACGGCCTCGGCCACCCGGCTGACCGCGATCACGTAGGCCGCGTCGCGCATGTATAGTTTGCGCCGCGCCGCCAGCTCGTGCACGGCCGCGAAGGCCGAGGTCATCTTGCTGTCCAGCTTGTCGAGCACCTCCTTCTTGTCCCAGAAGTAGTTGGTGTTGCACTGCACCTGCTCGAAGTAGCTGCACGTCACCCCGCCGGCGTTGGTCAGGAAGTCGGGCAGCACGAAGATGCCGCGCTCCTTGATGACCTCGTCGGCCTCGGGCGTGGTCGGGCCGTTGGCCCCCTCGGCGATGACCTTGACCCCGCCGGCGATCTTCTTCACGTTGCCGCGGTTGATCTGGTTTTCGAGCGCGGCGGGGATGAGGATGCTGACGTCCTGTTCCAGCCAGGCCTCGCCCGGCAGCCGCTCGTAACCCAGGTCGCGTGCCCGGTCCTTGTCAATGCCGCCGAACTTGTCGGTGATGCCCTGCAGTTCATCCACGTTGACGCCGCCCTTCTTGCGGAAGGTGTACGAGGTCTTGTCAGCCTGGTCCCAGCAGGAGATGGCGATCACCTTGCCGCCCAGCTGGGTGTACAGCCGGATGGCGTACTGCGCGACGTTGCCGAAGCCCTGGACGCTGGCCGTGGTGGCGGCCGGCTTCAGCCCGAGGATCTTGAGCGCCTCGCGCAGCACGTAGACCACGCCGTAGCCGGTCGCCTCCGTCCGCCCCAGCGACCCGCCCATGCCGACCGGCTTGCCGGTGATGAAGCCGGGGTAGCGGCCGCCGTGGATCGCCTCGAACTCGTCCAGGATCCAGAGCATGTGCTGGCCGTTGGTCATCACGTCCGGGGCGGGGACGTCGCTGACCGGGCCCACGTTGCGCGCGATCTGCCGCACCCAGCCGCGGCAGATCAGCTCCTGCTCGCGCAGGCTCAAGTGGTGCGGGTCGCAGATCACGCCACCCTTGCCGCCGCCCAGCGGGATGTCCACCACCGAACACTTCCAGGTCATCCACATCGAGAGGGCGCGCACGGTGTCGATCGTCTCCATCGGGTGGAAGCGGATGCCGCCCTTGGCCGGGCCGCGCGCGTCATTGTGTTGCACGCGGAAGCCCTTGAAGACCTTGACCTTGCCGTCGTCCATGCGCACCGGGATCGTGAAATGGTACTCCCGCAGCGGTTGGCGGAGCAGTTCCCGGACGCCCTCGTCAAGGTCCAGCAGGGCGGCGACCTTGTCGAACTGCGCCTGCGCCACTTCGAACGGGTTGTACGAACGGGTTTCCATGCGTTCCGGCCTGGCCTTTCTTTCCGTTGTCGTTGCCGATGTCACCACAGCCTGTCGGGGTATGCCCCGCTGGCCACCATTCTTCGGATGCCGGCCTGGACGCCGGCCTTGTCTTGCGGATACGTGACGCCGAACCAGGGTTCCGGGGTGCTCAGCACCCGCACCCGGCAGCGCCCGGCCTTGAGGAGGGCGTCCACCGCCGTCGGCAGGTAGAACTCCGTCCTCTCGCCGTCCGCGTGGGCGCGCAGGAACTCGGCGAACCGCCCGGCCAGGTCGTCGAACAGCCGCGGCTCGAACGCCCACATGTTCATCGAGGCCGTCGCCTCGCCGGACAGGGCGATCCACCCCGTGCCGTCCGCCGACGGGCAACGGGCCTGGCCGTCGCCGGCCGGCTCAATCGCGGTCCGCTCGACCACCTCGACCAGATACCCGTCTGCGTCCGCCGTGCAGATGCCGCGCGCCACGGTCCCGTGCTCGGACAGCGTGTTGCGCAGCGTGAAACCGACCAGCGCATACTCGGGCACCCCGGCGGCGGCGGGCTTCGCCAAGGCCTCGGCGAGACGGCGGTAGCTCAGCGGCCCATAGAAATCGTCGGCATTGATGACCGCAAACGGGCCGTGCACGGCGTGGCGGGCCGCCCACGTGGCGTGCCCCGTGCCCCACGGCTTGCGGCGGGCGGCCGGAGCGGCGAAGCCGGCCGGCATGTCGTCCAGGCGCTGGCATACGAAGTCGCAGGTCAGCCGTCCTTCGAGGCCGGCGGCAACGTGCTCGCGGAGAGGGGCCTCCAGCTCCGGCCGGGTCACGAAAACCGCACGCGAAAAACCCGCCCGCCAGGCGTCGTACAGCGAGTAGTCCAGGACGATCTCGCCGTGCGCGCCCACCGGGTCAATCTGCTTGAACCCTCCGTAACGGCTGCCAATCCCGGCAGCCAGGATTACGAGCGTCGGACTCGACATGGTGGAACTCGATCCCTCGGCCTCGCGGAGGCACGACCCCGAGGCGGCGGTCTGCCGTCCCCCGCCGGCGCTTACCGCCCGCGGCCTTTCCCGCGCCGTGTGGCGTCTGCGTTCTGCTGTCTGCAGGCGGCAATCTGCTGTCTACTACCTGGCCGTCTGCCGCTTGCGGTCTGCTATTTGCCGTCTGCCGCTTGCGGTCTGCTACCTGCCGTCTGCCGTCTGCCGCCTGCGGTCTGCTATTTGCTATTTGCGATCTGCTATTGAGGGCGGGGGAAAGTGCGAACCCCGCAACCCGCAGTTACAGTACGGGCTTTGAATATAGCCTCCAGCCGGTGGACTTCAACCCCAATGCGGACCTCTCCCGTGCAACGCCCCCCCCCC
>MVZH01000351.1 GCA_002068325.1 Lentisphaerae bacterium ADurb.BinA184 | reverse complement strand
CCTGCGCATCAGCAACAGCACCGCGGCCACCCTCGCCGACGGCGGCCAGCTCTACCTCGACGACCTCGTCATCGACTCGGGCTCGACCCTGACCCTCGGCGCCGGATCCATGCTCTACATTCTTGACACGACCGGGACTGACTGGGCGCGCATCAGCGGCTACTATGGCACCAGCCTGCTCGGGGCCATCGGACTGGCGCAGATCCCCGGCGTCGGCTACATCACGATCCCGGAGCCGTTCTCGGCGGCCACCCTTGGCCTCTGCGGCCTGCTCTTCCTGCGCCGTCGCGGCGCCCGCCAGGTCTGACCGTCGGCCTCGTTCGCCAGGGAAAGGCTTGCGAAAACCAGCGCAGTGACGAGCGGCGCCCCCGCGCATGTCGCCGCCACGCGGACTCGCATGACGGCAGGCGTGCCCGTCGGCGCCTGCCTGCGGCGGTGGGTTGTACGGGGGGATCGCTCAGTTATAGTGTGGACTTCCTTCGGCATTGCAGCGGCCCCGTGGCCCAGTCACGGCACGCCTCAACAAGGACACCGCGCATGCGTCCGCCGCCTGGCGTTCTCCGTCTCCCGGCATCGTGGTTTCTCCCCGGCCTGGCCGGCGCCCTGCTCTGGCCGGCCGCCGGCCCTTCCCCGGCGACGGCCGCCGTGGCCGTGCATCTGAACTTCACCGCCGACCTTCACGACGGCGCGGGCAACGCCGCCTCGAACGGCACCGCGGACTGGATTGACGAACTCAACCAGATGACGACCGCCCTCGGCATCGCCGCCTTCAGCCCGGCCGAGCGCGCCGGCATCGAAGCCGAAATCCTCTCCCAGGTGAGGACAGTCTACACGGGCTACAGCGTCACCTTCGACACGGTGCCCCCGGAGACCACGCCCTACGACACGATCTATGTGGGCTACGACAACGACACCGCGGAGTTCCCGGCCGGGACCCTCGGCTTCGCCTACCTGGACATCGCCAACATCTTCGCCGGCCAGACCGCCAACGTCGCCCCGGCCAACTTCGACTTCATCATCGAGGTCGCCGAGCCGCGCTCCACCCAGATGGCCGAGCTCGCCACCGCCCTGGCCGGCACCGCCGCCCACGAACTCGGACACACCTTCGGACTCCTCCATCACGACGCTTACAGCGACCCCGGCATCACCCCGGCCAACTACGGCAGCACCGGCGGCCTGCAGAACCAGTACATCATGGCCACCGGCCCCACCGGCCTCGACGAGACCGGGCGCGAGACACTGCGCACGTTCGCCCCTTGGGAGAAGGCGGTGTTCGACGTGACCGGCGCCGCCGCCGACGTCTACACGACGTACGCGAACCAGTCGCTGGTCGCCAGCCCCGTCCCCCTCGACATCACCGAGTGGGGAACCGACGCCGGCAGCACCCTCGGCACGGCCCTGCCGCTGTCGCTGAATGCCGGCGCCACCTCGGGGTTCGACCTGGCGTTCATCGCCGGCGACCTCGAACAGACGACGGCCGACGTTGATGTGTACAGCCTCTACGTCTCCTCCCCCGGCCGCCTGGTCGCCGAAGCCTTCAGCGCCAACCTCCCCTACGAGGAGATCAACAAGTTTGATGTCGCGATCGAGCTTCTCGACCCCTCCGGCACGGTCCTCGCCAGCAACGATGACCTGTTCTACTACGGCAACCTCTTCAACGCAGGCTTCAAGCAGCAGGAGGACGCCTGCCTGCTGAACATCCCGCTGGCCGCGGCCGGCACGTACTACCTGCGCGTCGCCCCCTCGGCGTCGCCGGACCTTCCGGCCGAGGCGAGCGTGGACAACGTCTATTGGCTGCTCACCGGCGTCATGCTGGACGTCGTCCCCGAGCCCGGCGCCCTCAGCCTCCTCGCCCTCACCGGCGCCCTCGGGCTGGCCGGCCGCCGTGGACGCGGGCGGAGCCGCCGCCCGGCGCGGTGACGCCCTCGAGGGGCGACGCCACAGGCTCGGGCGGACCCCCGGGGCAGACCTGCCGGGGGGGGCAATTCTGGAGGCTGGTCCATGCCTGAATCCATCCGCCGCTCGCCAGGCGCCGTGCAACGCCCCGCGGGCCGGGGCGGGGCCTTGACTGGCCGCCGGGGCTCTCACGCAGCCGCCTTCCTCGCGTCGGCACTGTGGCTCTTGCTCGCGGCGACGCCGCTGACCGGGGCCGAGGCACCGCCCGTTCCGCCGGGGCCCGCCGACCCCGAGGCCATGGCGCAGGTCAACCAGGCGACCGCCGAGTTCGACGCCATCCGCGCGCTGCTGGCCCGCTCGCTGATCCGCGCCCAGGATCTCAAGCTGGCCTGCCTCTACGGGCGCTCCTGGGGGTTGGACCTGCCCGAGTCCGTGCCGGAGGACATCCTGGTCGAA
Source organism: Lentisphaerae bacterium ADurb.BinA184 (assembly GCA_002068325.1). Classification (GTDB taxonomy): domain Bacteria; phylum Verrucomicrobiota; class Lentisphaeria; order Oligosphaerales; family MVZH01; genus MVZH01. The sequence goes on along the minus strand of MVZH01000351.1, from coordinate 1,178 downwards.
GGGCTGTGGATTTTCGACTACCTCGAAGGGATGGACGTCAGTTCCAGTGCCCTGGTGTCGTACGGCATCGCCTCGAAGCATCCCAACCTGCCGGCCGAACTGGCGACCTTCCGTTCGTTCCTGCCCGAGGCCGCGACCCTGGCGCTCGCCTACCACGACAAGGTCGTCACGGCGCTGGCCGCGACGCTTGAAAAAGTCAGGGCCGCGGCGGCGGCCCAGGCCACGGTCGAGCTGCAGTCCCTGCCGGCCGCCCCTTTGAGCGCGCTGCCGGCCCAGAGGCTGGCCGGCGACGGCTTCAACCTCGGCTTCTCTGCGCAGGCCCTCCCCAACGGGCACTATGCCAACTTCCTCGAACGGCACAACTATCCGGCCGACCGGCTGTTCGCCCTCGCCGCCGAGGCGGGCGTGAACCTGTTCCAGCCGCTCGACGTGAACAGCTTCGACTGGGCCGACGTGTGCAGGGAGGAGGGCCGGTATGACTGGGCGGCCGCCGACCGCATCCTCGCCCTCCTCAGGAAGTACAACCTGCCGATGCACCTGCAGCTCGATCCGCCGCTGGACATGCCGCCCGACTGGCTGACCGCCAAGTACCCCGGCCGCACCGTGCTCACCGACGCCGAAGGCAAACCGATCGAGGCCAACATGCCCAACCGCAACTACCTGATGGGCGGCACCCCCGACCGGCGCGCCAAGCTCCAGTACGTGAACGTCTTCGACCCCGATGTGGCCCGCGCCCATGCCGACTATGTCAAGGCGCTGATCGGGCATATCCAGGGCAGCGGGGTGCCGATCTTCTCCGTCCAGCTCGGCAACCCGGTCCAGTTCGACAACCCATTTCCGAGGCACGCGGGGCCGGATGCTGATGCACGCCTGCGGGATTACCTGAGAAAGCGGGGCATTGATCCGCGCAAGTCCTGGAGCGTTGATGCGGAGCCCGGCCAGGTCAGCCTGTCGCCGGCCTGGATGAAGGCCGCTGAAGAGTCCGCCAAGCCCGGCTCGCCGGCGTTCAAGCGCATGAAGAACGACGTGCTCGGGTGGCAGGAGGAGGAGCACTTCCAGTATATGAAGGCGCGCGTCGAGGCCGTGCGCGCGGCGGCGCCGGAGCTGCCGATCTGCGTCAACGCGGTGGGGCCGTTCGAGTTCAACGACTCGATCGGCGGCCGCCACGACTACCGGCT
>MVZH01000350.1 GCA_002068325.1 Lentisphaerae bacterium ADurb.BinA184 | reverse complement strand
AAGTCCCTGGTCAACGACTACGGCGTGGATTCGCTCAACCTGCTTGAGCTGGTGGTGGGGGTCGAGGAGGAGTTCGGCATCCAGGTGGGGGACAACGAGTTCCGGGTCGCCAACTTCGAGTCTGTCCGTGCCCTCGCCGAGTTTGTGCGGCAACGCCTTCCCCCGGCATGAGTCCCGCGGCTGAAGAACCCATCCAGATCGCGTCCGGCGACGGCTGGCTGAGCGCGTGCTATTACCGGCCTGCCGGCCCTGCCGCCGCGGCCTGTGTCATCTGTGACCCCCTCTTCGAGGAGCGCAAGTCCGCCCAGCGGCCCTTGGTCGAACTGGCCCGGCGGCTGCGCGATGCCGGCGTGGGCACGGTCCGCTTCGACTACCGCGGCTGCGGCGACAGCTCGGGCGACCTTGAGGCCGCCACCGCCCACGACTGGCTGGCCGACATTGCCGCCGCCGCCGGGCTGGCGCGCCAGGCGTTCAACGCGGCCCCCCTGACCCTCGTCGGCGTGCGCCTCGGGGCAACCCTCCTGCTGAAATGGGCCGCCCGACATCCCGAGGCCGCCCTCGCGATCCTGTGGGAACCCGTCGTCTCCCCGGGCGAGTACCTCCGCCATGAGCTGCGCCGCAAGCTCATGAAGGAGATGCTGACCTTCGGCGGCAGCCGCTCCTCGCGCGACGCGCTCATGGAGGAGCTTGAGCGCGGCGGCGAGGTGGACTTCGACGGGTACGGGGTGACGGCCGCACTCTACCGCTCCCTGCTGGAGATCGAACTGCGGCCCGACGACCGCCCGCGGCTCGGGGACACGCTGCTGATCCACCTCTCACCCGTCGAACGCGTGGCCGACAGCCTGTCCGGACTCGGCCGGCACCTCGAGTCCGCCGGGAACACGGTGACGTTGCGCGCCCTCCGCCACCAGCCATTCTGGAACCAGATCGGCTACACCGACTGCACGGCGTTGCTCGACGAAACGATGGCCTGGGTCGGCACCCGCATCCAGGTCCCGCCTTCCCCGCCCGCAACATGACGACCGCCGCGACGCCAACCGAGTCCCCCGTCTCCTTCGATAGCGAAGGGGGACGCGTCCACGCCATCCTCCATCGCCCGGCTCCGGGCGGCGCGGAACGGCCCGGCGTCGTCTTCTGCCACGGCTGGTCCGGCGACCGCCAGGGGCCGCACCGTATGTTCGTCAAGACTGCCCGCCGCCTGGCGGCACAGGGCTTTCCCTGCCTGCGACTGGATTTCCGCGGCCGCGGCAGTAGCGAAGGTGAGACCGCGCAGGCGACGATTCAGGGGATGATTGCCGACACCCGGTCTGCGGTCGCCGAACTCGGCCGCCTGTGCGGGGTGCGCACGTTCTGCCTGGTGGGCATCTGTTCCGGCGGCAAGGTGGCGATCGGCGCGGCCCTCGGCGAGGGGCGGGTCGGGCGGCTGGTCTTGTGGTCGGCCGAGGCGCTTGGCGACCTGAGGGAGGATGCCACGAACCGGCGCAAGTCGCTCCACATGCTGAAGAGCTACCTGCGCAAGCTGGCCAGGCCCGAGACGTGGCGGAAGCTTATCACCGGGCGGGTCAACGTCAAGGGTGTGCGCAAGGCGGTGCTGCAACACGAGACGCGCAGCCCCGCCGAGGCGGCGCAGGAGAACGCGATGCTGGTTGCCTTCCGGCGCTGGCGCGGCGAGATTCTGTTCATCTACGGCGGCAACGATCCGGACACCCGGCTGGCTGGCGCCAACTACCAGGCGTTCTGCCGCGCCCGTGGCATCCCCGGCGAATTCCACGAGATTGCCGAGGCCAACCACAGCTTCTACAGCCTGGCCTGGGAGCGGGAGGTCATCGAGCGGTCGGTCGGCTGGCTGGTTCGCCGCGCGGTGCAGCCCCGCCGTTGCCCGGCCCCGTGCGGCCCTGACTTCACGGAAGGCGGTGACACGCTCAGTCCGGCGGCGGCCGGTGTTCCGCGAGCACGGCGCGGGCATGGCGGAGGTCCGACGTCATCTGGTGCTGGAGAGCCTGGGGCGACGAGAAGCGCCGGTCGCGCCGCAGGAACTGGGCAAAGGCGACCTCCAGCCGGCGACCATAGAGCGTCTGCCCCAGGTCGAAGATGTGGAACTCCAGGATGACGGGCGCCGAGGCGTCGTCGAGGAAGGTCGGGGCTGAGCCGACATAGGCGATGCCGTCGTCCCACGGCCCGGCCGGCCGGCCGGCCGCGTCCAGCAGGCGCCCGCGCGCGGCGTAGACTCCGCTGTGCGGGAGCAGCTCGACTGGCCGCAGGTTGGCCGTCGGGCAATCGAGCACACGTGCTCCCACCCCGCGCCCGCGGACGACCTCGCCGGTGACCGAGTAGGGCCGCCCCAGGCAGCGCGCCGCCATCCCCAGGCGGCCGTCGGCCAGCGCAGTCCGGATGCGCGTGCTGCTCACCGGCTTGCCGTACAGGTCGAACTCACCCACCCTCACCGTCCGGAATCCCAGCTGTCGCCCGGCCCCTTCGAGGAATGCCGTGGTGCCCTCGGCGCCGCGGCCGAACCGCCAGTCGCTGCCCACGCAGATCGCCTCGGCCCGCAGGCCCGGCGCCATCAGGCACGTCCGCAGGAACTCCTCCGGCGACAGGGCCGCCAAGGCCGGCGTGAACGGCTGAACCACGACCGCTTCCGCACCGTAGCGCTCCAGCAGAAGCAACTTGCGTTCCGGCGTGGTCAGACGCCTCGGGGCGGGACCCGATCCCTGCAGGACGCTGCGCGGGTGCGGCTCGAAGGTGAAAACCACGCGTGCCAGCCCGGCGGCGCCGGCGGTGCGCCGCAGCGCGGCCAGCAACTGCTGGTGACCGCGGTGCACCCCGTCGAACACGCCGCAGGCAACGGCCACCCGTTGGAGGCCGTGCCGCGACAACTCGGAGATGGCGGAAACCGTGATCATCGTGGGTATGGGCGCGGTCAGCAGACCGCCGGCCGCTCTAGCCGTCGCCGATGCCGAGGCCCGACGGCGAGCGGACCAGGAGCCAGACGAAGAACGGGCCGCCGAGCAGGGCGGTGATGACGCCGACGGGGATCTCCACCGGGGCGATGACGGTGCGGGCGAAGGTGTCGCAGACCACCAGGAAGAGCCCGCCGAAGAGCAGCGTCGCGGGCATCAGGTGGCGATGGTTGGCGCCGACCAGCAGGCGGCAGATGTGCGGCGCCATCATCCCGACGAAGCCGATCGGCCCGCAGAACGCCACGACCCCGCCGACCATCATGGACGTGGCAAAAAACAGCACCAGGCGGACGCGCCGCACCTCGACCCCGCGGCTGACCGCCAGGTCCTCGCCCGTCATGAGCAGGTTCAGTTCATGGGTGAGTGAGAACAGGATGAGGGCGCCGGCGGCCGTGACTGGGAGGAGGTTGAACACCGCGTCGTAGCCCATCACCTCGACGCCGCCCATCAGCCAGCGCACGATGCGGAACGCCTGCGTGAACTCGCCGAGGTACTGGATGAGCATGATGAGGCTGGAGGCAAAGAAGCTGACGGCGATGCCGGCCAGCAGCATGGTGGCGGTGGTGAACCCGCGC
>MVZH01000349.1 GCA_002068325.1 Lentisphaerae bacterium ADurb.BinA184 | reverse complement strand
GGCACGGACGGGCAGAAGGCCTGGATTCGCATCAACCTCCCGCCGCAGGCGTTGGAGATGACGCTGCAGCGGATCAAGCTGTACGACCGGCAGAGTTGCTGCCAGCACGCGGCCCCCTTCACGCTTACCGTCTACGATGGAACGGATGCGGCCATCGAGATGTTCTCGGCAAACACCAACCAACTGGCCTACACGTTCACGCCCGCCGGCAGCATCAACACCGCCTCGTACCTCGTCTACCAACACACCGGCGCCAGCGCCCAGGACCTCTTCATCCCGGAGCTGGACGCCTTCTTCACCGGCGACTTCGCGGTCGGCGGCCCCGGCATCGGCAGCACGGCCCTGCGTGAAACCACCCTCGTCGGCGGCGTCGCCGGGCCGCTGGCAGGCGTCCAGGCCGTCCGGATCGCGCAGAACCGCAACACCTACCTTGAATTCAGCGAGATGGAAGCCATCTCCGGCGGCGTAGACGTGTCGTCCGGGGGGGTCGGCTCCGGCAACGACCCCTGGGGAAACGCGGCGCAACTGGTGGACGGGGATTTGGGCTCCTCGAACGGGCTGTTCCTAGTCACCGGCAGCAATCCCGACTATTACCTGACCAACGCCCTTGGTGTCACGCTGCCCGCCGCCACGCTCGACAGTGTCCGCTACTACCAGCGCAACATCAGCCGGACGGGGTTCGACTACCAGCACCTGCAGCTCGAGGCCTACAGCGATGCGGCCCGCACCACCCTGATCTACAGCCGGCCGGTGGCCGCCGGCAGCAATGCCCCGGGGCACTGGGAGTCCTTCGACTTCCTCTTCGGCGGCACGGCATGGGCGACCCTCGACGCCGGCGAAACATACCGCTTCCAGATTGACGGCGACACCCTGGCCGCCGACCAACTGGCCGTCTGGCAGATGACGGGCAGCCAGACAGGCCTCGACCTCAACGGGGCCACCGCCCGCGTGGAACTGATCGCCGGCACGATCGAGGCGGGAGACACGTTCCACCTGCTGGCCGCCGACGCGATCGCCGGAGAATTCGGGGAGTGGATTCTGCCGGCCCTTGCCGGCGGGCTCGAATGGGATCTCGCGCAGATCGGCGTCGCCGGCACCATCCAGGCCGTGCAGGTCATCCCGGAACCTGCCAGCCTCGTCCTGGTCGGTTTGGCCGGCCTGTGCGTCGCCGGCCGCCGCCGGAGAGCCTGAGGGCCTGACAGCCCGGCCGCGGCCCGACCGGCCCGGCGCGCGGCCGCGGCTACTCGTGCCGCAACGCCTCGATGGGGTCGAGGTGAGCGGCGCGATAGGCGGGATAGAGTCCGAAGACGACCCCCACCCCCATGCTGATGCCGACCGCCAGGACAAGGCTCCAGGCCGTCACCACAGTCGGCATGTCCGTGAACCGCGAGATCGCTTTGGGGATCGCCATCCCCAGCCCGGTCCCCACCAGCCCGCCGACCAGCGACAACACCAGCGTCTCAACCAGGAACTGCCCGATGATCTGCCGGCGCTTGGCGCCGACGGCGCGGCGGATGCCGATCTCACGGGTGCGCTCGGTGACCGAGGCCAGCATGATGTTCATGATGCCGATTCCGCCGACCAGCAGGCTGATCCCGGCGATGGTCCCCAGCACCACCGTGAACGTGCGCTTGGTGGCCTCGGCCTGGCGCAACAGGGCAAACGGCACGCTGATCCGGTAGTCCGTCTTCTTGTGGAACTGCGCCAGCATGGTTTCGATGCCGGCGGCCGTGGCCTCGACGTCCCCGGTGCCGCGGACCTCGACTAGGATCTGGTGCAGCTCGACGGACTCGCGGATCATGGTCCCCGAGCGCCGCTCGGAAAAGATGTCGCCGAAGCGTTCGCGGGCCACGGGCAGCGGAATGTAAGCGTCGGTCTGCTCATCCGGGGTCTGGACGTCGCCGCCCTCGCTGGATTCGCCTTGGATGATGCCGATGACCTCGAAGGCGTTGCCGCCGATCTGCAGGGGTTGCCCGATGGTGTGGCGGCCGGCCAGCAGGCGGCGGGCGCCGTATTCGGTCAGCACCACGACGCTGCCGCGTCCGGCCACATCGGCGTCGAGCAGCGGGCGGCCGGCCAGTATGGGGCGGCGCACCAGGTCGAACCAGTCCGGGGTGGTTCCGACCAGGCGCAGGTCGAGGGTCAGTTCGCCGAGGCGGCCCTCCTTGCGCATGGCCTTGGCGGGGACGGTCCGCAGCACGGTGGCGAAGGTTTCGCGGATACGGCGCTCGTCCTCGTAGAGCAGTCCGTAGATGCTCATGGCGCCGGCGTTGGAGCTGCTGGCGGCCTCGTCCGGCGGCTTCTGGGCGTAGAGCATGATGTTGTTGCTGCCGAGGCGGCGGATCTGGTCGAGCACCTGGCGGCTGGCGCCTTCGCCGACCGCCAGCATGGCGATCACGCTGCCGACGCCGAACATAACCCCCAGGGTGGTCAGCAGGGAGCGCAGCTTGTGCAGGAGCAGGTTCTTCAACCCGAGCTGCGCGTTGCGGAGGAAGCGGAGCTGCCTCACGTCCGGCCCTCCTCGAACCGCTCAATGAGGCCGTCGCGCAGGTGCAGACGGTGGCGGGCGAACTCGGCGATGTCGGGCTCGTGGGTGACCATGATGATCGTCTTGCCCTGCCGGTTCAGGTCGCAGAGCAGGTGCATGATCTGATCGCCGGTGGCGGAGTCGAGGTTGCCGGTCGGCTCGTCGGCTAGGATGGTCTCGGCATTGTTGGCCAGGGCGCGGGCGATGGCGACGCGCTGCTGCTGGCCGCCGGACAGCTCGGACGGGCGGTGCCGCAGCCGCTCCTGCAGGCCGACCAGGCCGGCCAGCTCGGCGGCGCGGGCGGCGCTGCGCTCGGCGTCCCAGCCCAGATAGTACAACGGCAGCTCGATGTTCTCCTGCACGGTGAGCTGGGGGATCAGGTTGAAACTCTGGAAGATGAAGCCGAGGTGGCTGAGGCGCATTTCGCTGAGCGCATCGTCGTCCAGCTCGCTGACGTCATGCCCGTCCAGCCAGTAGCGCCCGGAACTCGGGCGGTCGAGGCATCCGAGGAGGTTGAGCAGGGTGCTTTTTCCCGAGCCGCTGGGGCCCATCACGGCCCAGAAGCTGCCGGGCGGCACGGTAAGCGAGACCCCGCCCAACGCGGCCACCTGCTGCGTGCCCATGTGGTAGATCTTGCGGACGTCCTCGAGGCGGATCACGGGCTGCGGCCCGCCGGCGCCCGCGGTTGTGGCCGTGGCGGCGCTCATGGCGCGGGCTCCGCACGGGGGGCGGGCGATCCGCCGGCGCCGCCTTCGGCGTCGCGGGGGCGGCGGCGTTCGCGCATCTTCTCGCGCTCCTCGGGGGTCATGCTTTCCATGCGTTTGCGCCACTCCGCCATCTGTTCGGCGGACGGGGCCTGCCGTCGCGCCCCCTCGGCGCCCTGCGGCGGGGTGCCGGCGGCGTCGCCGTCGGGCCGTGCGACGGCGGTCGGCGGCTCCGTGGCCGACACGGCGGCGGGCGGCGCCGATGTCTGCACGGCTGGAGCGGCGCCCGGTGCCGACGATGTGG
>MVZH01000348.1 GCA_002068325.1 Lentisphaerae bacterium ADurb.BinA184 | reverse complement strand
CGGTGCCGGCCTTCCAGGTGATCCACCGCGACGAGGGGCTCACCGAGCTCGTCCTCAACCTGATCGCCGATCCGCGCACCCTCGACCAGCCGCGGACGATCGTCTTCGCCCTCGAAGCGACCCCGGTCAAACCGCTGCCGCCCGACTTCCGCCGCACGCTGACCGGGCTGGGCAACACGCACACTTTCACCGGCGGCCCCGGCAGCTACAGCCACCTCGTGCCCGCCTACAAGGGTAGCCAGCGCCATCCCACCGGCTGGGACGGGGCCTGGACGCCGGACGGCAACATGGTCAACTCGCCGTTTCCGGCCGACTGGGACCTGAACCGGTTCTTCAACCTCGAACTGGCCAAGACCGGCAAGCTCTACCTGCCCTACCAGACCTTGAACTACACGCACCTGACGCGTCAGCTTGACCCGCGCACCCAGGGGCTCGAAGGCCCCGAGCTGTGGCACATCATCGGCCCGGAAATCGAATGCAAAGGCAACGGCGGCTGGTGTATGACCCCGGTCCACATGCAGTACCGGCTGTACCGCTACCGCGACTGGATACGGCATTCGAGCCTGCGCGGATTCTACTTCGACAACGCCTATCCCATCCTCTGCGCCGACCGCGGGCACGGCTGCGGCTACGCGCTGGACGACGGCCGCATCCAGCCCACCTTCACCCTGTTCAACATGCGCGAGTTCTACAAGCGGCTGCGCACGCTGATCGTGGCCGAGGGCATTGAACCCTGCATCATGACGCACTCGACCGACACCTTCATGCCCGCCGCCTACGCCTTTGTAGACGTGATGATGGACGGCGAGACCTACCGCTACCGCGTCCCCAAGGAGACCGCCCCCGCCTTGGCGCCGCCCGCCCCCGGCGCGACCGTGGCCGACGCCGACGTCACGGCTGCCGCGGCAACCGACACGGACGGGCTGGCGGCGGAGCTGATCGCCGCCGAGGCCGCCGCCACGCCGGAGGCAAGGGAGCCGGCCACGGATCCGGCGCCGTGGCGACGCTACTGGAGCGAGTACTGGCCGCCCGAGCACTTCCAGGTGTTCGGGCCGCCGCAACACTGGGGGATTATGGCGGTGACCATGGCCTACCAGAAGCACGGCGAGGAGGCCCCGGCGGATCAGGTCGCCCGCAATGGATCTGCCTTTCTAGCCTATCTGCTGTTGCACGACACGGAGTACTACCTGGGGGCCAGCCGCGGCGCCAGGTTGAGCCAGGCCGGTTTCGACCTGGCGGAGGAGATGCGATTCCTGCCCTACTGGGAGCCGGAGACCCGGCGCGCGCTGCACGCACCGGCGCCCGATGTCCTCGTGGGGGGTTACCAGCAGGGCGATCTGCTGCTGATCGTCGCCTTCAACCGCAGCCGGCTGCCGGTCCGCCAGTTGCCGGTGACCGTCGAGCTCGGGGCTCTTGGCTGGGGCGAGGCGGGGGCGCGGGCGGGCGTCGTCGAGTTCCCCAAGGACATGAAGGATCGCGGCGAGGCGCTTGCCGCGGCGCGCCGGCAGGTGCTGGCGGGCGGGGAGGGCGGGACGGGCGGTCCGGCGGCGGGCGGGGGCCTGGCCGTGACGCTCGACATCGAACCCCATACCTTCGCCACGGCGACAATCCTCTGTGTGCCGGCCGAGCGCAAGTGAATCGGGGAGGAGACGTTGTTAGCGAGAGTTGCGGAAAGTGGGTTGCGCGGCCTCGGCCTTCGCGCGCTACGGGTGTTGGCGCGTCGGAGGCCGGGCCTTGCGATCAGGCGGCAGGACGCAGATACGGTGTGGGACATGGAGTCACGGCAACGCAGTTGCACGAGGCAGGTTCATGCATAGCCGTGGAGTCATCGAGTTGCGAGAACCGACGCGGTCGGCGTTCACCCTTATCGAGCTGCTGGTCGTGGTGGCGATCATCGCGATCCTGGCGGCGATGCTCCTGCCGGCGCTCAGCCAGGCCCGCTGGATGGCGCGGCGGACCGACTGCATGAACCGCCACCGGCAGACCAACATCATCCTCAACCTCTACGTGGACGACACCGACGGCTGGCTGCCGACACCGGTGAACGGCGTGGGCTACTACTTCATGCCGACGCACAACGACGGGGTCACCCCCGCCGGCCTCGGGCTGCTCGCCGTGAGCGGGCATGCCCAGCTCACTCGCGGGGCGACGGCGGTCGGCAGCGCGGGTGGCACGGCCGAGCCGGCGCATTGCATCGCCGACCGTTTTGTTTTCCTCAACGGTGTCGTCTACAAGGTTCCCTTCTGGCGCGGCTTCGCCTACCGCGGCTCGTCGGCGGCGTGGGGGAGCAACTTGCCGGGACGGCTGTACGAGTACCCGATCCTGTTCACGGGCGACTCGAGCAACCTTTCGTACACCGCCCTGGCGGCGTGCCCGTCGGGGTGGATGAACACCTATCCGGGCGGGCCCTGTCACCGGGCGCACGAGGACAAGGGGGTCAACATCCAGTTCTACGACGGCTCGGTCAAGTGGAGATCCTGGCCGCAGCCGGTGGATGCCTTTCCGCCGATGACCATGGGGCCGTGGGAAGCGCTGACCTGGCGGGGCGCGGGCAGCGTGTGGTACAGCCCGGGCCTGCTCGACGTGGCCTACGGCGGCCGCTGAGGAGGTGTGGTCATGGGCGGGCAGGCTCGACGTTGCGCCGGCACCTCTGCGCCCCCGGAGGGCAGGGTGCCGAGGACGCAGGGCGGACGGGCTTTGAGGTGAACGGCGGGCGCAAGATGGGTGCGAGGCACAGCGGACGATAGGAGCAAGGGTATGATGCACGGCAACACATGGGCATGCGAGCGGACGCCGGACGGGGTCTACCTGATGCACGGCGGCGAAAGGGTGGCGTTGTGGCGGCCGGACGAAATGACGTTGGACGAGGTTCGCCTCTACCCCGGCTCGGACTACATCCTGGGCGGGATCGGCAACTGCAGCGGCTGGTGTCTGGGGTGGGGCCGGTTCAACGGCGGCCGGGCGACCAAGGATCGGAGTTTCCGCCTCGAAGCCGCGGCCGACGGCATCCGCCTGGGCACGCGGGCACGGGACGCGGCCGACGATGACGCGGTCTACGAAGCCGAGCTGCTCCTCTCGTATGACGCGGCCCGCAACCGCTACGTCTACGAGGTCGTCACCACCCTCACCGTGCCCGAGGGCCGCAGCCTGCGTTGGGCGCCGTACGGCGACCTTTACGAGGGGATCGAGTTCCTCAACCTCTACGCCTCCGGCATGTTCAACGATGCGGGGGCGAGCCCGATTGACGACCTTGGGAGGATCGGCGCGCGCGGCTGGTCGAACCAGGAGCGCTACCGCGGATGGGTCTACCAGGACGCCGCCGGCGAATGGACATTCATGCCGCTGAACCACATCGTCAGCTCGCCCTCGTTCGCGCGGCGGGTGTGCCCGGACAGCCGCTGGATCCTGGTGGGGGAGGCGGACCGGGCGCCGACCGTCGAGTTGCTGGGCGAGACCTGGCGTCACGCGCACGTGGGGATCTGTCACTATATTTACGACACGCATTTCAACTACCTGCCGGAGGCCAACCCGCTGCCC
>MVZH01000347.1 GCA_002068325.1 Lentisphaerae bacterium ADurb.BinA184 | reverse complement strand
TTCTTCGACCCGGTCGGCGGCACCTTCAGCAACAGCCTGGCCATGTCGAGTGGCAACAACCGCACCGTCACCGTCGAGAACAGCGCGGCGGCGATCACCTGGACCGGGCAGATCACCGGCACCGGGGACTTCCTCGACAAGCTCGGCCCGGGGTCGTTCGCGGCGACCAACTGGGCGGCCGGCAATGCCCTCTACGTCAGCGCGGGGACCTTCATCTTCAACGACGCCGACACCGCGAACATGGGCAACGTCATCGTGCGGTCAGGCGGCCGGCTGGCCGGCGATGGCGAACTCGAACTGGCGAGCGGCAACTCGCTCAGCGTGGCCGGCACGCTGGCCCCCGGACAGAGCCCCGGCATTCTCACGGTCAAGGGCGGGCCGGTGACGTTTGACAGCACCGGCGCCCTCGCCATCGAGGTCAACGGCGTCGCCACACCGGGCACGGACTACGACCAGCTGGTCATCGGCAGCGGCAGCACGGTCACGATTGCGGCGGGCGCCGACCTGGCGCTCACCTTCGGCGCCTTCACGCCCGCGTTGGGCGATGCCGTCTACATCGTAGACAACGACGCGGGGGGGGCCGCCATCAGCGGAACCTTCGAGTACCTCGGCAACACCCTGGCCGACGACGCCCTGGTCGGTGTCTTCAACGGCATGAAGTGGGCCATCACCTACGACGCCATCGCCGGCGGCGCGCTCGACGGCGGCTACGGCATCGCCCTCTACACCATCCCCGAGCCGGCGTCGCTCGTGCTCGTTGCCCTCGGCGTGCTCGGACTGCGCCGGCGCCGCCCGGCGGCGTGACCTGGCGGACGGCGGCGGCCGCGGCTATGTTGGCGGGATGAAACGGTCAACGCAGTCGGGCGCCCCGCTCGTCATCCATCGCCTCTCCGACGCCGGGCCGGTGCGCTTCGCCGCCGCCGAATTGGCGCGGTACCTGCGTCGCATGACGGGCCGGCCCGTACGCCAGACGCGGGCGGCCCGTTACCGGCCCCGACGACCAGGCCTCTGGCTGGCGGTCGTTCCTCCGGCTGGCGTCCCCGGCGCGGACGGCGGAAGCCTGGACGACGGGATTGCCATCCGAGCCCGCCCCGGCCACGTCCGGCTGCAAGGGCGCAACCCGCGCAGTGTCCTGTTCGCCGTCTACCGTTATCTCGAGGAACTGGGTTGTCGCTGGTTGCGCCCGGGGCCGTTTGGCGAGCGGGTTCCGAACCTGGCGTCGCCGCTGGCCCGGCGGTTCACGCGGCGCGAGACGCCGACGAGCCGTCACCGTTGCATCTGCATCGAGGGGGCCTGCTCCCCGCGTCATGTGCGCGACATGATTGACTATGCGGCCCGGCGCGGCTTCAACGCCTACTTCCTCCAGTTCCGGAACGCCTACACGTTCTTTGACCGCTGGCATTCGCAGGAGGATCGTGCGGGCCGTTCACGGACCCGGCTGACCCAGGCCGGCGCCGACCGCCGGCGCGAGGCGGCCAAGCGCGAGGCGTTGCGCCGCGGCCTGCTCATCCACGCCGTCGGCCACGGCTGGACGTGCGAGCCGTTTGGCATCCCCGGCATCGAGTGGGCGCCGTACACTTCAGCCATCCCCGCCGAGGCAACCGCCAGTTTTGCGGAGATCGCAGGCCGGCGTGAGCTCTGGCACGGGGTGCCGCTGAACACCAACCTGTGCTACTCAACGGCGAGCGTGCGCGCCCGCATGGCCGATGCCGTCGCCGACTACGCCGCGGCTCACCCCGACGAGGCCGTCCTCCATGTCTGGCTCGCCGACGGCAGCAACAACCAGTGCGAATGCCGCGCCTGCCGCCAGGCCCTTCCCAGCGACTGGTACGTGCGCATCCTCAACGAGATTGACCACCGCCTTACCGCCCGCCGGCTGTCCGCGCGCATCGTCTTCCTCGCCTACGTTGACCTCCTCTGGGCACCGGAGAAGGAGCGGCTCGACAGCCCCGGCCGCTTCATCCTCATGTTCGCCCCCATCACGCGCTCCTACGCCAGGGCATTCCTCGAAGGCGGCGGCCCGGCCGAGCCGCCACGGCCCTACGAACGCAACCGCCTCGTCTTCCCGCGCAGCCCCGCCGCCAACGTCGCCATGCTCCGCCAGTGGCAGGCGTCGTTCCGCGGCGATGCCGTTGACTTCGACTACCACCTCTGGGGAGAGCAGCACTTCCACCCCGACCAGCTCAGCCTCGCCCGCGTCCTCTGCCAGGACATCCGCGACCTGCCCCGCCTCGGCTTGAATGGCCTGATCGCCTGCGCCGTCCAGCGCGCCGCCTTCCCGACCAATCTCTGGTGGGATCTCGCCGGCCGCATGCTGTGGAACCGGAGGCAGGGTTACAACCGACTCGTAGTCAACCATTTGTGTGACCTGTACGGCCCCCGCGACGGCACCGCGGTCCACGCCTGGTTGCGCCGGCTCGGGCACCTCCTCCGACCGGCCGACCTTGCGCGCGCCCTCGACCCGTCCGCCGCCGGCCCCCGCACGCTCTGCCTCCGTGCCGCCCGCCGTCTCGACCGCGTCCCGGCCGCGGCGGCCGCCCTGCGTCCGGTCATCCGACGGAACGCGCGCGCCGCCGACCCGGTGACGCGCGCCGCCTGGCGCCTACTCGACCACCATGCCTGGTACGTGCAGGCCTTTGCCGCCTTCCATGCCGCGGCGCTGCGGCGTCAGCCGGACGCCGACCCTCTTCTTCAAGACCTCCTGCGCGGCCTGCGACAGCGCCACCGCGACCTCCACCCCGTCCTCGACGTGTGGATGTGCGCGCAACGCCTCCGGCAGACGCGGGCGGCCCTCCAGCCTTGAACCTGCACCCCCTTCACTCCCGAGGCGGACCGGGCCGACCTCTCGCCCACGGTCATTCAGTAGGGTAGCCTCTGCCGAAGCTGTATGGCGGATCTCCGTGTCCGCAGGGCCGCGTCGGAAGGCCCGGCCTTCCGGGTGTGACCCGGATGCCATGTGTGCCGGGCCTGTGCCGCACGGCAGGCAGGTTTGCGCACGCAGTCAGGCGGCAGGCGAAGGGCGTCCCCCCCACCGCGCCGCACTCGCCGACCGGGTGCGCCCGCAGCGGCTGATGCACGATGCGCTTGCATCATGTGAACTTATGGCTATTCTATTACCGTGTTTGATCCAAGCATGTGGGGCCTGGTGGTCAATCCCCTCGGGCGGCAGAGGCGACGGCGCCGAGTGCAGCGTACTGGGGCTAGGCCGAGGGCCCGGGAGTGCCGAACCGGAAGCAGGATGCCTGGAGGTTGGGGAGCCCGCCATGCACAGACCGTTCAGTCGGGTGGAACTGCCGTCCTGTCGAGCCGCCACCACGGCCGGCGACCTGCGAGGGAGGCGGGCGCCCTTCACCCTTGTCGAGCTTCTGGTCGTGGTGGCGATCATCGCCATCCTGGCGGGGATGCTGCTGCCTGCGCTGCGCACGGCCCGTGAGCGCGGCCGGACTACGGCGTGCCTCTCCAACCTCCGCCAGATTAACCTCGCCGCCGAACACTACTCGTCGGATTACGACGACTACCTGCCGCACGAGGGCAGCTTTGCGGCGGCGG
>MVZH01000346.1 GCA_002068325.1 Lentisphaerae bacterium ADurb.BinA184 | reverse complement strand
CCCGAGCCGGCGTCGCTGGCGGTGTTCGCCGCCGTCGCCGTGGGGCTGGCCGTCCGCCGACGGTCGCCCGTCGCCGACCGCGCGCGCGGGCAGGCGTGCCGGGGCAAGGGGCCAAGGGGAGCTTGAGTTCGCCGGGAAAGTGATTCTGATCCACAGGCGTCCCATCAACGGGCGTTTGCCAGAGGTGGCAAATGGATCATCGTGAGGTCGGCAGGTACTGGAACGGCAATGCCGAGGCCTGGACCCGGCTGGCGCGCGCCGGGTACGACGTGTATCGGGACTACCTGAACACACCGGCGTTCCTCACCATGCTGCCCGACGTACAGGGCCTGTCGGGGATCGATATCGGGTGCGGGGAGGGCCACAACACCCGGTTGATCGCCAGGCGGGGCGCCAAGCTCGTCGGCATCGATATCGCCGAGGTGTTCATTCGGCACGCGGCGGAGGCGGAGCGGACGGAGCCGCTCGGAGTCGAGTACCGGGCGGCCAGCGCGGTCGAGATCCCCTTTCCCGACGAACACTTCGACTTCGCGACCGCTGTCATGAGCCTGATGGACATCCCGGAGACCGGCCGCGCGCTGTCGGAGGCATTCCGCGTACTCAAGCCCGGAGGTTTCCTCCAGTTCTCCATCACACACCCGTGTTTCGACACCCCCCACCGGCGCAACCTGCGCGACGGGAAGGGGCTGACCTACGCCATTGAAGTCGGCGACTACTTCCGCAATCTGGAGGGTGACGTGACGGAGTGGATCTTCGGGGCGGCCCCGGAGGAACTGAAGCAGGCGCTTCCGAGATTCAGGACCCCCAGGTTCACGCGCACGGTCGGTCAGTGGATGAACCTGCTCATTGAGACGGGTTTCGTGATTGAACGGGTGGAGGAACCCAGGCCGAGCGATGAGACCGTGCGGAAGTGCCCGCATGTGCAGGACGCTCAGGTCGTCGCCTACTTCCTCCACGTCCGGGCAAGGAGACCCAGGGCAGACCGTTGCCTGAACGCTGCCGAGGCCATGCGCGGACGCGGGCCGGCGTCGGGCTAGTCCGGCGAGGTGTCGGAGGGGGGCTGCCCGATGCTCTGTGCCCACGGCGGGAACCGCTGGCGGCCGAGGGGGCGCATCCGGGCGAGGGAGAAGCCCGACGATCCATTCGCTCCGGGGTGATCGGATCCGGGCCTGCATGCCGGCGCACCTCAGGACACCTCCGTGTTTGCCGGATCTGCAAACCGTCGTATCCGCCTCGTCCCCCGCCGGCGCCGCCGCCAGGACTACCCCCAGACACAGGGCGGCGGATCTCGCGACCCCGCAGGCCGCCCCTTCCCGCGCAGCCCCCCTCCAGACACCCCTACGCAAGCGGGAGGCGCTCGCGACGACCACTGGCGATGGCTGGAAAGAGGGGTACCGTAAGTCCGCAGGCCAGATCGCGGCAGCATCGGAGGCCGAGTTGCGGAAAACTCCACAGAGCCGGCCTGCCGGCACGAACCTGCCCGCGTTCGTGGGGCGTCCGTAGCCCGGACGGGCCCACTGGGCGCGGGTCGTGGTTTGCGGTGAGGACCTTTGGAGGCTGTGCCCTTTTCCGCCGACGGACTCCCTTCGGTCGGCCCTGGCGAGGAAATCCTGCACCCCCACTCGAACGTGGCCATCGCCGGCGACACCATCCAGCCCCGCACGTGAGTCCTGAGCAGTAGGCAGGGACAGCCTGGGACTGCAGCCAGGAATCGAGAGCACCCCAACCGGAGGATCGCACATGAGAGTAGAGATGGACATGCGGAGCCGGGTTCGTGTGACCGCAACAGAAGGAGGAAAGGCGACCATGAAAAGGCTGTTCGGCTGGGTTCTGGCGGGGGGTCTGGCCGTAGGGTTGAATGCGCACGCGGCCAACTTCTACGTGGACATCGACTGGGCGGGGGCGGAGACCGGCGGATCGAGCACACCGTTCAACACGATCGGCGAGGCGGTGACGGCGGCCAACGCCGGCGCCGGGCCGCACACCATCTACATCGCCAGCGGAACCTACGCGGATGTTGCCAACGGCGGCACGGAAGACTACAGCGCCGGCGGCGGCTCCTCCGGGGGCTACAGCCTGAACCAGCGCATCAGCATCTACGGCGGTTACGACGGCTGGGACGGCGCCGGCTTCGAATGGACGGCGCGAACCCCGCGCACCACGGTCATCGACCTGAACGCCGCGGCCTCGCGAGCCTTCTACCAGGACGGTTTCACCTACGCCGAGACGATTGACGGGCTGACGGTCCAGAACGCCAGCCACACCGCCGCCGGCGGGGCGCTCTACCTGAATGCGGGCTACGGCGGCGGCGTCACCCTCAACGACTGCCTGTTCCAGAACAACGTGACGACCGCCAACGGCGGCGCCGTCTACTCGCATACCTCCGAGAAGGCCGGGCCGATCACCAACTGCGATTTCCTCGACAACTCGGGGGCCAGCGGCGGGGCGCTCTACTATCTGCCCCAGTACGGCCAGGCCAAGAACATCGAGAACTGCACGTTCGACGGGAACCGCGCGACCTCCCGGGGCGGCGCCGTCTTCATCGACAACTGGTCAACAGGCAACCACACCCAGGTCCTGGGGTGTACGTTCACCGACAACTCCGCGGCCAACGACGGCGGCGCGCTCTTCAACAACAACTCCTACATCCTCGTCGGAACAAGCGTGTTCCACGGGAACAGCGCGCCCGACGGGGCGGCCGTCGGGGGAGCGGACTACTGGGTAGGCGGTTACCGGCTGACCAACTGTCTGATCTACGGGAACACCGGCGGCTACGCGGTCCAGTCGGATCAGGGCGGGCGGAACGTCGGCGGCTACACGGTGGACATGCTGAACTGCACGGTCACTGACAACCCCGGCGGCGGGGTCCGGGCCACACAGAATGGGGGCGAGCACGGTGCCGATGACGCGTTGCGTGTGCGCAACAGCATCATCGCCAGCAACGGCGGCTACGGGATCTACTGCGTCGACGACACCTGCATCGTCGGCTACAATGACGTCTGGAACAACACCACCGGGGGCTACTACAACGTCGTCGCCGACGCCAATTCGATCTCGGCGGACCCGCTCTTCCGAGACACGGTCACCGGCGACTACCGGGTGAAGCGGAGCAGTCCGACGGTCGTGTCCTCGCTGCCCGAGGCTCCGGCCCTGGACTACCTGGGTGACGCACGTCCCGGCGGCGACGGCCTGTATACCATGGGGGCGTTCGAGACCCCGGTGCCTGAGCCGGCCACCATCAGCCTGGCTGCCTTGACCCTGGCCGCCGCCCTGACGTTGCGCCGACGTCGGTCGTAACCGCCTTCCCGCCCTCTTCCGCCTGACCCCGTCGGCGGAACGGCGACAGACCCCACACGCCACGGCCCCGCCGCCGCCACAGGCTGGCAGTCGCGTCTCGCCGTGGCCCCCTTCGCGTCGTAGTGGCGGGCGGCGGCGACCCCAACCCCGACGGCCTTGACCCTGCGGGGGCCGCGAGGGCGTCTTCAACGGTTGCCTCGGTGTCTGCCGCCATGGCTCCTGCCCCGTGTGCGCAGACACGGCAAACCCGCCATGGCGGGCAG
>MVZH01000345.1 GCA_002068325.1 Lentisphaerae bacterium ADurb.BinA184 | reverse complement strand
GGGCAGGTGCTGGGGCCGTGGGCGGCCGGGGGGCTGGCGGACCGCTTCCATTCGTTTGCCCCGGCCTTTGTGCTGGCCGGGGTGGCGGCGCTGGCGGGAGCGGCCGGCGCCCGCTGTCTGCCAAGGGGGTGACTGCCGGCGGCGTGGGCAAGACCGCCGGGCCATGCTCGGGAGGGACGCCCCCCGCCTGCCTGCCGCGCCAGGCCGTGCGGCGCAGGCAGGTGGTGTCCGGGTCGCACCCGACAGACCTGGCTGTCTGGTATGACCTGGCGGACAAGGAGATCCGCCCGCCACCGTCGGCAGACCGTCCCCCACTGACTGACCCGGGGCCTGACCGCCAGGGCCGCGCCGGCGTCTTCGAATCCTGGGGGCGGACGCCGCGCGTTACACCCCGCGCTTGACCTGCGGCAACTCGCCGGCCGAGCCGGGCGGCGGCAGGATCAGGGTGTCGTTCAGGCCGTCGTCGGTCTCCACGCGCAGCAGCCAGCGCGTCGGATGGAACGTGGCCAGGATGGGGCTGAACTGCAGCTGGGGCGCGAGGATCGCCAGGAAGGGGCCGCCGGCCTCGCCCTGCACGGCCAGGCTCCACAGCGGCCCGCGCCGGAGGTTTTCGACGACCCTGAAGCTGGCTGGCAGGACGAAGCGCACCTGCAGCCCGATCCCCTCGCCGCCCTCGGGGCTGGCGAAGAACGAACGGCTGTCCTTCTGCGTCATGGGATGGCGCGGGTGCAGCCAGAACGTGGCCGGCTGGTCGGCCTCCTCAAAGGTGTCCCAGAGCACAAAGTAGTCCGGCTTGACGAACAGGTAGTGCCGCACGTGGACGGTCCGAGCCGCCGGGATCATGGTGCGGTAGCCGAGGTTCGTGAGGTCGCGATAGTTGGTATTGACGATGCGCTGCACGCACCAGTCGAAATCCCCGCCCAGGTGCACGGTGATGGGTTCCGGCGCGCGTTCCAGGCCGGTGTAGCCGCTCGACAGCTCCCGGCGCCTGCCGTAGGTCAGCGTGTTGTGCAGCCAGGTGGCGGCCGCGGGCAGGGCGGTGCCGTCGCTGTCGTGGGCATGGTAGCCGTAGTCGCCGAGCAGCTCGCGGTTGCCGGCGGTCAGGTGGAGGTGGCCCTGGTCGAAGTCCATGTGATGGGTGGCGGCGCCGGCCCGGAACAGGCTCCACACGGGCAGGCCGTCCCGGCGCCGGGCCTTCGATAGGACACCCAGGCCTTGGCGCTGGCAGCTGACCCACGACGGGGCGAGCGGGCGGATCTGCGGGTCCAGCGTGGTCAGGGTCAGCACCGGGTGTTCCTGATCCTGGAGGGCCTTCCCGGACGTGGCCCAGAGGTGCATCAGATGGCCGGCCAGGTCGGGGTCGGACTTGGCGTAGACCGCGGCCGCGACGGTGGTTTCGCCGCGCGGCTCCTGGGCCAGGCCTTCGTTGCCGGAGTTGCCGTTGTTGGGCAGGAGGGCGCGTTCCGCCAGATCCCAGGCGGCGTAGGTGGCTACGCTGTGCCCCATCTTCCCGGCCGGGGCCGCGGGCCGGGCCACGCCTTCCACCAGCGGCGGCATTTGGATGAGGGCGAAGTGGCGGAACGATCCCTTGACGCGCGGGTTCTGGAAGAAGTCGCGGTGGCCCTTCCACCACAAAGGGAAGAAATGACAGACCAGTTCCGACACGGCATGGGTGTGGTAGTTGACGGACTCGTGGTAGGTGCCGTCGGGCGCGAAGAACGTGTCGAGGAACGCCTCGGTCTGCTCGATGCTCCAGTCGCGCCAGTCGGGGGACAGCGGGTGGTTGGGGAACAGTTCCGCCACAACCCCGGTGGTGGAGAAGAATTCCGAGGCGAAGTTGGGCGGCACCGGGCAGTCGCCCATGTCATCCTTGAGGGCTTCGGCGATGCCCTCGTCGGGTTCGGTCAGCGGCCAGAAGTCGCCGCCGCGCCAGTAGTCGGGATCGGCGAAGATGTAGGCGAGCAGCAGCAGGGCTTTGCGGGCGCGCCGGTACTGGTCCTCGTGCATGACGCCTTCGCCCCAGAGCAGGTCCACGTCGTAGGCCAAGGACTTGGCGGCGCGTCCGTCGAAGATGATGACGCATTCGTAGCCGCCCTCCGCGGCGTGGGCCAGCGAGACTTCGGCCCGGCGCACAACCTCCTCGGCCAGCTCGGCCACGCGCGCCGAGTCCGCCTTCCAGAACGCCGCCGCCAGCTCGGCGCCGTGTCCGCACCGGCCCAGCTGGTGGAAGGCGTCAAGGGCGGCCGTCACCTGGGCGTCGGCGGCCAGGCGCCGGCGGAAACCGGCGACATCGTCGGTGCGCAGCAGGTTGAACCGGCAGGGTTCCAGCGGGGGATTGAGCTCCCAGGCGTGGACCTTGCCCAGAGGCAGATCCGAAAGCTGGATCTTGCGGCGGTTCAGGAGGTTGCGTTCCGTGGTCGAGGCCAGCGCCGACTCCTCGCGGGTGCAGAACACCAGGCCGTAGAGGCGGCGCCCCTGCTTCAACGGCAGCCGCACGAAGTGGCCCCGGTGGTCGTCCTCGATGATCTCCGGGCGGACATGGCCGCGCTGCTCCCACAGCCCGCCGGAGTGCGCGAACAGACCGACAAAGGGTTGACTGTCGGCGCTGAACCCCACCCAGGCGTAGTTCCACTGGTTGAAGTAACTGATGTGGGCCATGCGGCCGACGACCCGCCGGCCGTTCGGCTGGGCCGCGCCGGGAACCTTGAGCGGGCCGCACGGGCGCATCGGGCCGGGCCGTTCCCCGCCCCCCCAGACCAGCGCCGTCGCACGGGCCGCGGGGGCGAGCGGGAACCACTCGACCCACGCCTCGCACGACTCGGTGACCTCCTCGACAACCTGCAGCGTGTCGGCGCCCGCCGCCCAGCGCGCGCGGAAGGTGAACATGCCGTCGCAGCCCCAGCGCCAGACGGTGCGCCACTGGATGCCGCAGGGGCCCAGCGACTCAACGGTGGTCAGGGTGGACGCCACAAACGGCAAGTCCACGACGTGGGACTCGCCCGTCCACGGCCCGCCGTCCAGCCGGAAGGCGGCAATCGGCCCCGGCGCCGGCAGATTCCATAGCCCGTCCGGGGCCAGCCGCAGGCTGATGCGGCCGTTGTGGATGACCAGGCCGTCGGGCGAGGCTTCGGACCGGATAGGCGAGGCCGGCGCCGCCCCGCGGGCCGGAACCAGTTCAAGGCGTTCACCGGGGGGCAGGTCGACGAGCGTGACCGGGACGGTCGCCTCGGAGGTGCGGTCGAACGGCAGCGCGGGCAGGGTCTGCACCGGCAGGATCCGCCCCGAAAGCTGGTCAAGCGCCGCCCCGCCGGAGAACGCCGGCGTCAGCGGCACCAGGTGCTTCTCATACGCGATGCCGGTGTCTGCGCTGACGATGAAAGCCATGGCCTTGACTCCCGGGCCTGCGAGCTGCCAACCGAGCCGTTGTGCTGGGGGTCACATGAACCGGATGACCACCGGCGGAATGCTGGCCTGATGTGATGGCGGACGCGGCGGGCTACGGAACGGTCGGGCCGGTCGAGACGGCCGGCAGGAAGCTGTCGAGGCGCTGCGTCTGCGCCGGCG
>MVZH01000344.1 GCA_002068325.1 Lentisphaerae bacterium ADurb.BinA184 | reverse complement strand
GGGGGGGGGGGATCGCTTGGCGAAGGCGCGCGGTGCCGCCGCCTTCATCCCTCCGTCCGGGGGAGGCGGCTTACGGTTGGCCAGGCCCAGATGGGGAAGGCGAGTTTGTCGGTGCTGCCGTCGGTGTAGACGACCAGGCGCAGCCGGCGGCAGCCGGTGATGTCCACGCTGAGCGGCTGGGCGGGGTCGGCCTCGCGCAGGGCGCGTGTGCGGAAGCGTTCCGTGCCGTCCGTCTCCACGGCGAAGATGCACTCGGCCTGGGGGGTGACGCCGGCGAGCAGGCCGGCCGTGGCGGTCAGGCGCGTGAAGGCGTCCGGCGGGAGGTCGTATTCGAGGGCGGCGAGATAGCGTGTGCCGCGGATGGGCAGCGCGTGGGGGACGACACACAGCCCTTCGGCGGGGCGGATGGCGGCGGCCGTTCCCTCGGGGATGCGCAGCTGAAGCGGCTGGGCGCGCCCTGTCTTGTCCAGGGTGACGGCGCCGCGCAGGGGGCGGCAGCCGAAGTTGAACTCGACATCACAGGCGGCCGGCTCCAGTTCGTCCAGGCGGCATTGGGCGAGGGCGTGCCGCTCGTCTGGCGTCCACTGGCGGAGATGGAGGCAGGCCAGGGTGTGGAGGACGTCCGCCATGACCTCAGCGGTGGCGGCGACGGCGCGGTCGGTCTGGCGGCTGGCGGCCGGCATGTCACGGCGATAGAGGGCGTTGAGGATGGGGATGATGGTGGCCAGGACGGTTTCGTAGAGATCGCGCAGGCGTCCTTCGAGGCGCAGCACGATGGTGTCCGTCGAGTCTCCGAGCACGCGCGGCGAGTAGTCGAGGCGGGTGACCGTGCTGGGGACGTCCTCGATCAGGCGGTGCGGGTTGCAGTTGAGGCGGTCCGGCGGGGGCGGCAGCAGGAGGGTGATGTCGCGTTCGTAGTAGTGCGCGGGTTCGCCGTAGTCGCCGAGGTAGTGGGAGAGCACGCCGAGGAAGTGGCAGGCCTCGGGCAGGTCGCCGCCGGCCATCCGGCTCATGATGCATTCGATGGAGAAACGCACGTCGAAGAAGTGCGCCCTGGCCGAGGCGCCGACCTTCTCGAAACTGTGCAGGGGCGTCTCCTCGGGGAAGTAATGCCGCCAAGGGCCGTCCTCGCCGTTCAGCAGGGGGATGGCGACAACGTCCGGCAGCTCGCAGGTGGAGACGATCTCCGGCAGCCACGGTTGCCAGAAGGCGCGCGAGGCGGCGGGCAGGGCCGGGACGGCAAGTTCGACGACTTTGTAGTGTTCGGCACGGTTCAACGGATCGCCTCCTGGGCGGAGATGTACTGATCGTCTTTCAATTGTCTGAACTTGAAGACCTACCGGCGGAGTCCGCCGGCTCCAGGGGAAAGGTCTGGACTACTTCGAGACGGTTGGTAACGTAGCGCCGTTTCGCGGATTCCGCAGGTTGCCGGCGGGCGCCGAGGATGTAGATTGCGGCCGTGTCGGTCGCCGCGGCGGGTCGGGCGTCGGGCGGCCGGCGGGTCAAGGAGGAATCCATGGCGCGCATGCGCTGGTTGGCACTGGCGGTCGGCCTGGCCCTCGTCGCGGCGGGCGGGGGGCGGGCGGGCGCGGCGGGCACGTTCCGCTGGGTCGAGACCGACGTTTCGCTGCGGCCGGACTACAAGGCGGCGATCACCTACCGGGTCTGCCTGCGTTCGACGGGCAACCTGCACGGGTTCTACTTTCAGGGCGCGACCGAGGGCCCCGTCTTCGACACCGCCTCGGCGGTCGCCTGGTATGACGGGAACACGCGCAGCCTGCCCCTCGAAATCAAGGCCGTGGATGCGCGCACGTGGGACATCGTCCTGGCCCGCGGCCGCGCCATTGACCGCGGCGACGTGATCTACACGTTCACCTACGCCGCCGACCTCGGGCAGGCCGGGCACCTGGGGCGCACCGCCTCCGAGTTCGGCGACCTGGTGTACTTCAACTGGAGTCCGGTGCAGTGGGAGGAGCCGCTCGAACACGCCACGGTGCGCGTCTACTATCCGATCGAGGTCGGGGCCGGCGAGCTGACGATGGCGGACATGGACAAGCTGCTGTTCAAGACCGAGCCGTTCATGAACCGTGACTACCTGCTTTCGTACTTCGGGCAGGCGCACGGGGGCCGGCACTGGCTCGCGGTCCGCATCCACAAGGACCAGGTTCCGGCCAAGGGGCAGCTGCGCATCCAGCAGTACATTGACGCCGGCCGCTTCTCGCAAGGCACCGCCCTGCCTGCGGTTCTCGAAGCCCCCGACCCCGACCCGGATCCGGCCCCGCCGGTCGCGCCCGAGGCTGGACACGACGCACGCGCGGGCATCCCGCCACGCTGGATCCTGGCCGGGGTGGGGCTTGCCCTGCTCCTCCTCGTCCTTGCCTGCGCCGGGGCGAAACACAAGTCCATGCTGCGGGCGCGCGACGGGCTGGACGCGATCCGCTGGGCGCGGGAGGACTGGACACCGCCGCGGCTCGAAGTGGGCAGTTTCCGGCGGCCGGGGCTGGTGGCGGAGCTGGACGTGTACGAGGCGCTCCTCCTGTGCGAGGCGCCGTTCTGCACGGTGCTCAGCGTCATGGCAAGCTACCTCGAATCCGCCGGCGTCATCCAGGTGACCGGCAACGCCCCGTTCCGCTGCCGCGTCACCGGCGGGCAGGACCTGACCAACGAGTACGAGCGCAGCTTCTTGCAGCTGGTGCGCGACGACGGTTCGCTCGACGAGCACGAGATGGACCGCATCTTCCGCCTCCTCTGCGACAACCTGCAGCGCAAGGCCTGGAACTGCGACCTTGAGGCCACGCGGAAGCGCTACCAGGAGGTGGTTGACAACGTGCTGGCCGAGCGCCGGCCCCAGGCGGCGGGGCAGGCTGAGGTGCCGTTCAGCTACCGGTACGGCGGCTGGTTCTGGCATGGGCGCCCGGACCGCTACCGTGAGGCATTCCGCAGCGAGGTCCGCGAACTCAACTACTCGCAGTTCCTGAGTTCCGCGCACTGTTTCGAGGGCTGTTTCACGCATTCGGCCTGTCATGACGCCTGCCATTCGGCGTGTCATTCGGCCTGTCACTCCGCCTGTCATTCGGCGTGCCATTCGGCGTGTCACTCGGCGTGCGTGAGCGGAGGGTCGCACTGATGGGGGCGGCTCGACAGGCCGAGCCGGCGGGCCGTCCGCCCGCGGCGCACGCCGGCGGCGGGGGCGACGCGGCCTCGCGCTGGCCGCTGGAGTGGATTGACGCCTACATCGCCAGGCTGCGCGGGGTGATCGTGGTGCGCGAGTGCGACTCGCTGCTGATCAAGGTTCCGAACGAGGCATACAAGCTGAATCCGTCCGGGGTGCGGGTGCTGCGGCGGCTGCTGGACGGCGAGAGTGCGCTCGATGTCTGGCGCGCGCACGGCGCCACCGAGGCGGTGCGGCGCGACCTCTACGACTTCGCGGTCGGGCTCAAGCAGACCCTTGCCGGCTGCCTCGACGAGAGCCGCCTGCCGCCGGGGGTGGTGACACAACCGTTCACGCTCGGGTTCTCGACGCTGCCGGTGCTCAGCGAGGTGGCATTGACCGCGCGCTGCAACCTGCGCTGCC
>MVZH01000343.1 GCA_002068325.1 Lentisphaerae bacterium ADurb.BinA184 | reverse complement strand
CTCCATCACGAACAACCGGCCGCCGGCCACGGCGTCGAGGGCGGTTCCCGCCAGCTCGTCCAAAGCTCCCGGCAGGCAGACCCGCACGTCAAACGGCCCTTCCCCCTCGGCCGCGGGCGCAAAGCCCTCGGGCACGGCCTGGCGCGAGAGCACCTTCACCTCCGCTCCCCGGGCTGTCAGCCCGCGCAGGAAGGCTGTGTGACGGGCGCCCGCGGGGCCGCCGACAACCAGCAGGCGCTTGCCGTCGAAGCGGCCGGCCTCACTGCGCAGGACGGTGAGCCAGCGGTCCACGTCGCGCTTCATGGCCAGATCGTCCTTCATCGCCCGGCGGATGTGGAAATTCGCCAGCACGGACATGAGGAAGGCGATGCCGAGGGCGACGCCGGTCAGGGTGACGAGGGACCGGCCCAGGCGGGTCTGGATGCCGCGCAGGCAGATGCGGAAGGCTACGCCGACCGGCAGGATGACCTGGTCGCGGGCGCCATGCCCGGAAAGGATGGAGACGGCGGGATCAGGCATGCAGGCTGTCCAGTTGCGGCGTGGAGACGTGCCTCGACATTGTTCGCGAAGGTAAGATACCCTAGCCCACGCGGCGGGTGAATCAAGTGCGCGGCAGGCCGTAGGGTCTGCCTGCTGGTTGTGCCGCCGCCGTGACTCCCGCCTGGGCGGGCGGCCGCCAGGCGATCCGTGACAGTCACCACACCGGCGATCGAGGGTGGGAGGCCTTGGGCGCCCCGGCCACGGCGGCGCCGTGGGACGACCAACGCGCCGGGACGCCACAGCCTACGGCCATCACCGCGAGACTGTCCTTGGACAAGTGTGGCCGCGAGGTGTACTTTGCCCCCGGGCCTGCCACGGTCGCGGTGCTCGGGCTGGCCGGGCGGGTTCTGTTGCGCCGGCGGCGGCACAGGGCATGAGGCGGCCAGAGCGGGGTGGTGACTCTGTGACTCCGTGACTTCGTGACCTCGTGATGCCAGGTGGATTCGAGATGCCCTCCGTGCGGGAGGAACGACCGCCGTGTCGTCAGCGGGTGCCGCTTCATGTAGGTTTCCAGGCGGCCGTGAAAGGCACCGACATGCCGTCAGCCCTGACCATGGAATCGGGGCCCGCAACGTGATGGAGGGCGTCGGCGTGTCCACCTCCCTGCCTGGCGTCTTTCGCGAGCCGCCGGCCTCTTTCCGCGGAGCCCCGTTCTGGGCTTGGAACGACCGTCTTGACGCCGGGCGTCTGTGCCGGCAGGCCGGCGGGTTCCGCGAGATGGGGATGGGCGGGTTCTTCATGCACCCGCGCACCGGCCTGGACACCGAGTACTTGGGTGCCGAGTTCATGGAGTGTGTGGCGGCCTGCGCTGAGCGGGCCGCCGAGCTGGGGCTGCACGCCTGGCTGTACGACGAGGATCGCTGGCCGTCCGGGTATGCAGGCGGCCTGCTCACCCGCGACGCGCCCGAGTGCCGCGAGCGCTACCTGCTTTTCACCCCGCGGCCGTATGCTCCCACGCCGCCCGGCGCCGCCCAGCCTTCCGCCAGCGTGGGCCAGACCGACGGGCGTGAATGGCCGCTGGAACGCAACGACCGCGGACGCCTGCTGGCCCGCTACTACATTCGGCTGGACACCGATGGTTGCCTGGAGCACTCCCGGCGACTGCGGGAAGACGATCCGGCGCCCGCCGACCCCGGCGCCGTCTGGTATGCCTACCTCGAAATCCAGGAACCGTGCGCCGGCTGGAACCATGCAACCTTGGGCGACGTGCTCAATCCCGCCGCCGCCCGCCGCTTCATCGCCCTGACCCATGAGCGCTATGCCGCCCGCGTCGGCCGCCACTTCGGCGACACCATCCCCGGAATCTTCACCGACGAACCGCACTTCGTTCACAAACCGTGCCTGCGCGCCGCCGCCGACCTCACCGACCTGCGCCTGCCCTTCACCGACGACCTGCCCGACACCTACCGCCGGGCCTTCGGCGATGACCTCCTCGACCACCTGCCCGAAATCGTCTGGGACCTGCCCCACCGCGCGCCATCCCTCACGCGTCTGCGCTTCCACGACCACCTCTGCGACCGCCTGCTCGACGGCTTCCTCCGCCCCATCGCCGACTGGTGCGCCGCCCACCGCATCGCCCTGACCGGGCACCTGGTCGAGGAGAGCACACTGACCGCCCAGACCCAGTACAACGGCGACATCATGCGCGGCTACCCGCACATGCACGTCCCCGGCATTGACCTCCTGCACGACGGCATGGAGCTGAATTCCGCCAAGCAGTGCCAGAGCGCGGTGCGGCAGCTCGGGCGCCCGGCCATGGCCTCGGAGCTGTACGGCGCCACTGGATGGGATTTTCCGTTCGCCGATTTCAAGGCCCAGGGCGACTGGCAGGCGGCGCTGGGCGTCACCCTGCGCATCCATCACCTGGCCTGGGCGTCCATGGCCGGCCAGGGCAAGCGGGACTACCCTGGCTCGATTGCCTACCAGCAGCCGTGGTGGCGGGAGTTCAAACTCATCGAAGACCATTTTGCCCGCGTCAATGTGCTGATGACCCGCGGCCGGCCGCTGGTCAGCCTCGGTGTCATCCATCCCATCGAGTCGTTCTGGCTGTGCTTCGGGCCCGAGAGGCAGAACCGCACGGAACGCGAGGCGCGCGAGCGGCAGTTCCGCGAGCTGACCGAGTGGCTGCTGTACGGCCTGCTCGACTTCGATTTCATCAACGAGTCGCTGCTGCCGCAGCTCGGGGGCGACCTCGCGCCCGACGGCCCGCGTCTGAAGGTCGGCGAGATGGCCTACGGGACGCTGCTCGTCCCCGGCCTGCGCACGCTCCGCGGCACGACGCTCGAACGGCTCGAACGCTTCGCCGCCGCCGGCGGGCGCGTCATGAACGCCACCAGCGCCAACGGCCTGGCCCTGATGTGGGAGATCCTCTACATCGCCGCCTCGCTCCGCCAGCCCGTCATTCTCACCCTCGTCAACCGCGCGCTGTCGGGCAACATCAACATCCACTGCGACCACTCCGACGGCATGGGCGCCCGCGACGCGGGCTGGGTGCAGCTCTATGGCGAGAACTGCCAGGAAGCCTACGACAACCTGATCCAGTGCGTCGCCATCGGCGAGCGCCTCGATGTGCGCCTGCCGGTGATGAACTGCCTGGACGGCTTCCTCGTCAGCCACAGCTACGAGCTGGTCGAGGTCGAGGACGATGCCGCCGTGCAGGCCTTCGTCGGCCCCTACAAGCCGGTCAAGCCGCTGCTCGATGTTGCCAATCCCTACACCATCGGCCCGCTGGACCTCCAGGATTTCTACATGGAGCACAAGCGCAGCCAGTGGGAAGCCTACCCCGCGGCCAAGCAGGCCGTCATCGAGGAAGGCCAGCGCTTTGGCGAGATGTTCGGGCGCGAGTACGGCCTGATGGAGCTGGTGGACATGGCCGATGCCGAGATCGCCGTCGTGGCGCTCGGTTCGGCGGCCGGCACCTGCAAGGACGTCGTGGCGAACCTGCGGGCCCAGGGCGTGAAGGCCGGGCTGCTGAAGCTCCGCTGCTTCCGCCCCTTCCCGATCGAAGAGATCGCCGACGCGCTCAAGGGCTGCAAGGCC
>MVZH01000342.1 GCA_002068325.1 Lentisphaerae bacterium ADurb.BinA184 | reverse complement strand
CCCCGCGCCCCCCCCCTCCCCCGCCGACCGCCTGGCCGCGCAGAGGAAACTCGAAGCCATCGGCGCCGCCATCCGCCACCAGAGCGCGCAGACGTTCCGCCTCAGCGCCCACGATCTCAATGCCCTTGCCGCCGATGCGCTGGACCGTCAGGGCATCAAGGGCGAACTCGCCGTGCAGCTCGGCGAACGGCTGGCCGTCCGCTTCGCCTTCCCGCTCGAACGGGTGCCGGGGTTCCGCGACCGTTACCTGAACGGTGAGGCCGACCTGTCAGTCGGCTGCGAAAACGGCGTCGTCGAAGTCTTCGTCCGGGGCGTCCGCGCCAACGGCCGGGATCTGCCGGCGTGGATGTTGCGCGACCTCTCGCGGGAGAACTTCGCCACCCGGCTCTACGACCGGCCCGACGCCCGCGACGTGCTCAAGCGCATCGCCGCAATCCGCTTGAGCGACGACGGGGCGACCCTCACCACCAAGGGCAAGTGAAGGCCGCCGCACCCGGCGCCGCCCGCGCCTCCGGCCGCTCGGACGTGGCGGGCCGGGCGGCCCGGCCGCCCTTTCATCGCTTCTGGCCGGGGCGGGCCGGCTTCCCGGTGCGGGCCGACTCGTAGATGGCGTCCATGAGCTGGCTCTGATAGATGCCGTTGCGCACGCTGGTGCGGGGCTCGTCGCGCCCCAGGATCGCCTCCACAAAGTTGTGCATCGGCGAGAAGTCGGTGCCCGCCATGGCGGGGTACTTGACCGCGCCCTTCCGGTCCCAGACCCGGAAGTAGCCCGAGTAGTACCACGGGTTCAGCTCGACCAGCCCGTTCTCGAACATGTAGGCCGCAAACGAGCCGCCGGGGCTCTCGCCGCTGACCGTGACCTGCGCGATGACCCCGCTCTTGAACTTCACGCAGACCGCCCCGTTGATGTCCACCTTGGCGTCCAGGTTGTCCACGTAGGCAAAGACCTCGGCGACGTCCGACTCGACGGTCCAGCACAGGGTGTTGAAGACGTGCGCGCCGGAGTCGTAGAGCATGCCGCCGCCGGACAGCTCGGGATCCATGCGCCAGGTGCCCTTCACAAAATGGTACCACGGCTGGCTGATGTACATGCTGACCAGCTTGAGCCGGCCCATCTCGCCGGAGCGCACGAGGTCGCGCACCTTTTTGACCTCGACGGTGCACGGTGTGTTGTAGCCGATGCACAGCAGGCGTTTGGCGGCCTTGACCTTCTTTTCGAGGGCGAGTGCCTGGTCGAGGCTGGTGACCATCGGCTTCTCGACCAGCACGTGCAGCCCGGCCTTCAGGGCCTGCGCGCACTGCGCGAAGTGCAGCGTGTGGGGAGTGGCGATGGATACCGCGTCCGGCCGCACGGCCCGGTACATCTCGGCCGGGTCGGTGAACGTGGCCGGCTTCTCCTTGACGTCCCGGAAGTTCTCGTCGAGGAACTTGGCGACGTGCGCCGGATCCACGTCGCACAATCCCACCACCTTGACGTCGGGGTGGCTCTTGTACTGTTCGGCATGCCGACGCATGAACCCGCCGCACCCCAGGAGAGCGACTCGCACGCTGGCCATGGCAAACCCTTTCCTGTGAAGACCTCGGTCTGCGAACCCGCCGGTCAATGTACCACCGAGCGGTGGGAACGCCATCCCGGTCCGACGTGGGCGGTCCGCCCCGCCCTGCGGAGTCCGCAAACTGAGGGCAAATGGACGGCCGGCGACAGCCCCCGCGGGGTGCGGCCGGCGGGCCCCTGACGGGGGCCGCGAGGGACGGCGGGGGACAGCCCCCGCGCTCTGCAGAGTTCGCGAAAACGCGCCGTTTTCACGAACTGGGCCGGCGGGTGGAGACCGGCCAGGCCCTCTGCGTTCTGCGAGGTTCGCAATGCCGTGCCGCAGACTGGGGGACAGCCCCCGCGCTCTGCGGAGTTCGCGAAAACGCGCCGTTTTCACGAACTGGGCCGGCGGGTGGAGACCGGCCAGGCCCTCTGCGTTCTGCGAGGTTCGCAATGCCGTGCCGTAGACCGGGGGGACAGACCCCGCGCTCTGGCGAGTGCGTGAAAACGCTGCCGTTTTCACGCACTGGGCCGGTGCCAGGGAACGGCGGTCCGCGTCGCGCGAGGGGCTTGACACTGTCGGCTTGCGGCGCTATATCCCCGGCACAAGGCAGAACCGGCGACCTCATGGGAATGACTGGCCATGGCGCGACTCACCTACCGTGCGGCAGGCGTTGATTACGATGTGCTTGACGGGTTCAAGCGGATGTGCCAGAAGGCGGCGGCGGCCACCAGCGGGCATCTGCGCCGGCATGGCATGGCCGAGCCGGCCGCCATCCGCGGCGAGAGCGCCTATGTCATGGAGACCGATGACGGGTATCTCGCCCACGTTGAGGAGGCGCTGGGCACGAAGATCCTGGTCGCCGACGCGATGTACCGGCTGACCGGCACGGCCGACGGCTACCGGGCGGTGGCCATTGACGACGTCGCCACCATCGCCAATGACCTGTGCGCCTGCGGCGCCCTGCCCGTCTGCATCGCCATGTATGCGGCGGTCGGCGACAACGACTACTTTGCGGACTCCGCACGGGGCCAGGCCCTGGCCGACGGCTTTGCCGAGGGCTGCCGCCTGTCCGGAGCGGCGTGGAGCGGTGGCGAGACACAGACGCTGAAGGGCATGGTGGTGCCGGGCGCCTGCATCCTCGGCGGCTCGGCGCTCGGCCGCATTGCCCCGAAGAGCAACCGCATTGCCGGCAACGTGCAGGACGGCGACGCGATCATCCTGCTGGCCAGCTCGGGGGTGCAGACCAACGGCCTGACGCTGTGCCGGGCCCTGGCCGACCGGATGCCGGAGGGGTATCTGACGCGGCTTGGCGACGGCCGTTCCTACGGCGAGGCGCTCCTCGACGCCTCGGTGATCTACGTCAGCTTTGTCGCGGCCTGCCAGGAGGCGGGCATCCCGTTGCACTACGCCGCGCACATGACCGGCCACGGCTGGCGCAAGCTGATGCGGCTGGACGAGCCGTTCGTGTACCGGATCGAGCGGGTGCCGCCGCCGCAGCCGGTGTTCGCGCTCATCCAGGCCGCCGCGCAGCTGGACACGAAGGAGATGTACGCGACCTTCAACATGGGCGTCGGCTTTGCGGTCTTTGTCGCCCCGGACGACGCCGGACGGGCGTTGGACTGCGCGCACCAAGCCGGTTACCAAGCCTTGCACGGGGGCTGGGTGCGGCGGGAGGGCGGGCGCAAGGCGGTGGAGATCGCGCCGCTGGGGATCGAATACGGCGGCGACACCCTGCACATCCGCTAGCCTTTGAGGTTGATGGACACACCGGGCCGGGCACAATACGCTTCACCCAAGGGCAGAGACTGGGGCACGGACTACGGCAAAAGCCAAAGGACTCCCCCATCGTCTTTGCCATCGTCCCTGCCCTTGTCTCCCTCAAAGTGAAGTGCATTGGGGTTGGGCGGGCGCGGCCCCGTCATGGCGGCGGCCCCTGCACCCGGCCGGCCCCGGTCGCCGGATGGAGAACGGCGGCAGATGGCAGACCAGTCCAAACACTCCAGACCCAAGAGCCGCGGGCGGAACATGGCGGAGACGGTTCCCGCCG
>MVZH01000341.1 GCA_002068325.1 Lentisphaerae bacterium ADurb.BinA184 | reverse complement strand
CCCCGCCGGCGGGGGCCGTCACGTACCAATCCAAGCACCATTCCCAGACGTTGCCGTGCATGTCGTACAGGCCCCACGCGTTGGGCAGATAGCTGCCCGCCTTGGCCGACCCGACGGACGTGTTGCCACCCGAAGGGTAGCTCGACCCGCCGTTATACCAGTACCGCCCCACCTCGGCCATGTTCGGGCACTGTTCTACGCTCGTCAGGTTCTTGCCCGAGTTCAGGGCGGTGGTCGTTCTCGCCCGGCAGGCGTACTCCCACTGCGCCTCGGTCGGCAGGTCGAACGAGAGCCCGGTGCGGTCGCGCAGCTTCTGGATGAACGTGCCCGCCGCCGGCTGGCCGCTGCCGGCCGGGCTGCCTGGCCACGACCCGCCACGGATGGCATTCCAACTAACCTGCTCGACCGGCCGGGCGTCGCGGTAGGTGGTGTTGCTGAAGTAGCTCGGCCAGGTGCCCATCACCCGCTCCCACTGCTTCTGCGTCACCTCGAAGACGCCCACGTAGAAGTCCTTGGTCAGGGTGACTGAGCGCTGTGTCTCGTTGCCGGTATCCCAACCCTCCCTTCCCAGTTCGTTCGTCGGCGACCCCATGGTGAAGGTGCCGGCCGGAACACGGCGGA
Organism: Lentisphaerae bacterium ADurb.BinA184; assembly: GCA_002068325.1. Taxonomy (GTDB): domain Bacteria; phylum Verrucomicrobiota; class Lentisphaeria; order Oligosphaerales; family MVZH01; genus MVZH01. Next base: position 3,008 of record MVZH01000341.1, on the reverse strand, counting down.
GGACGATCCTGGTGGTCTTGTACTCATCCGTCCAGCCGCCGGCGGGCGAGACCGACCGATAGCTCACCGGGTAGGTCGAGGCGGAGGGCCCGGCGGAGACGTCGATGATCAAGTAAACCCCGGAGTTGAAGACCCAGAACGCATTCTGCGGATCCCCGGCCTGCCGGCGAAGCAGGCTGCCTCTCGTCAGGGCCTCAAGGGAATCGACGGAAGATCCGGACGAGGCGGCTATACGATAGTACTGCCCCCTGACATCCCAGGTAAAAACCGGGCCGAAAGCCTCCTGCAGTCGAGTCACGTCGCCGTCCACGGTTCCCACCAGGTTCCAGCCAACTCCTATTGGGTGCGCCTGATCGGATGGCGGCGTACCAGCAACTTCGACGCTTACCGCATCGTCGTTGCCCCTTGCGGCTCGTGCGCAGAACACCCAATAGCCGCACAGCGTCACAATCGCCGCCGACTTGCCGTAGCCCTTGGGCGTCGATCGCCATTCCCAAGCTGGTCCCAGACGTGGATCCCCGAATACATTCGCCGGGGTCTGATCGTTCGGTGCGATGGGCACCGAGACCAGGTTCCAGCCGGGTACCAGTTCGAGGGTGAAGGTGTCGGCGAAAAGCCGCATCGACACCAGCAGGGACACGACAACAAGAGCCGGTCTGCGATTCATGTGTTCCTCGCGGACTGCCCGAGAACGCGAACGATGCCCTCGTTCTACCCGTGGCGCGATGATGCAGTGAAGAATACCACGGGAACGGGCCTATGCAAGGACGTCAAAGGCGCAGCTTCACCGGGGCAGTTGCGTGGGCGGAAGACTTCCTCGCCTGCCTTGAGAGCGATCAGACCTCCTCCTCCCGTGTCATCATCCTGCGGCCGCAGTTCCGGCACTCCCGCACCCGGATGATGCGGCCATTCCGCCGCCGGGTGTAGTACACGGGCAGGTCGCGGCAGCCGCAGTGGCGGCAGACGACGCCGGCCGGTTCCTCGACGCGAGGCTCGGGGACGGGCGGCCGGGGGTCGGGCATCGGGGCCTTGGGGCTGCAGTCGGTCTTCATCGGGCTGGTCTCCTTGACTGGAGTTCGCTGAGCTTGATCCGGGCCTTGCGCACGGCCCTCCCCGCGTCGTCCGCCCCCGGCAGGACAACGCCGCACAGGCTGGCGGCCGCCGCGTTCATCACCAGGCAGTCCAGCCAGTGGTTGGGCATGGCGCCCGGCCGCACGCGCCACTCGTCCACGCTGCGCCCGTTGGCCGTCACCCGGACCGGCATCTCGGCCGCGAAGTGGGCGGCCAGCATCTCGTGGGCGTCGGGATCCCGGCCCGGCAGGCTGAGCGCGCCGGGGTCGCCGACCGCGATGCGCCAGCGGGCCGATCTCCCGGCCGGCTGCGACGAGGGCCGCGCTGCGCGCCCTGGCCCGCGACTTCACAGCGTCATAGGTACTCGAACTCATGTCACCGCCTCCGTCCGGCTGGGGAACCCCCTTTTGAGGAAAGGTGCGTTCCCCAGACCCCTCCGCCAAACCTTTTTCATCCGCGCGGCGCGTCCGTCAGACGTGACCGCCACATGCGGGTTCAGGCATGGGCGCAAGGTACGGCTGACTGCCGCGCCGCGCACCAGGAGAGAGTCTCGGAAGGGGGTCCGGGGAATGAGGCGTCGGTGACAGCGTCGGGTACGGCCGTGTTTTCTGGCGCTTCCGCTTGCTTTGTATGTACAGCACATATACATTGGTCGCATCAACATGAAGGCTCCGTCATGGATGGCAACGACAGCATCCGCTTTGTCTGGGACAAGTTGAAGGCCGCCGCGAATCGCCGCAGGCACGGGGTGAGTTTCGAGGAGGCTGTCACGGTCTTCTATGATGAGGCCGCCATCGAGTTCTTCGACAGCGAACACTCCGAGGAGGAAGACCGGTTCGTCCTGCTCGGGCGGAGCCGGAACCTGCGCATCCTGATTGTGTGCCACTGCCACCGGGAGCTTGCCGGCGGGAGAGAGATCATCCGCATCATCTCCGCGCGCAAGGCCGATGCCGAGGAACGCACCCACTACCCGGGAGCCTGACCCATGCGAAAGCACTACGACTTCAGCAAGATGAAATCGCGGCCCAATCCCTATGCGGCCAAGCTCAAGACCCCGATCAGCATCCGGCTGAGCCCGGAAACGATTGCGCACTTCAGGAGCATCGCCGCCGAGACGGGCATGCCCTATCAGCGTGTCATCAATCTGTACCTGGACGACTGCGCTGCGCGCGACGTGCGGCTCGACCTGAGCTGGCGTCCGCGGGCCTCGGTCCGTCGCTGAGTTCAGCGCGATACCCGGATGGGTTCCGCGGCGATGCGGGCGTGCTCCTCGATGGGGTAGGTCGGGTCGGTGAGGGCCAGGGGCGGGTGGGGCTCAGCCTTTGCCCCATACGTGAGTTCGCCAACGAATGCGGCGCGCTACCGCGGCGAGTTGTTCAACCCGCGGCGGAACTCGACGCATGGGGGGCTGGCTGACCGGATGCCGCCGCTGTGCTGCCCGCGGCCGGCATCATCGCCGCACGGACCAGGCGCAGGCGGCGGGTGCGCACGCTGCGCTCGAAGGCGAGTTCCTCGGCCAACGCGTCGTCGACATCGAGCTCGCGGGCCCGGCGCTTTTCGAGGAAGCGGCGGGCTTCGGCGGCGAGGCCGGCGACCTCGCCCAGGAAGTCGAGTGAACGGACGGCCTCGAACTCATCGAGGGGCAGGAGCCGGCGCAGGCTGTCCTCGTGCAGCACCTGCATGAGGAGGCGGTAGCGGCGGGTGACCTTGAGGGCGAGGACCTCCTCCTCGCGGAGGCTGGCGTAGTTGGCGGCGAGGACGGCGACGGCGCGGTCGCGGCCGGCCATGGAGTCGAACTGCCGCGAGAGCAGATCCAGTTCCTTGGCGGCGGCGCGGAAGAGCGAGGGGTCGCCGAGGCAGCAGGCGCGGAGGGTCTCGAGGGCGGGGCGTCCGGCCCGCAGGTCGTCAAGGAGGGCGCGGCGGATGGCGTCGGCGGC
>MVZH01000340.1 GCA_002068325.1 Lentisphaerae bacterium ADurb.BinA184 | reverse complement strand
GGGCTGGACCTGGACTGGCAGGAACGGCTGACCCAGCTCGTCGAGACGCTCTACCGGCACTCCGGGCGCACGGTCGTCATGGTGACGCATGACGTAGACCGCCTGCCGGCCTGCTGCCGGAGAGTCCTGCTGCTGAAGCACGGGCGTTGCGTGGCCCTCGGCGCGCCCGCCGATGTCCTGACCGCCGACACCCTCTCGGGCCTCTACGACTGCCCGATGGTGGTCGTCGGGCGCGGCGGCCGTTTCCATGCCTTCAGCGAAACCGACGGAATGCGGATGCAGCCTGCAAGACTCCAAGGCGCGAAGGGTGGCGCCCTTTGAGCCTCCGAGCCTTCGAGGTGAGGGCTGCGCGGAATGCGGAAGTGAGGAAATGCGGGGTCCGCAGATGACGGTCGGCGGGCATGGGCGTTGTGGCCAGGGTGACGGCTGAGTGTCCCGTCGCGGCCCGGTGTCGGGTGCTCGACGTCGGGTGTGGAGTTGTGGGCGCTGAACGATGTCTTTTCTTTCAACATACGGGCTGATCCTGGCGGCGGCGGTGCTGGGCGGCGGCTCAGCCGGCGGGCTGGGCTTCTTCACGGTCGGCATGCGGATGCCGTTTCTGGCGGTGTGCACGGCGCATGCGGCGCTGGCGGGGGCGGTGGTGGCGCAGTGGCTGGGGCTGCCGCCGGGGTTGGGGGGCTTTGCCGGCGCGCTGACCGCGGGGCTGTTGCTGCTGGCGATGCTGCACGAGCGCACGGAGGAGCCTGGGGGGGCGATGGGCACGGTCTTCTCGCTCTCCCTGGGGCTGGCGTTCCTCGGCATGGGGCTGAGTCCGGGGCCGAAGACGGCGGCACTGTCGCTGATGTGGGGCAACCTGCTGTTTGTCTCGCCGCGGCAGGTGGTGGCGCTGGCCGGGACGACGCTGCTTCTGGCGGGGTTCGCCTGGGCCTTGCGCCGCGAGCTCAAGGTCATCCTCTACAGCCGGCGTCTGGCCGCCACGCTGATGCCTGAGACGGGCATCCTGGCCCTGTTCCTGGTGTGCGCGGCGGCGGTGATCGCGGCCAACCTGCAGACTGTCGGCGGTCTGTTGCTGTACGGCCTGATCTGCAACCCGGCGGTGGCGGCGTTCAAGCTGGCGCGGGGATACCGGGCGGCGCTCTGGCTGAGCGCGGGGCTGGGCGTCTTCAGCGCGCTCTGCGGATTCCTGGCCGCCTACTGGGCCGACCTGCCGGTGGGCGCCTGCATCATCGTGGTGTCGAGCGTGCTGGTCGGCCTCGCCACGCTGGCCGCCCGCCACGGGCGAGGCTGAACCGCACCGCGGCCCGGCCGCGGCAGGACAAGGGCAGGAAGGGATTGACGCCGATGGGGTCGGTGGCGGAGAACCGGGCCTTCTTCAACGAACAGGCCGAGGGCTGGAGCGAGCGTTGCTGGCAGGCGCGCGAGGCCCGCGAGCCGGGGGTGGTCCGCGCCGGGCTGCAGCGGTTGGTGGCCGCCTTGGACATCGCCGCCTCCGGCACCCTGCTCGATGTCGGCTGCGGCGACGGCGTGCTGGTGCCCCACCTCCTCGGCCGGCTGGGGCCCGGCGGCCGGCTGATCGAACTCGATGTGGCGGAGAAGATGATTGCCTGCAACCGCCGCCGGCACCACGACCCCCGCCTGCAGTTTGTGGTGGCCGACGTCGCCGACTGCGCCCTGGCGACGGAAAGCATTGACGGCATCGTCTGCTTCTCCTGTTTCCCGCATTTCGCCGACCCGCGGGGCGTGGTCAGGGCTCTGGCGGGGCTTCTGAGACCGGGCGGCTGGCTGGCGGTGTCCCACCTCAGCTCATCGGCGGAGCTGAATGCGTACCATACGCAGGCCCATCCGGCGGTCGGCGGGGCCGTGTTGCCCACGGCGCCGGAACTCGCCGGGGTGTTTGCGGCGGCCGGACTCTCCATCGCCTGCGCCGACGACGAGCCCGCCTTCTATCTGGTGCTGGGCCGGCGCGCCCGTCCCCCCGCCATCCGCGGATCCGTCCATCCATCGGCGTGATCCCGCGGCCGGCCATTCGGCGCGCCCCGCAGCGGCAGGGCCCCGCCCGCGCGGTGTCCCACCTTCGTATGGCCGCTTCGGCGCGACTCCGTGGGCCACGCGAACGATACCCATGTTCGTTTCCGGCAGACCATGGCCACCGGCTCGAGGGCGAGAACGATGATCTTCGCAGGACTATATGCCGAGCGCCGTCAGGCGCTCTCTGGAGTGTCTGCGGCCTGCCGCAGCTATCACACGGGCCGGCCTGCCGGCCCGAACACGCCGGGGCAGGCCCCGGCGTGCCAAGGCGGTCGCGGGCGACCGCACTCCAGAGCGGCTCCGCCGCTGTATTTCCGGGGCAAAACACAAGAAGGGTGTCATCGTTCATGGCAATCGACCTGTGCCAAACTCCAGTCCCCCGGTTGCACCGGGGGGCTACATACTTCGGCCCCTCCGGGGCCCACTCCGCCCTACGCCTTTCGCCCTCCACCTTCGCCGGGTTTCCGCGTTCCGCGTTCCGCCCTCCGCCGAGATAAAGGCAATTATTAGGACTGACCCCGGTGGGCCGTCATGCGCCCGTTCTTGACACCGGGCGGGCGGAGGTACATATTGCGGGTGTTGCGGTGCCGCGGTGTTGCGGCGAGGGGGTTGTGAATGACGAGTCAGCGGGCGGCAGGTTCTCTGGCAATCGCTTTGCTGGGGTGGTGGCTGGCGACGGCAGTCGGGCTGGCCGGCCCCGTGGAAGGCAACGTCGGCCTTCCGCCGGAGGCACCCGACACCGTCGGCGACGACGTGATGCGCGAGGCCACGGCCGTGCCGGGCGAGCCGGATCCGGCCAGGGCGGAACTCCTGGTCACCCGTGGCCCGACCTCGGATACGCCGGCGACCTCGGCGCTGCCTCCAGAGACGGCGGCGGCGCTGGCCCCCGCGGGGCCGCCGCCCAGCGAGGAGGCCTGGCAGTCGCTACTGTGGGTCAAGCAACTGGTTGGCAGTGTTGTGGATACGGTCACCGGCAGCCTCCGCCAGGCCACGGGCATCAGCCCGGCCTTGTTCGACAGTGTGGGCAACGGCTGCCTGCGGGCGGTCGGGCTCGGCGATGCGGACGTGCGCCAGCGGGTCGGCGACCTGCTGCAGGGCGTCGAACGCCCCAAGCTGGACCTGTCCGAACTGCCGCGGCGGCCGGCGGTGGATTTGACAACATCGGCGCGCCCGGGACGGACCGAGTCCGGGCTGATCCCGACCGATATGTCGCCCGCGGCCGATGAGACCACCACGATGAGCCCGGTGGTGGCCGTCATCACCGGGATCGTCCTGGTCGTGGCGCTCGTGCTCGGCGCCCTCATGCAGCGCGGCTGAGGGCGGGCCGCACGCAGGCCGCCCGGCGGGCAGGTCGCAGTCTTTCCCGTGGAAGGAGGTTGTTACGTCGTGACGCCGGCGTCAACATGGTATCCGAACCTGGGCGCGTTCACCTTCCCCACCCTGTTTGTGCGCCTGTTCCCCGACGAGGTGGAGGCGCTGGCGGCGGGCCGTCCGGACGGGCCGGCCGCGCAGGCGGTCATCGCCCGGCTGGACAGATGCACGGCCCGCCTGCCGGGGGCGGTCTTCGTCTCCGGCGACGTCTGTGCGCCGACCGACAGCCCGTCCTTCGCC
>MVZH01000339.1 GCA_002068325.1 Lentisphaerae bacterium ADurb.BinA184 | reverse complement strand
GAGGAGGGTGGCGCGCAGTTTGGCGCGGGAGAGGGGGGGGCGGGCGCGGCGCATGGCCTGGGCGGCCCAGGCGCAGAGCCCGGTCCAGGCCTCGGCGGGCGGGATCTCCCGGAGGTGTTGGGAGACCCAGGCGACGAGGCCCTCCTGGCGGGCCGGGAGGCTCGACGGGGCGGAACGGATCATTGGCGTGCGGTTTCCGTTGTTGGGGAGGCACGAGGCGGGCACCCTTGGCCCCGGGGCTGACGGTGTGCCGCGATGGGGGTAGTATAGCTCGTGACGGGGTGTGCGCCTGCGGGAAGCTGCCCGCCCGCGGCGGGCACTTGACTGTCCGCGCGTGACGGCCTACAGTTCACCATGGTGTGCGACTGCAGTTGGGGCGGCATGCCGGCGGGCGGGTCGGTGCCGTCCGACGGGCCGCTCAGCTTCCGGGTGTGGACCGGACGGTTCCCGTGTCGTCCGGACTGCGAAGGCTGGGGGCACGGTGTGACGGGACAGCGCCACGGTGATCGCGAGACGGTGACCTGCAAGGTGGAGGTGCGTCATGGCATACCCGACTCGTGCGTTGAGCTTGGCGGCCGCGGTTCTGGCGGCGCTCGGGACAACCGTGCCTGCCCCCCGCGGTGCCGCCTACACGCTGGCGGCATCGTTGATCGAGGACGCCTACATTGCCAGCAATGAGGCCGGCACGGTTCACTACAACCATCCGGGCAGCGTTGATGTCGGGGTCTACGCGCGAAACCACCCCGGGGTCAGCCGCGCCGGCTTCCTGCAGTTTGAGATCCCGGCCATTTCCAGCCCGGCCACGGTGACCGGCGTGACGGTGACCGGCTACTGGCGCAACGTCTATACCGGCGACCTGGCGGCCCAAGTCGTTGGCCTGGACACTGATCCTGACCTGACGGCGCTGACCTGGAACAGCGCCCTCGCGGCCGGCTACATCACGGGCCGCGACGGGACGGACTACCGCGTGCTGTGGGGAGCCGAGGCGGTCCCCTTCGTCGGCGAAGGGTGGAGCACGGCCGGATGGGTGTTGCGGCAGCCAGCCGTCTACACCGACACGACGCCCGGCGACGGGCTGCTCAAGTTCATCAACGACCGCCGCGTGCAAGGCGTGCCCCTGGTGGTGACCCTCGGCGTGGGCGGCGCCGCCGACGATACGGACTACTACTTCGGACTCATCAGCAGTGAAGCCAATGACACCAACCCTGAGCCCGACCTGCCGGCCGGGTACTATGCGCAGACGATGGAGCTGACCCTTCTCGAAATCCCGGAGCCGGCCTCGCTGGCCGTCCTTGCCCTCGCCGGGCTGGCGCTGGGGAGGCGCGGCCGCCGCGGCGAGTCCTGACGGCCGCGGGGCGCGTTCGGTCTTGCGGAATTTCTGAACTCTTCAGGCGGCTTCTGTTGGCCAGCAGACACAGACGGAAATGACAGAGAAGACGGGAGATGCCATGATGCGGACACACCGGGCCTACTGGGCGTCAGTCGCCGTGCTCAGCGCGCTGCTGTGGGGCGGCGTGGCACTCGGGCAGACGTACAACATCGAAGACTACTTCATCCTGTCGTCGGGCAGCTGGTGGCACTACACCGGCTTCACCACTGATGAGGGGGAGACCCCGTCCTACGACGACGACTTCAAGTGGGAAGTGGTCCTGCCCCACGCCGAGATCCCCGACGCCCAGGCCGGGCTGCTGACCACCACCGACGAGGAGACCGACGACCGCAACGGCGACATAGATTACTACTCCTTCGACGCCAACGGCAAACTGCTTTTCCACGGTTTCTGGAAAGGGGCCGAGACCGAGGACATCGACGGCGACCAGCTGGTCAAGTTCGGCAACGCCCTCACGGTCGGCGAACGCGGCATGACCCCCGGTGGCTGGACGCAGACGACCAACGCCAACGCCAGCGTCGCAACCTCCTATGGCACCATCAGCGGCAAGGTGAATCTGACCTCGACGTTCCATGCCATCCTGCCGAGCATGGAGACACCGCTGGGGACGTTCTACAACGTCATGGCCCTGCGCATCGATCTGTCGCTCACGGTCTTCGGCTTCATCACCGTCCCCATCAGCGAGAACTGGATGTACCTGGCGCCCGGGCTGGGCATGATCATACAGGACCAGGAGGGCGACCTCAACGACGCCGAGTACCAGGGCATTGACGAGGGCGAGGTGGATGGTGTGCCCATCACCGCCCCCGAGGGCGACGCCCCGGCGGTGACCGCATTCAACTTGGACGGCGGGGCGGCGACCACCAACGACCGCGAGGTCACGCTCGACAATACCTGCACCGGCGACCCCACCCACTACATGGCCAGCGAAGATGCGGACTTCGAGGGCGCCGAGTGGCAGCCCTACGCCACCGCGCCCACCTTCACCCTGTCCGAGGGCGAAGGCGCCAAGACGGTTCACTTCAAGGTCAAGAACGCCGAGGCCGAGTCGGAAGCCGCCGAGGACACCATTGACTACGCGCCGGCGGCCGGCCTGGTGTTGGTTTCGCGGTCGCCGGCGGACAACGCCACCGGGGTGGCCTTGGACAGCAACCTGTCGCTGACCTTTGATGACACGGAGATCCAGCCGGGGGCCGGCGGGACGATTACGATCGTCAACGTGACTGGCCGGGCCGGCGAGATCTTCGAGGAGATCCCCATCCCCGGCGACCAGGAATCGTACGATGGCGCGACCGTGACCATCAACCCGGCTGGGACGTTCGCCGCCGGCAGCGAGTACTACGTCCTGGTCGGGGCGGGGTGTTTTGCCGGGGCGGGCGGCCGGGTGTTCCCGGGCATCTCCACCGAGGGCGCCTGGAGTTTCAGCACGCGCCCGGCCGGCGTGGCCGGGGGTATTCCGTGGCTGCTGGCGCAACAGAACGCCGACGGCTCGGTGGGCAGCGACTACCCGCTTTTCCAGACGGCCATGGCCGTGCTCATCCTCGCCAACGACGCCCACGCACGGCAGGTCAGCCCCTATGCCCCGGCCTATCCCCATACGGCGGCCTTCACCGCCGGACTCGGCTATGTCCTCTCGCGGGCGACCGTGGTCGCGATCGACCCGCAGAGCGAGTTCCACGACCCGGACTTCAACCCCGACGGCAACGGCAACGGCGAGGGCGTGTACTTCGATTCGCCGGCGGTGGGCCGCCGCGACTACAGTTCCTACGCAATGTATGAGACCAGCGGCGCGCTGATGGCCATCGCCCATACCGGCGACCCCGCCCGCGTCGTCAATATGCCCGGCAGTGCGGTCAACGGCCGCACCCTGGCCGACGTGGCACAGGACACGCTGGATTTCCTGGCCTGGGGGCAGACTGACTATGGGGTCGGCCGCGGCGGCTGGAACTACACGCCCAACGACGAGGATTCCGCCTCTGCCGACCAGTCCAACGCCGGCTGGGCGGTGTCCGCGCTCACCTACGCCGAGAGCATGGGCCTGGCCATTCCCGAGGCGGTGCGGCAGGCCCTGGCGCAGTGGACGCAGTACATCCAGGTCACCGACGCCGCCACCTACCCGGACGCGGCTGGCGGCGCCGGCTACACGGCGCCCGACAAGGCGAACCTGCTGCGCACCGGCAACCTGCTGCAGCAGTTGGCGTTCATCGGGGCCGATGTCTCCGACCCGCGCGTAGTGGCGGCCCTCGATTA
>MVZH01000338.1 GCA_002068325.1 Lentisphaerae bacterium ADurb.BinA184 | reverse complement strand
CCGGGGCGAGCCCCGCGAGCCCCCGCGCGGGGGGCGGCCAAGCCGCCCCCGCAACCGGCAGGCATGGAGAGGCGTTTGAAGAAGGGTATCGTCATACAGCAAGTGTCAAACGGAAGTCAGGACTTGACAGGCAGGCGGGTGACGCGGGGACGGCGGGGGACCGGCGGCGGGTGTCCGGATGGGGATTCGAGGTTGTACGGCGAAGAACGGGCGGCACACCGACAGGGCCTCTGCGACCTGGACGTGCCGGCTAGGAGGTTTCCAGGCGGATCTGGATGTGGGTCGGATCGACGGGGTCGCCGTCAGGCAGGCGCCCGGCCTGGAGGGCGGCCCGGAGCCTGGCGGCGAAGTTGCGCAGCGTCCGGAACAGTCTCCGTGCGCTGCGCCGGGCGCCGCCCGTGAGGCGCCGGATCAGGTCGCTCCGCCAGACCAGTTGGCGGAGCAGTTCGGCGGCCTGGGCCATGAGGTAGTAGTTGTACCAGACGTGGCCGCAGCTGCCATAGTCGTGTTTGAGCCCGCTCTCGCCGTTCTTCTGCACGTTGAAGCCTTCGTTTTCGATCTTCCAGCGCAGTCTGCCTCCTTTGTTGGCCAGCCGGTCGACGTTCTCCCGGTCCGGGCGGTGGTCGGTGATCCAGGCCCACTGGGTCGGCTTGGTGCCCGGGCGGTGTTCGCGGCAGAAGACCGCGTGCACGGTCTCCTGCCTGTAGTCGAGGTCGGTCGCCCACTGGTAGTGCTGGACGATGCCGCCACGGCGGTGGACCGTCTTGCGGTTGGCGGGGGCCGCTTCGGCGGCGCGGACGGCTTTCCGCCAGAGCGCCGGTGCGCGCCCCTTCTTGAAGACGATGATGTAGCTCCAGCCTTTCTCGCGGCACAGCTTCATGACGGGCCGGCAGCCGTACAGCGAGTCCATCAGCAGGCACATGGGCAGCCGCGGGAAGCGTTGCTTCAGCCAGGCCGCCAGGCGCGTGAAGGCCTTCATCTCGCAGTCCTGCTTGTCATAGCGGCCGCGGGGGTTGAGGATGGCCATGCTGCCCAGCGAGACGGTCAGGCCGTTGGCCAGGATCAGCTTGGCTTCCAGGACGGCGTGGAAGTAGAGCACGGAGCCGTCCGGCTGCTTCTGGGTCAGGCAGCGGGGGCAGTGACGGGTGGGATAGTGGCGGATGTGCGTGCCATCGACGGCGACCAGCCACTCGCGGCCGAAGCGGAGCTTCTCCAGGCAGCGCATGCGCAGCAGCCGCCCGGCCAGGCCGGCGTTGAACTCCAGCAGCTCCGACGGATGCAGATGGGTCAGCAGGTAGTTGATCGTGTCCGGGTGTGCGGCGGTGTCCTCCGCACAGTCGGCCAGCCGGTGCAGGTTCTCCAGGAACCCGTCCGCCAGCGTCTCCGACATGTGCTGGAGCCGTGACCGGGCGCCGCTCAGCAGCATCAGCATCCCGCTCCACACCAGATGGCGCAGGGTGTAGCGGCGCATGTCCGGGCGGCGGGGATCGGCCAGCCCGTCCAGCCCCGGGTTGAAGCCGGGGAAGAAGTGCTTCCGCGCCAGGCGGACCAGGCCGAGCGTGTTCAGCCCTTGGGCTTCGCCGCCGCACGAGCGGCGACGGCCCGGTTTCTCGCCCGCGCCCGCCGCGACGGCACGTGCGCCCGCACGATCCGCCCGCCCAGCTCGGACACCTCCTTGAGAAGCCTCCGCACCCGCCGCTGTTCGTTGACCCATTGCCGTACCGTCTCCACCATGTCCACCGGCACGTACAGCGAACGGCTCCTGCCCCCGACCTTTGAGTTCAGGATGTGGGAGACGTGCTTCCGGCCGCGCGCGCACCGGCACCGCGGGTTGCCGCAGGTCACCCCGATGGTGGCCAGCGACCCCTGCATCAGCGGCCCGGCAGTGCGCACCTGCTTCAGCTTCGCCTCCCGACGCGCCTCGAGCACCCCGATGGACAGTCGTTGTTTCACGGCGGCCTCCTTGGGGCCGGAAACCGGCCCCCGTCAACGGATATATAGCACTATTTATAATATTGTCAAGCCGAAACTGCCGGCGCGAGGAAAAAAAGCAGGCAATGAGCGTTCCCCCTCTCAGTAAGCGCGAAGAATCGGGCGATTCTTCGTAGCCGGGTTTATGGCGGCACGCTTGACAATTGCGGCTATTGCGTATATCGTTCGGGACGTCACCTCTCCCGGCCAGGATTCCGCCATGCGCACACTGCCATTTGTCATCGACCGCGACGGCCGCCACAGCCTGACGGCCCAAGTCGAGCAGGGGCTTCGCCAGGCCATCCTCACCGGCGGCGTCCAGCCGGGGCAAGCCCTGCCTTCGCTCCTGGAGATGGCCGCCCGGCTGGGGGTGAGCGAGATCGTCGTCCGGCGGGCCGTCCGGCGGCTCTCCGAGGAGGGGTTGCTGAGGGGGAGGACGCGCAGCGGCATCCGGGTCTGCGACCCGCGCCGACGCCCGTGGCGCGCGTCCGTGCTGTACCTGCATTGGAGCGGGCCGGAGATGTATTACCACAGCGTGCTGAGCGCGACCTTGGCCGAGCGCCTGCACGCCGAACGCGTCTTGGTGACCCTGTCGAAGCTCGACAACGCGGATGCCATGCACGATTTCGGCCGCATCCAGACGCTGCTGGACATGCAGCGGCCGAGCTTGGCGGCGGTGGAGGGGGAGAGCGTCGAGATCCTGCAGCCGCAGCTCGCCAGGCGGGGGATCCCGTTCCTGCACCTGGCGTCTGCGCCGTCGCCGCTCGCCCACGGCGGCGTGGCCTTCACCGCCGAGGCCGCCATGTCCGCGGTGGCCGCACACGCCCGTGCCTGCGGGATCCGCACCGCCTGGCTGGTTTGGATGTCGCCGCCCAATGCGGCCCTGCGGCCGGCGCTGGCCGCGGCCGGCATCGCCGCCACGGAGCTGCCGACGGTGCCGGTGCCCGAGCTCGGCAACCCGGCAGGGGTGGAGGCCGGCGGGCGACGTGCGGTCGAGGCGTACCTGGCTAGACGGCGCGCGTTGCCAGACCTCATCTACTTCGGCGACGACTTCGCCGCCCGCGGCGGACTGGCCGCCCTCATGATCCGCGGCCTCCGTATCCCCGAGGACGTGCAGGTGATCTCGTGGGCCAACCGTGGCCTCGGGCCGGTCTTCGGGCGGCCGCTGACCCGTGTGGAAATGGATCCCGTGCGCCACGGCGGACAGGTCGCCGACGCCGTCCTCCGGAAGCTGGCGCAGACCGACGGCGATACGCCCCCGGCCACTCGCCTGGAACCCGAGTTCATTGTCGGAGAGACGACGCGCGGCACAGGGAGCGCGGAGCGCGGGGCACGGAGCGGGGAGCCGGGAGTCGGAAGCGGGAACGGGGGGCGAGTGTCTTGTCCTGATATACGTTGACACTTGTCACAGGGAGGACAGGTGTCCATGAACGAGACGATGTGTTACAGTGAGGCGTTCAAGTTGCAGGTGGTCGCGGAGATCGAAAGCGGGCGGCATGCCAGCTGTCATGCGGCGGCGGCGGTCTACGGGATCCGCGGCCACGACACGGTTGCGCGTTGGGTTCGGCATTACGGCAAGTCGCATCTGCTCAGAATGGTGGTGCGTGTGGAGACCCCAGACGAACGCCGCGAGATCGCCCGGTTGAAAGCCCACGTGCGCGAGCTGGAGAGCG
>MVZH01000337.1 GCA_002068325.1 Lentisphaerae bacterium ADurb.BinA184 | reverse complement strand
CATGGTCAGGTGGTTGCAGCCGATGGGGATTTCGCCGCGCCGGTGACCGTTGAGCTTCCGGGCGATCTCGTCGACCGTGAGCTGTTCGTCGTCACCGACGTTCTCGGGCAGCGGTTCGTTCTGGTACTCCGCCCAGAAGGCGGCCTCGTCCTGGAGCTTCAGGTTCATGGCGTGCTGCAGCGCCGACGCCTCGTCGTGGTTGAACCGCGCCTCCCATGCCACCTCCGCCCCCTCGTCCATCTGCTCGCGGTGGGCGATGTAGAACGCGGTTGCATCCCGCAGGTCGCCGTGCGCCCGCAGGCTCGCGGCCCGGACCTCGGCATACCTGTCCCACAGCTTCCCGTTGGCCGGGAAGGCATACACCATCTTCGTGCGCTCGCCGTTCCACCCCGGGTGCCTCTCCCGATCCAGGATCCGGTCGGCCATGTCGCCGGGCCGGATTACCGTGCAGGGCATGATGCCGCTGATCTTCCTGCCCGGGCCGGCCAGCCCGAGCACCGCCCCCGCCAGGATGCGCTCGCGGCTGGCGCACTGCGACAGCGACCGCGCCGACTCGTCGGTCTGCGGGTCGTCAAGGATCACCAGCGACGGACGCACGGTCTGGCCGTCGGGCCGCTTGAACTTCATCCCGCGAATCCGCCCCGTGATCCCGGCCACCCGGATGATCGCCCCCGAGGCCACGCTGCCGGCGATGGTCGGCAGCACGATCTCGGTGGCGGTCCAGCCGATCTGGGTACGCTCGCCCCTGTGCAGCTGCCCCGAGCAGCGGTTGGCGATGCCCTCGAGCGCATGGATCGGGTGGCAGACCGCGGGGAAGTCCTCCAGCAGCAGGTCGTTGGACTCCAGCTCGGTCTTGATGGACTCGAGCATGCCGAGGGCGTGCCCCTCGTCGGAGCCGATCAGCGTCACGAAGTCCCGGTGCCCGTAGAGCATGGCCCAGAGACACGCGCACTCCGCCAGGCTCGACTTGCCGGACCCGCGCGGCATGGCCATGGCGAAGAGGCCGCCGTGCAGCACGGCCTGTTCGATCCTGGCGATGACCCGCAGGTGGTCGGGAGACCAGGGCAGGCTGAAGGTCAGCGGGAAGTAGGCCTCGCAGAAGGCCCGGAAGCTCATGCGGCAGCGCGCCCGGCGCTCGGGGTCGACCACCTCGGGCAGTTCCCCGATGTCCCGGCCGGCCGCCGACAGCGCCGCGTTCCGGGCCCGGGCCGCCTCCTTCATCGCCTCGTAGTCGCGCGTGTTCGGCTCAGGGCGCGGCCCGTGGCGCTCGTCGACCAGCCAGGCCACATACCTGAACAGGCTGATGGTGCGGCCGTCCGGCGAGATGCGGAACCCCGCCCGCTGCCGGTGCCGGTACAGATGGCGGTCGCCGATCACCGTCCCGAGCGGCGTCGAGTTCAGCAGACGCGTGACGTCCGACGGCTTGAGCCTGGCCGGGTCAATCGCCATCGGCCATCCTCCCGACCAGCCAGGCCGCGTACTCGATCAGGTTGACCGTCCCGTCGCCGTTGACCGGCGCCCCTGCCTCGATGTCAGCCCGGATCGTCTCGGCCGAGGCGTGCCGGGCCCCGGCGCGCCTGAGGATGTCGGCCAGCCTGGCCGGCGGCAGGGCCGTCACCTTCAGGCCGGAGTCGGGCGTGGACGCATCACCGGGCATGGCCGCGGCCCCCACGCACATCCTGTGCCTGAATGGCCGGACTGCCGTGCCCGGGCCGCTCAAATAAACATGGAAAAACCATCTGATTCCGCCTTGATGTCCCGCGACTTCCCTGCTTTAAGTGATGACGTGCAAACCATTGCACGGCAACACGAACCGACACCGGAGGCCGAGATGAAGAAGACCACGAGACAGACCGCCGCCCAGGTCTACGCAACCCGCCGCCAGGAGATCGCCGCGATGATCGAGTTCCTGAAGTGCGAACTCGACGCCCACGCCGGACGCGCCGCGGCCGACGGGATGCACTGGGGCCACGTCGGGGACCTCGAACAGATCCGCGGCAACCTGAAGGAGACGCTGGTGTTCGTGATGGGCGGCCGCGACGAGGAGGCAAC
This sequence comes from Lentisphaerae bacterium ADurb.BinA184, assembly GCA_002068325.1. GTDB lineage: Bacteria > Verrucomicrobiota > Lentisphaeria > Oligosphaerales > MVZH01 > MVZH01. The sequence goes on along the minus strand of MVZH01000337.1, from coordinate 1,624 downwards.
CGGCAGGATGATCGAGAGCGCCATCGCAGACGCGCTGGCGTAAACCAGAAAGGATCCGGACACCATGAGAAGCGAGGAAATCAGAGTCGGGGCCGCCTACGCCTTGAAGGTCGGCCGCAACACAGTCCGCGTCACCGTGACGGAGGCCGCCGGCAACGGCGGCTGGACCGTGGAGACGCACACGGGCCGGACAATGGCCGTGCGCAGTGCGGACCGGTTCGTCGGCCCGGCCGACGCGCCCGCGGCCGCGGAAACGCCGCCCCCGGCCGCCGAGACGCCGCAGGCGGAGCCTTCCCCGACCCCGGCGACGGAACGCGACAGTGGCGAACAGGGCGCACCCACGGGCGAAGCGGGCGGGACCATGAGCCTGCTCGACGCGGCCGTCCACCTCCTGGGCCAGGCCGAGGAGCCCATGCAGTGCAAGGACCTGGTCGAGCGCGCCCGGGCGGCGGGGCTGTGGGCCCCGCGCCGGGGCGGGAGGACGCCCGACCGCACGCTCTACTCGGCCATCCTGCGGGAGATCAACACCAAGGGCGACGCCTCGCGCTTCCGCAGGGCCGAGCGGGGCCGCTTCGCCCTGAACCGCTGATCGCGCCACACAGAACACATCCACCCTCTCCTACGCCTCGGCCCCGGCCGGGGCGTTCTCTCTCGGTGCGACGTGCCGGATCGGGATGCCCATGGTCTTGGCCATCTCGATCTCGCGCTGCACGCCGACCGAGGTCTCCCATCCGGGGAGCCGGACGACCGCCAGGCTCTCGCAACGGGCCAGCATGAGGCGGCTGTGCGCGTCCCAGTAGTCCGCATCGAACGGCAGGCCGCAGCGGGAGATGCAGTGGCCGTGGGCGATGGGGCTGTAGACCATCTCGCCTTGGCGCATCAGGTTGGCCGCCTCCCGGCAGACCATCAGGAACCGTTGCTGGCGCACCATGAGGTCGGGATCGGAGTAGGGGCTGGCGAGGTAGATCATCGGGCCGCCTCCGGTTGGGGCTGGTCGGTGGGTGGCTGTGGCACTGGCGCGGGATGAACCGCCGGGGTGAGCGCCTGCCAGTCGCAGCCTGCGCCATGCACGAACTCGGCCCAGCGTCTGCGGATCACGTCGCAGTACAGCTCGTCGATCTCCATCAGGAATCCATGACGCCCGGTCTGCTCGCAGCCCATCAGAGTCGAACCGGACCCGCCGAAGAGATCGAGGACGTTCTCGCCGCGCTGCGAACTGAACTGGATGGCCTGGACCGCCAGCGCCACGGGCTTCTCGGTCAGGTGGACCATGCTCTGCGGGTTCACCTTCTTGATGTGCCACAGGTCGGTGGCGTTGTTCGGGCCGAAGAAGCGGTGGGCCGCGCCCTCCTTCCAGCAGTAGAACGCCCACTCGTGCGCCCCCATGAAGTCCTTGCGGGTGAGCACGGGATGCTGCTTGTCCCAGATGATCGCCTGGCTGAAATACAGCTTGTGCTTCTTGAGGAACGGCGGGTAGTTGCCGCAGTTGGCGTAGCCGCCCCAGATGTAGGCGATGTGCCCGGGCAGCAGCACGCGTGCGATGTTCCCAAACCAGGCGTCCAGGAGCCGGTCGAACTCCTCGTCGCTGACGAAATCGTTCTCCAGGGGGCGGTCCTTCGGCCGC
>MVZH01000336.1 GCA_002068325.1 Lentisphaerae bacterium ADurb.BinA184 | reverse complement strand
GGGGGGGGGGCCCGCGTGGCCCGGCCAGTTCGTGAAAACGGCGGTGTTTCCGCGAACTCCGCCGAGGCTTGGGTCTGTCGTCGCCTGTTTGCCGTGGGATCTGCGGCGTAGGGGGCTGTGCCGCGGGCGCGGTGGTTCGGCGTGCCGGGGGGCGGGTCAGTAGTACAGGTCCCAGTGCGAGTCGTCGAGGTCTTCGAACGTCTTGTCGCTGGTGACGGGCAGGGTTTCGACGTGGCCGTCGAAGAAGGCGACGTTGGTCTTGTCGTTGTGCCACCAGCCCATGTTGGGCCGCCAGTACCAGGAGGGCAGGTAGTTGGCGGGGTTGGCGCGGTCGCTGTCGCCGGCGGCGTTGGTGAAGAAGGTGGCCGCCTTGCCGGGCGTGCAGCCGTACGGGCAGTGGGGCCAGGCCTCGTCGTAGCAGCAGACCTTCTCGGCGGGATTGTTGATCAGGCCGGCCTTGGCCGGTTTAAAGATATAGCCGTCATCGCAGGTGGCGGGAGGGGGCAGTCCCCCGACCACGCCGTTTGGACGCGCGCAGGGTGCCGAACCCGTACCCGTAGTTGCCCAGATAGGGATTGGCGCGGTAGTGGGACTGGTAGATGTAGGGATGGCCGTAGTCGGCCTCGATGGCGTACATGGGCAACTCGCCGACCGGGTAGTAGGGGCTGCCGTCGCTGTAGAATCCGACGGGGCGCGTCCCTGTCCCCAGCGATGGGCAGGCATAGATGCTGATGGTGCCGATGTAGGGGTAGACCAGCAGGCACCAGGTGTAGCCGCCGTAGCCGCCCTGGTCGCCGCCGCCGGTGTCGTGGTAGGCCATGCAGTCGGCCCCCGAATTCCACGACCAGGGCAGGGCATCGTCGTAGTCGGCGGCGTAGAAGTGGAACCCGGCGCCCAGCTGTTTGACGTTGGCCATGCAGTAGGCGCCGCGGGCCGCCTCGCGCGCCTGCCGCAACGCCGGCAGGAGCAGGCTGGCCAGCATGGCGATGATGGCGATCACGACCAGAAGCTCGATGAGGGTGAAGCCCACGAACCGTGCTCCCCTGCGCCCATGGTCCGCCGTGAAGAGGTTCATCCGCACCGCCTTTCGGGATCGTGCCGCAAGATAGCCGTCGGCGACCGCGCTGTCAAACGGCCGCTCAAGTCTCCGGTTGTCTCCGGCGACAAGCGGGACCCTCCTTCGTCGGCCGATTTCCGCCTTCGCGTGCCCGCTACGGCGCGACAGCGCGGCGCGGCACGCACTTGTCCCACTTTGGCCCGTTGATCCGCAACCGAGCGCCGGCTCAGGCTGCCGCGCGTTGATCCCGCGTCGCGAGAGTGTAGAGTACCTCGTGTCCAAACTCGCGGCGGCGCCGGCAGGCACCGGTGCATCCATGCCAGTGACACCCCCTCGCGCAGGAGACGTTACTCACTACTGACGTGCGCTCCCGGCCCTCCACCCCAGTTGCGCAGCGCAAAAAGGAGTCAGAACGATGGAACGGATGATCACGAAGATGGCGGCCCTGTGTGTCCTTACCCTCGCATTGGCGGCGGAGGCGGCGCTGCTGACGCCGGCGTCCCTGCACCCCCTGGCCCTGTGGGGGGGCAGCCACTCGCAAGGGGACGGGCTCCTCTATAACACCGATATGACCGACCTGCTCGACGGCAACCCGGCCACGGTCTGGCGGTCGTACAACACCGGCAGCAACAACCCGTGTCCCACCCTCACCAGTCCCGCGCCGTTCGTCGTGCAGAGCGTCACCATCGTCGCGGCGGACGTGAACACGGATCGCGCGGGCGGCGACATCCAGGTGATGCCAGTGGGCTCGGCAACCTACGTCAGCACCGGCCTGACCGTGCCAAGCACCCTCCTTGCAGGGGAGACCTGGACGGGGATTCTGCCGGTTGAGTATCAGATCCCCCTGTCGGGAATCCGCCACAACGGCGGGTACCATGTCGAGATGGGCGACCTGCAGTTCTACGGGTGCGCGGTGGGCGGAGGTGCCCTGCGCGAGATCACCGATGCCGGCACCGTCGCGACCGCTCCGGGCAGCGAGAATCCGGCCGGCAGCCTGACCAACGGCGTGCTCGAGAACGACGCCAGCGGGTACCACGTGGGCAACGGCACTGACCACAAGATCGTCATCAGCTTCGGCACGGCCGCGCAGAAGGTGGCGTACGTCGCGATCAACCCGAACGCCTACTGGAAGTTCTTTGAGGTGGAATCGGTCGGCACCAACGGCCCTCTCAATCTGAATGCCTTGACCGCCTACAGCGGCTGGGCCACGTCGAGTTACGGCGGCGTCGGCGGAGCGGACAACCCCGGCCACAGCTGGGTCATCCTGCCGCTTGGCGACGGCAGCGGCATCCCGCTGACCGCTGCCGGCATCCTCAGCACGGATTACTGGGGCGACCTCTCGGAGATCGTGGTCCTGGCCGTGCCCGAGCCGGCCAGCCTCGCGCTCTTCGCCGCGGCCGGCCTCGCGTTGATCCGTCGGCGGCGCGGATGAGAGGCGGCGCCGTCGTCCACGGCGTGCGGCGCGAAAGACCGGAGCGACGAAGGGACGATAGGGATCGCCAGCACGAACGCAGGGGCGTCCGGGGCACGAGAGTCCAGGTGAGGCGCGGAGCCACTGATGATCAGCCATCTGCACGGAACCCATGCCCCCTTTGAACTGGCCGACGACGTCCTGTACTTCCATGACTGGCGCCACGTCAGCCACGGCGGGTATGACTACACGGACGCCGCCGGCCGCTCAATTCCCATGTGGGGGGCCGCCCCGCACCCGCAGGCTTTCTACCGTCAGCACGACGTGCCTTGGGGCATCGAGCTGGTCGCCAGGCGCCCAGCCCTGTCCGAGCCGGTGCTGCTTCCCGACGCCTGCGGGGTGATGTTCCTGTTCGCCGGGTCGCTGATCCACGACGACGGCGTCTATCGCCTGTGGGTCGAAGGCTGGCCGAGCGACGACCTGGCCGAGGTCGGCCACCTCAACCAGCTCCGCTACGCCGAGAGCGACGACGGCACGACCTGGCGCTTCCCCGAACTCGGCCTGCTCCCCCACACCGGCCTCGGCCCGAACAACCTCGTCATCGGGCGCCCACTCAACGAGCGCTACGGCTTCCATGGCGGCGGCGTCTACAAAGATCCCTCCGCCCCGCCGGCAGAGCGCTACAAGGCGGTCTGGCTGGGCACCATCCCGCGCGCCGATGCCGACGCCTATCGCCGACGCTGGCCGGACGACGCCGACCCCGGCGCCGACCGCGGCGGCCCCACGGTCTGGGGCCCGTGCGGCGCCGTCTCCCCCGACGGCCTGAGCTGGAAGGTTCTCGACGAGCCGCTACTGATCAACATCAGCGACAACCACAATGTCTGCGAGTACGATCCCGTGCGCCAACGCCACGTCATGTACACGCGCACCTGGGTCATGGGGCGTCGCACCATCGGCCGCAGCGAGACCGCCGACTTCCGCCACTTCCCGCAGCCCGAGGAGGTGTTCTGGCCGGGCACTCCGGCGATGAAGCCCGGCGACCTGTGGTACTGCAACGGCAAGACGCGCATGCCCGGCACGCGCGACTACCACCTGATGTTCCCGATGCTGTGGAGCCTGCAGGACGACCGCTTCGAGTTCCACCTCGCCAGCAGCCCGGACAACGTCATGTGGAGCCTGGTGCCGGGGTCGCCGATCTGCACGCCCGGCGAGCCGGACACGTGGAACGGCGGCTTGGTGGCGCCGGGGCTGGGGCTGGTCAACCTGCCC
>MVZH01000335.1 GCA_002068325.1 Lentisphaerae bacterium ADurb.BinA184 | reverse complement strand
GGGGGCACGGCCTGGTACCGCCTCGAGGCCGTCCCCCTGACCGCCGCCGCGATCGGCGCCCACTTCGGGCTCGAAGGCGACCCGGCGGACTTGCTCCCGGCGCGCGGCGTGGCCTACATCCAGGCCACTGGCCGCGAGGCGCACCCGTTGCGCGAGCGGGTCCCGGCGGCCGGCCGCGACCGTACGGCCGTCGTGCGGGTGGCGTTGCTGGATGCCGACGCGCACGACGGGCAGCTGGCCCTGCCGGAGATGCCGGGGCTGCTCGCCGACTACCTGCGCCGCGAGGTGCTGCCGTGGCGGGACGCCGAGACGGCGGCGGGACGCGCGTTCGTCCTCACCACGGACCATGGGCTGTCGTGGCGGCCGGACGGGCTGTCGCATGGCGCCGGCGGGCCATTTGAACAGGCCGTCTTCCGCGCCGAGTGGACTCCCCAGGCGCCGGCCCGCCCCGGCCGGGGCTGACCGCGCCCTCAGCCCGCGGGAGTGGCGGCCGCGAGGTCGCGCAGGCGGCGTTTGTGGCGGAGGGCGCGCACGACGGCCGCGGCCAGTCCGGCGCCGGCCAGGGCGGTTGCGGACTCCGCAAAGACGTCGCCGTGGCGGGTGTAGAACGTCGTCCCGGGATCGTCCCAGACGGGGACTTCGTAGGTGCGGCAGCCGCGGACGAAGCGGTGTCCGGTGACGGGATCGGCGAGGAGGCCGCGCACCTCGCCGTCGGGCAGGATGAGGCCGGTGTCGCTGTTGTTGCCGGAGCGCAGGAGGGGCCGGCGGTTTTCGACCGCGCGCAGGACGGCGTGGATCATGTGCTGGCGGGGGCCGCTGCTCTCGGCGTACCAGGCGTCGTTGGTCAGGGTCAGGAGCAGTCCGGCGCCGCGTCGCACGAACTGGCGGCTGATGTCGGGGAAGGCGTCTTCGAAGCAGATATTGACTCCGGCGAGGGTGTCGGCGGGCAGGCGGAAGAGGGTGTAATCGCTGCCGGGGGTGAGGTCGCGGCCCATGCCGATGAGGTCCACCAGCCACGGCAGGTACCGTCCGAAGGGCACATATTCGCCGAAGGGGACGCGGTGGATTTTGTGATAGGCCTCGACGATGCGGCCGTCGGAGTCGGAGAGGAAGACGCTGTTGAAGACCTGCGGCGGGGTGTCGGGGCCGGCCTCGGGCGCGGGCTGGTAGTGGAGGGTTCCGAAGAGCATGGGGGTATGGGTGTCGCGGACGAGGTCGGCGAAGACACGGGCGTAGGTTTCGTCGAAGAGCAGGGCTGCGGGGACCGCGGTCTCCGGCCACACGATGAGGTCGGGTTTGCCGGCCGCCGCGGCGCGGGTGAGCTGGGCGTAGACGCGCAGGGCCTCATCGAGCTGTTCGGGCCGGTAGTCGCGGCATTGCGGGAGGTTGCCTTGGACGGCAGCGATGCGGAGGGTGCGGGCCGGCGGCGGCAGACGCGAGGGCCGCACGGCCAGCCCCGCCACCGGCACCAGCAGGATCAGCCCCGGCACGACCGGCCACGGGAACGGCCGCCGGATGCCGGTGCGGAAGGACTGCACAGCCACGCCGCCAAGCCGCGCCACCGTCACCGAGACCAGGACCAGCGCACCGCTGATGCCGTAGACGCCGGTCCACTGGGTCAGGCGCAGCAGCCCGAGCCGTTGCCACTGGCTGACCCCAAGTTGGTTCCAGGGGAAGCCGGTGAAGACCCATCCGCGCAGCCACTCGAGCCCCACCCAGAGGGCGGGGACGAACAGGATGTAGAGGGCGAGCCGCCAGCCGTCGAGGGCGAGCACGGCGGCCGGGCGTGGCCGGTTCAGGCGTCCGTCCGGGCGGGCGGCGGGGCGGCGTCCGGCCAGGGTGTCGGCAAAGGCTTCGCCGCCCAGATACCACAGCGCGGGGAAGGCTGCACAGACGAGGGCGAGGAGGGTTCCGGCGGCAAAGCCGATGGTATTGAGCCAGGCCAGCGAGGTCAGGTAGTGTGCGAGGCCGAGCAGGTAGCCGGCGGCCAGGCGGCGTCCCCAGCCCGCCGGCGGCGGGGCGAGGAGAATGGGAACTAGGGCGACCCAGGCGAGGCGGTCGAGTTCGAGGGGCGGGAAGGCGGCGCTGAGGAGAAGCCCGGAGAGGATGGCGAGGGCCGCGGTCAGGGCGAGCCGGCGGCGGCCGGCGTACCAGGCGAGGTTCCCGCCCGGTTCGACGGGCCGGTCGTGCGGCGGCGGAGTGACGTCCTGCATGACAGTGGGGCGCGGCGCCGCGGCGCGCGGTCCCGCGCCGGCATCCGTCCGGCCCCGTGCGGTACGAATCACAGGGGCAGTCTCCTCGTGGCGCTCTGCCTGACAGTCGGGCGCGGCGCCCCGGCGCGCCCGCCCGGCCGCCGTCCGTCCGGCCTACCCCGCCAGTTCGATGCGCAGCGAGGCAATGCCGCGGGCAGGCACTTTCACCGTCACCTTGTTGCCGGCGACGCGGGCGCTGGATGCCGGCAGGTCGCGTTCGACGAGATCAACCTCGACGGCGCGCCTGACGGTGCCGAGCAGCCGCGGGTTGAGTTCGAGCGTGGCCGTGGCCGCCTTGCCGTTCGGCTCGAACAGCCTGGCGATGAGGCCCTGGCCGTCCTCGGCCATCTTCAGGCCCGAGAGCACGACGCCCTTTGGCGAGACGGTGAGCAGCTCGGCGACGGCCGGCAGGGAACCCTTGTGGACGCCGGTGCCGACGACGCGGAGGGCGTGGTTGAGGCACTGGCCCGCATGGATCGCCTCGCTGACGGGGGCGGAGGCGGCGAACGGGCGCAGCGCGAACTGCATCTCGTGCCGGCCGATCTCCGGCAGCGGGTCGGGGTCGTAACTGCTGTGGATGAGGGTCACGCGCAGCGTGCCGCCGTCCAGCGAATGCCCATGTTTGCCGTCGTTGGCCAGGAGGCACCCGGCCTGCCGCGCCCCGGCCCGGCCCGTCACCCGCGCCCACTGCAGGGCGGGGACTTCCTCGCCGGCGACGGTCTGGCGTTCGACCGCCCCGAACGGGATCTCATACGACGGTTTCGCCCCTTCGAGGGCCAGCGGCAGGGCCAGGCGCAGCACGGGGATCCCGGTCTCCGGCGTGCCGCGCTCGAACCACGTCCCGGACAGGCTCATGTAGAGGTTAGGGTCGCCGGCCCGCAGCTCATACACCATGGTGAAGTCCGAGCTGCGGATGCGCCAGGCGACTTCCAGCGACGCCTTGTAGGGGCCGCGGTCCTTGCGCCGGACCGACTTGACGGCCGGCCGCTCGGCCGGGCCGGTGTGATCTACCAGCCAGGCGCTCATCCCGTGGCTGCGCTCGACGGCGTATTCGAGGACGGGGGCGGGGTGTTGCGGGCTGATCAGCTCGACGCCGCCGGCCTTGTCAACGAGCCTCCGGATGCCGCCGGTCGTCATGTCCAGCTCGACCAGCACAAGGTCGTTTTCGAGGCCTTCCTGCTGGCGTTCGCGGCTGGAGTAGGCGCAGTGGTGTTCGCCGCCGAGCTGCCAGGCGCGGGCCGGGACATCGGCGGTCTTCTCCTCGGTGATGGTGTAGAGTGCGTAGCCGAAGGCGCCGACGCGGGCGGGGAAGGCGACGCGGGAGAAGTCGTGTCCCCAGTAGGAGCCTGTCTCGACGGTCTGGGCGGGCAGGGTGTCGCCGTCGGGGGTGTGCACGGAGAAGGCGGGGATGTGGCGCGACGGGCCCGTCCAGTTGCGGGAGTTCTCCCAGAGGATCGCCTCGACGGTTTCGTGGCGTTCGCATCCGACCGGGTTGAAGAGCATCAGCGGTCGGCGGCCCGAGCCGAGGG
>MVZH01000334.1 GCA_002068325.1 Lentisphaerae bacterium ADurb.BinA184 | reverse complement strand
GGCTCGGCCTTGGCCAGGAGGATGGTGTCATTGTCGGAGACCAGCCGCGGAAACCGCCGCGTGGCCTCGATCAGCAACGAGACGGTGGAGTCCGGCGCCGGCTGCAGGCGCAGCCGCCGGTAGCGCGACTCGTTCTCCCAGGCCGGGATCCGCGCCAGTTCGACGGCGGACACGGCGATGACGACCGCGGCCTCGGTCACCGCCTTGGTGATTTGCAGTATCTCGCTGAAGGTGGTCGTCCCGTCCGCCGTAACCGGGTCGCCGGACTCCCAGCCCTCCGGCTTGGCCAGGACGATGTCCTCATAGCACTCGATCCCGTCCTCATCCTCGCCGTGGATGCGGATGGTGACCCCTTCATCGTCGGCGGATGCCGATGTCACCGTGACGACGGCCGCGGCGGACGGCTGGGCCGTCACCGCCACGTCGGCCAGGGGGTACCAGGCATACGGGGTCCCGGTCTCGAGCGTGCTTCCGGGAACCCAGTCCGACAGGACGACCACGTCCGTCGGCGACAACCGGAAGCCCGTGGTACGCATGGCCCGCACGGCGTCGATCTCCGGGGGCAGGACAAGCTCGGCGGCGGCCGTCGAGACCGCCACCGAGCACAGACGCTGGTCACGGAAGGGGAAGGCGTCCCATACCCGCCGGTACTCGTCGTTCAGCGCATCGAACGCGAACGCATAGAGCCTGTCGGGGATGGCGTCCGGATCGGCCAGGCCAACCCGGCTTACCGCGAGGCGGACGAGATCGACGGCGCGCATCCGTCACCTCCCGTGTTCCGGTTGATCAGACGGCGTCCTGGTACTCGATCACCGCGACGGCGGTGGTCACCGTGGCGTCACCGGACGCGACGCCCATGCAGAACGGGCAGCCCACGCCGATGGCGGAGACCGGCCCCTCCTTGTCGATGCTGGCCGCACCGACGGTGATGGTCTCCACGTCCGCCGCCCGCACCACCCAGACCGGGGTGTTGGCGTCCAGCGCAAGCCCCGTGGCGACGATGGTCGCCGTGCAGTACATCTCCCCGGCGTTGTCGGCGACTTTGGAGATTGCCTTGATCGAGTAGGACGGGTACTTCGCGGTGACCGGGATCAGCAGGAAGTCGCTGGACGTCAGGGTATGCCCCTTGACGATGTGCCCGCCGGCAGCGTCCACCGGCACCTTGACGGTCGTGGCGACGGCGGTCACCGCCGCCGGGAGCCGCACCCCGAGGTGGGCCTGGGTCTGGTAGAGCTTGACCGCGCTGTTTGCGTGCAGCCCGGTCGCGCGCAGCCGCTGGATGGCGATGCGCTTGTTGGGCAGGCCGGAGACCGAGGAGAACGTCTCCGTCGTGCTTGTGGCCTTGCCCAGGAGGTTGGTCATCAGGTTGTTCATCTTGGGTTCCTTCGTGCTGGGGTTCAGGGGTTAGGCCAGGTCGGCCACGCTCTCGTCGAACTGCGAGCAGCCGGCGATGTTCAGGCCGCGGGTGTCGTCCAGCACGCACGCCTGGAAGGCCATGGTGTAGCCGACCGTGACGTTCGTTCCCGTAAGGCTGATGTCCTGGACCTTGAACGTCGGCCGCAGGGTGCGCCTCTGGATCGAGCCGGCCTTGCCGGCGTCCACATAGCCGAAGGCCCCCTTGCCGAGGACGTGGGCGACGCGGACCTTGCCGGTGTTCTTGCGGTTCGTCAGGGCGCCGCCGGCCGCCGCCAGATTGCAGCGGTACGGGTCGTCCTGCACCAGCCAGGTCATGCCCTCCCAGTCCAGCATGCTGCCCGTCCCAAAGGACTTCTGCGTGGTGTCCTGGTGGCGCTTCACGATGTCGCGGAAGACCGAGTCCTCGAGCAGCTGCGCCACGATGGCCTCGTCCACGATGGCCAGGTAGCGGCCGTTCTTCATGCGCGGCACCTGTGCGTTGGCCAGCAGGGTGCGGGCCTTCTTGAAGACGTTGACCGTGAAGAGGTGGTCGGCGGTCACGTCGTTGAAGACCTGGGCGCCGCCGGTATAGATGCACTTGAACCCCGCCGGCAGATAGGTTGCAGCGGCCGGGATGTCGGAGCTGTTCAACACCCGCGTCAGCTGCTTGACCATGTGGCTGTTAGCCAGCTGGTGCTGCTTGCGGCGGATCAGCAGGGTGAGGGCATCCTTGTTCTTGCGCATAAGGTCGGTGGGGTCGGTCGCCAGCGTGACGTTGCCCAGGTCCACGTAGTCGCGCAGAAGCTCGAAGGGAACCTGGATGATCTCGCTGGACAGCGCCACGGGGGCGCTAGGCTCGGTGTTCTCGGCGTAGGTCTTGGGGGTGTCGTCTGTGGCGCTGGCCGCCTCGACGGTCAGCTTGCCGAACTTGCGGAACTCGGCGTACTGCCCGCCGTTGGCGGGGATCGAGGCCACCTCGAAGTCGGCGTTGTTGGCCAGGGGCAGGCGCAGTTCCTCTTCGGGCATCTCCATCCAGGAGTCCTCAAAGTACTTCTGGATCGTGCCGGCGAGGGTGGAAGTCGTTGTCGCAGCCATGATGGTGACTCCTTACACACGCAGGCCGAGTTGGTTGAGGCCCGCGCGCAGCTTGTCCTCTGCGTTCTGGCCGGCCCCCGCGGGAGGATGTCCGCCGGGCGGCAGGCCGCCGGACAGCTCCGCCGTCCGCGCACGCAGCGCGGCAAGCTCCTTGTCCCTGGCGGCGATTTCCTTTTCCGCGGCGTCCGCCTTCGCTGCCTTGCGCGACAGCTTGACGAACTCCGCCACGACCGCCGGCCCGTTGGCCAGCTCCTCAAACACATTCCGCATCCCGAAGGTTTCCGACAGCGTCTCCGCCGCCGCCTTGAACTCGCCCATCACCCCCGGATCCCGCTTGCCAAGGTCGGGAAACTCCTTCAGCACGGCGTCCCACGACGCCGCCTGCGCCGCCTGCCGCTCGCCCTGGGCCTGCCTCCTGGCCTGTTCGCGGGCGTAACCCGCCTGGGCCAGCGGCAGCAGTTCCCTGGCCGCCGTCTCGATGTCGCCGCTGGCCTCGCCGTACTCACGGCGCCGGGCCTTGGCGATCACCGCGGCGATCTCCGCCGGGTCGGTGGCGTTCTGGAGCCTGTCCTCGATGGCCGGGCGGTACTTCTCGTCCAGGGTCCCGGCCTCGATCTGCCCAATGAACCCGAGCAGTTGCTCCGCCGTCCGGGCCCGGTCCTTCAGCGCCTTGTAGCGCTCCCGCCACTTGCGGTAGAACTCCGGGGCGTCGGCCCCGGACGGCGGGGCGGCCGGAAGCTCTTCAGGCTCCTGCCCTGCCTGCGGCACCTGGGGGGGCGTCTCCGGCGGGGCGGCCGGCTTGGCGGCCGGCGGAGTCTGGGCTTCCTGGGGGACGGGCCTGCGCAGCTCATCCAGGCCGGCGGCCAGCCTTTCCTCAGCCGTCGGTGTCTTCGCCGTCGGGGGCGAACCCGCCGGGGCTTCGGTCGGCGTCGTGACCTTGGGCGCGGGGGCGCCGGCCTCTGCCACCGTTGCGGTGACGGCTGCCGGCTGGGGGGCGGTTTCCTTCGGTTCGACGGTTGCGGTCACGTTGTCGCTCATGGGGCTTCACTCCCGCGCCATTGACCGGGCGTGTGCGGTGCGCTGCCGCTACCTGCGCTTTGCGCGGCCTGGCCGTTATCTTCGCTGGCGTCGGAGTACGCCAGGATGGCCCCGAACAGCGAGGCTTCGCCTTTCAGCTTGCCTTGCTCGAAATCGTCATAGCGCCGCCCGTCCAGGGCGCGTCGGTACATGCTGGCCAGGAGGAGGCGCTGCAGCTTGCCGCCGGTGACCCCGTCGAGGAACAGGCGCAGCCT
>MVZH01000333.1 GCA_002068325.1 Lentisphaerae bacterium ADurb.BinA184 | reverse complement strand
CGAGCTGACCGTGGCGGCCGGCGTGACGCTGTTGCATCACGCCGGTGCCGCCCGCGCCATTGTCGAGGGCACATCGCCGGACGGCGTACCATGTGCGGCCGGGGTCTTCGTCGAGACCAAGGCCGGGCGCCGCGCCGTGCTCGCGCGTTGCGTCATTGATGCCACCGGCGACGGGATCGTGGCCGCCCAGAGCGGCGTGCCGTGGGAACAGGGCGACGGCCTTCACCCCTACGCCATGGCCTGCACCAAGGTCTTCCGCATGGGGAACGCCTTCTGGCCGGGCAACTGGCCCGAGGAGGCCGCCATGGAAAAGGTGGCGAAGGGGCTGGCCGCCGCCGTCAGGCAGGGCGACTATGACTCGCCGGTCATCACCGAGCAGAACCGCCTGCTGGGCTATGTGCGCGGCCGCCACTGGGAACTGCCCGAGCATCGGCACGAGACGCTGTCCGTCATCAGCCGCGTGCTGGCCGTCGATCCCCTCGATCCGTTCGACCTGACGCGCGCCGAGCGCGAGGGCCGCGAACAGGCGCGCCAGGCGGTGGACGTCTACCGCCGGCACGTCCCCGGCTTCGAGCGCGCCTTCCTGGCCGACACCTCGGCGCACCTGGGCGTGCGCTCCAGCCGCCGCCTGCACGGGCTGGCCACCGTCACCGCTGAGGATGCCATCCGTTTCCGCAAGCACCCCGACGCCATCGCCCGCAGTTCGTGGGAAATCGATGTCTGGCCGGCGGACAGCTACACCGCGCCTGCCGTCGACCGCTCGACCCCCGAGTGGCGGCACCGCCGCGACCGCCTGATCGCCGGGGAGTTCTTCGACATCCGCTACGGCTGCCTCGTCGCCACCGGCCTTGACAACCTGCTCATGGCCGGCCGCTGCCTCTCCGCGGAGCACTTGGCCCAGGCTTCGCTGCGCATCCAGCAGACTTGCATGGCCACCGGCGAGGCGGCCGGCGTCGCCGCCGCCCTCAGCGTGCGCGCCGGGGTGCCCCCGCGGGCGCTCGATCCGCTCGCGGTCGCCGCCGCCGTGCGCGCCGACTGCGCGGCCGTCGAACCCGCCTTCGAGTGCCTGCGCAACCTGCCAACAGCCGGCAGGCACGGCGGCGCATCCCCCTGACCCGCGTCGAGTCCCCGCGGCGGATCATGCAGGCCCGGCAGGGCGGATCATCTCGCGGAAGCGTCTGAACAGGTAGGCTGAATCGTGCGGCCCGGGCGCCGCCTCGGGGTGGTACTGGACGCAGAACAGCGGGGCCGTGCGGTGCCGCAGGCCCTCGACCGTGTGGTCGTTCAGGTTGAGGTGCGTCACCTCGACTTCGCCCCCCGGCAGGCTGTCCGGGTCAACGGCGAAGTTGTGATTCTGCGAGGTGATCTCGACTTGGCCGGTCTCCAGATTCCGCACCGGATGGTTGCCGCCGTGGTGCCCGAACTTCAGCCGGTAGGTGCGCCCGCCCAAGGCCAGGCCGATGAGCTGGTGTCCGAGGCAGATGCCCATGATCGGCACGCGCCCGATGAGCCGGCGGATGCTCGCGACCGCATAGGTCACCGCGGCCGGGTCGGCGGGGCCGTTCGAGAGGAAGACGCCGTCCGGCTTGAGCGCGAGAACCTCGTCGGCCGTCGTGCGCGCGGGGACGACCTGGACCTGCATGCCGTGTTCGCGCAGCCGGCGCAGGATGTTCCACTTGATGCCGAAGTCATAGGCGACCAGCCGCAGGTCGGGGTCCGCCAGCCGTTCGGCGATGCCCCAGGAGGCCGACAGGCGGCCGTCCGGATCCCACGCGAACGGCCGTTCGACCGACACCCGCGCGGCGTAGTCCTGCCCGTCCAGCCCACTCCAGGCGCGGGCCTGGCGGACGGCCTCGGCCTCGCCGACCTCGCCGCGCACCGAGAGGAAACCCTTCTGGGTGCCGCCGCTGCGCAGCCGGGCGGTGAGGGCGCGGGTGTCCACGCCGGCGAGGGCGGGGATGCCGTTGGCGGCCAGGTATTCGTCCAGCGGCTGCTGGCTGCGCCAGTTGCACGGCGGGTTGAGTTCATGCAGGATGAAGCCGTTGGCGAAGACCTGCCGGGACTCGACGTCGGCGCGGTTGACGCCGGTGTTGCCGATCTCGGGGCAGGTCATCGTCACGAACTGGCCGCTGTACGAGGGATCGGTCAGGATCTCCTGGTAGCCGGTCATGCCGGTGTTGAACACGACTTCGCCGAGGCCGTCGCAGGGCGCGCCCACCGAGTAGCCGCGGCAGACGGTTCCGTCGGCCAGGGCCAAGAAGGCGCGCCGTTCGCGCTGGGCCTGCCATTTCTCGCGGTTCGTCATGCGGGTGCCCCATCTCCCCGGCGGCGCCCGGCGACCGGGGCGGAGGCCGCCGGCCGGCGCAACCTCTCGTCGGTGTGCCGCTGGTATTCCTGAAGGCTGCAGACGTCGAGGCTGCGGACACAGCGGAAGGCCTTGAGGCCCTTGACCGCGGCCCGCAGCCCGCTCAGGGTCGTGGTGATCGGGATGCCCAGCCGCAGCGCGTCGGCGCGCATGCGCACCTCGTCGGCGCGCGGGGCGGCGCCGGAGGGGCTGTTCACAATCCAGCCGATGGCGCGCTCGCGCATCAGGTCGAGGACATTGGGCCGGCCTTCCGAGATGCGGAAAAGGGCGCGCGCCTGGATGCCGGCCTCGCGCAGCGCGGTGGCCGTGCCGCGCGTCGCGTACAAGACATACCCCATGGCCTCGAGTTCGCGCGCCAGCCGCACCGCCTCGGGCTTGTCGTGGTCGGAGACGCTGATGAACACGTTGCCCCCGTCGGGCAGCGCGGTCCCGGCCGCCATCTGGCTCTTGAGGAAGGCGATGCCGTCGTCCAGGTCGATTCCCATCACTTCGCCGGTGGACTTCATCTCGGGCGACAGCAGGATGTCGGCGCCCTGGAAACGGATGAACGGCAGCACGGCTTCCTTGACCGAGTAGTGGCGGGGGTGGAGTTCGCCCGAGAAGCCGAGGTCGCGCAGCTTCCGCCCGGTCATCACCAGGGCCGCCAGCTTGGCCAGCGGCACGCCGGTCGCCTTGCTGGCGAACGGCACCGTGCGCGAGGCCCGCGGGTTGACTTCGAGCACGTACACGGTGTGGCCCTGCACCGCGTACTGCACGTTCATCAGGCCGACGACGTTCAGGCCTCTGGCCAGCGCATGGGTGTGCCGCCGGATCGTCTCGATGGTGTCGCCGTCGAGGGTGACCGGGGCGATGATGCAGGCGCTGTCGCCGGAGTGCACCCCCGCCTGCTCGACGTGTTCCATGATGGCGCCGATGACGGCCGTCTCGCCGTCGGCGATGCAGTCCACGTCCACCTCGATGGCGTCCTCGAGGAAGCGGTCAATGAGGATCGGGCGCGACTCGGAGACCTCGACCGCCTCGGCGGCGTAGCGGCGCATGGCCGCGTCGTCGTAGACGATCGCCATGGCGCGGCCGCCGAGCACGAACGACGGGCGCACGAGCACCGGGTAGCCGATCGTGTGCGCCGCCGCCAGCGCCCCGTCAACCGTAGTCGCGGTGCCGTTCTGCGGCTGGCGGATGCCCAGCTGTGTCACCAGTTCCTCGAAGGATTCCCGGTCTTCCGCGGCCTCGATGCTGGCCGGCGAGGTGCCGATGATGTTGACGCCGTTGGACTCCAGGGCGCGGGCGAGGTTCAGCGGCGTCTGGCCGCCGAACTGCACGATGCAGCCCCAGCACTTCTCGCGGGTGTAGATGTGCAGCACGTCCTCGAGGGTCAGCGGTTCGAAGTACAGCCGGTCGCTGGTGTCGTAGTCGGTGCTGACCGTCTCCGGGTTGCTGTTG
>MVZH01000332.1 GCA_002068325.1 Lentisphaerae bacterium ADurb.BinA184 | reverse complement strand
CTTCAGGCCGTCGGGGTGCCGGCCGAGCAGCTTGAGGATGCGGCAGGCGTTGCGGAGATTCGGGATGACGTAGCGCTCGTCCGGCGCGCCCGCGGCCGGGGCGGTCTTGCGGGCGGAGGCGGGGGCGGAGGGCTTGGGGGGCGAAGACGGCATGTGCGGGGAGGACCAATGACCGATCGGGCGCGGACGGAGTCTGGAGGCCCGGGCGATTTTGAGATTGCGGCGGAGCGTGAAATGTTCATCCATGAAATGCAAGTTCATTAGTGAAACATCCGTCTCCGATCGCTCGCCCCGCCGGACGCCGCCCTCGGAACACCGCCACCACCCTTCGCCGATGCCCCCGCGCCCGCCGCACACCACTCCGCCGCCGCACCACTTCGTGGTCGACGGCCGTCGCGGCGCGACCGGCCTCGTCGTCCCTTTTGTTACGTCATAGAATAGGGGTTCGCACACGGCCCGGGGAAGCATTGCCCCGGGCCGTGTCATCCCCGCCAACGCCCCCTTCATCATGCAGATCCAAGAAAACTCGTTCCCCGCCCTCGTCGCCGGCATGCCCCCGGAGGTTCTCCGCCGCGAATTCCTCGTCACAGGTCTGTTCGTGCCGGGCGAACTCCATCTCCGCTGGTGGGAGACTGATCGCACGGTTGTCGGCGGCATCTGCCCGACCACCACCGCGCTCACGTTGCCGAACCCCGCCGAGCTGCGCGCCACCAACTTCTTCGAGCGCCGCGAGGCCGGCCTGCTCAACATCGGCGGCCCCGGCATCGTCGCCATCGACGGCAAGGAGCACCGGCTGGAACGCTACGACGCCCTCTATGTCGGTCGCGGCGCGTACGCTTCCGTGACGTTCCGCTCGGTCGATCCGGCCAAACCCGCCCGCTTCTACCTGCTGAGCTACCCGGCGCACACCGCGTATCCGATCTGCCACGTGGCGTTCGCCTCCGTCGAGGGCAACCGCCTCGGCTCCGCGGCCACGGCCAACGACCGCACGATCCGCCGCCTCATCCACCCCGGCACCTGCAAGACCTGCCAGCTCGTCATGGGCGTCACCACCCTGGCCACTGGCAGCGTGTGGAACACCATGCCGGCCCACACCCACTCGCGCCGCAGCGAGGTCTACCTCTACTTCGACATCCCGGCCGACCAGGCCGTCTTCCACTTCATGGGCCGCCCGCAGGAGACCCGCCACCTCGTCATCCGTGATGGCGAGGTCGCCCTCTCCCCGGTCTGGTCCATCCACTCCGGCGTCGGCACCGCCAGCTACAGCTTCTGCTGGGGCATGGGCGGCGAGAACCAGGACTATGGCGACATGGACCCGGCGCCCATCGCCACCCTCCGCTAAACCTCCACCCACCTCTCTTCATCCGCTTTCCATGAGCACCATCATCGACTCCTTCAAACTCGACGGCAAAGTCGCCGTCGTCACCGGCGCCGCCCGCGGCCTCGGTCAGGGCATGGCCCTCGCGCTCGCCGAAGCCGGCGCCGACATCGTCGCCGTCGACATCCTCCCCGCCGACGACACCGTCAAGCAGGTCCAGGCCTTCGGCCGCAAGGCCGTCGCCATCGCCGGCAACCTCGGCGACCGCGCCGCCATCCCGCAGGTCATCGCCACCGCCCGCCAAACCTTCGCCCACCTCGACATCCTCGTGAACTGCGCCGGCATCATCCGCCGCGAGGACTTCCTGAAGTTCTCCGCGAAGGACTGGGACGACGTCATGGGCATCAACATCGACGCCGTGTTCTTCCTCTCCCAGGCGTTCTGCAACGACGTCGTCTCCCGCGGCGGCAAGGGCAAGATCGTCAACATCGCCTCGATGCTCTCCTTCCAGGGCGGTATCCGCGTTCCCAGCTACACGGCCTCGAAGAGCGCCGTGGCCGGTCTCACCCGCCTCATCGCCAACGAGCTCGCCAGCAAGGGCATCAACTGCAACGCCATCGCCCCCGGCTACATGGCCACCGACAACACCGCCCCGCTGCGCGCCGACGACAAGCGCTCCGCCGCCATCCTCGAGCGCATCCCCGCCGGCCGCTGGGGCACCCCCGACGACCTCAAGGGCGCCGTCGTCTTCCTCGCGTCTTCGGCCTCCGACTACGTCAACGGCTACACCGTGGCCGTCGACGGCGGCTGGCTCGCCCGCTGACCGTCCGCAGTCCCTCCGGGTAGCTGGACCGCGCAGCGGTTCAGCCCTCCGGATGGCGGGGCCGGCATTCCGCCCGCCATCCGTTTCCAATCCGCTGCAGGAGCCTGCTTGCAGGCGATCCGTCCTCGATCCACCGCCGATCCCCGACATCGCCTGCAAGCAGGCTCCTACCTCCGGTCGCCCAGCCCCGTTCTTTCCGGAAACGCCGGCACCCCGATGCCGGCGTTTTCGCCGCCCAGCCCCAGTTCCCCGCCGTCTTCCGCTTTCCCCCATGCAACTGCGCCACCTCGCCCCCCTCGCCGCCGCCGCGCTCCTCGCGCCGTTCGCCGCTGCCGCCGAGCAACTCGTCGTCACCGTCAAGCACACGCTCGACGCCGCCCGCCCCGCCGAGACCATCACCGTCCCGTGGACCGAGGTGAACGCCGCCCTGCCCCACGCGCTCCTGCAGAAGCTCATCGTCAAGGACGCCGCCGGCCGTTGCCTCGCCTACCAGGTCACCAACGTCGCCCCGCTCGCCAAGGACCCCGAGAAACGCGGCGCGGCCTACGGCGAGTTGATCTTCCAATACGACTTCGCCGCCGGCGAGAAGTCCGCCACCTTCACCGTCGAGAAGACCGAGGCCGTCGTGCCCGCGTTCCCCGTCAAGGCCTTCGCCCGCTATGTGCCCGAGCGCCTCGACGACTTCGCGTGGGAGAACGACAAGATCGCCCACCGCGTCTACGGCCCGGCCCTCGCCGCCCCCGCCGAGACTCCCGGCGCCAAGGAGGTCCTCGTCACCAGCGGCGTCGACGTCTGGTGCAAACGCGTGAACTACCCCATCGTCGACCGCTGGTACAACAAGGGCCACGACCACTACCACACCGACGAGGGCGAAGGCATGGACACCTACTCCGTCGGCACCGCGCGCGGTTGCGGCGGCACCGGCGTGTGGGACGGATCGCGCCTCCACGTCGGCCGCAACTACCGCACCTGGCGCATCCTCGCCAACGGCCCCGTCCGCGCCGTCTTCGAACTCACCTACGACACCTGGTCCGCCGGCGGCATCTTCGTCTCCGAGACCAAGCGCTACACCGTCGACGCCGGCCACAACCTCGACCGCATCGAGAGCACGTTCTCCATCGCCGGCAAGGTCCCCGAGGCCACCGTCGCCATCGGCATCGTCAAGGACCCCACCGACAAGCGGAAGCAGCCCACGATCGACTTCACCCCGGTCGCCGCCGCCGGCTCGCTCGCCCAGTGGACCGCCGAAGCCGTCAACGCTGACCTCGGCGTCGCGGTGATCGTGCCGGGCCCGGAATTCGCCGGCTACGCCGAGGACGAGCAGAACCAGCTCGTCCTCGCCAAGGTCGTCTCCGGCAAACCGCTCGTCTACTACGCCGGCGCCGGCTGGGCCCGTGCCGGCGAGTTCACCACACAGCAGGCCTGGCTCGACTACGTCGCCGCCTGCGCCGCCCGCGCCCGCTCGCCCATCACCGTCACCACCGAAGCCCGGAAGTGACACCGTTCGCCACCAGTTCTCCCTCCCCTGTAGGACCGGTCTCCGACCGGTCGCGCCCGATCACGCTCCCCCTCGCGGCAGCACGCACCCGCGGAGTCCAGTCGGAGACTGGACCTGCTATGAAGGCGTCGCAGGCAAGGATGAAAATGTCGTTGGATTTCTGGGTGGGT
>MVZH01000331.1 GCA_002068325.1 Lentisphaerae bacterium ADurb.BinA184 | reverse complement strand
ACAAGATCGCCAAGCGGCAAGGCGTCAGCTACCCGCAAGCCTACGCCATCGCCGCCGGCATCATCGACGCGCCAGGCCGGCCCGGCGAGACCTACGCCGCCAGGCTTGACCGCGCCGGGCGTCTGCCCCGGGCCATCGCCGCGCTGATCGAATACCACAGGAGCCTGCCATGATACGCTTCACCGCCGCCCGCCTGGCCGAGTTGGAGAAGTACGCCAGCCTGCAATTTAGCGAGGAGGAGACCGCCATCCTCCTCGGGTTCCAGGCCGCCCGCGCCATCACCGGAAACCGGGCGGCGGCGGCGGCATTCCGTCGCGCCCGGCTCCGGGGTCAGGCGAAGGTGCGCGCTTTGGCGTTGCAGGCGGCGGCCGATGGCGATGCCCAGGGGCGGCGGCAACTTCTCGAGTTGGCCGCGGCCTTGTCGCCGGCTCAAGCCCCCGACGCCGGGCCGGCCGGAGAGTGCCGGGACTGTCCCGCCGTCGTTGCCCACTTGGGGCCGGTGCTCGATGCGCTCGGGCTTCCCGGCGACGGTGGGCCCGTGGAGTGTGCGCGGCTGGCCGCGGGCCGGCTGCGGGAACTGATCAAGCCGGAGGCTGCCCCATGCCCGACACCCTGACCATGCTGGCGATCCTCATGGCCGCCGTGCTCGGGCTGACCCGGCCGGCGAGGCAAGGCGAAACGGAGGTGCCCCATGCCTAGCCCCACCTGGCAATCCCCCGACGGGCGCATCGCGCTGTACCTGGGCGACTGCCTCGCGATCCTGCCGACGCTGGAGGACGGGAGCATCGACGCCGTGGTGACTGACCCGCCATACTTTCGCGTGGTTGATGAAGCGTGGGATCGGCAGTGGGATGACCCCGCGGCGTTTCTGACGTGGCTTGGGCGCTCGGTTGACGAATGGCACCGCCTCCTACGCGGAAACGGGTCGCTCTACTGTTTTGCCTCTCCGCAAATGGCGGGGCGTGTTGAGTGCGAGATTAGGCGGCGATTCAACATACTGAACACGATCACCTGGGAGAAGCCTGCCGGCCGCTCTCAGGCGTGTTGCAAGGAGGAACTACGGGCGTTCTTTCCAGACTCTGAGCGTATCATCTTTGCTGAGCACTATGGGGCCGACAATCGGGCGAAGGGCGAGGCCGGTTACGTCGCGAAGTGCGATGAGTTGCGCGGGTTCGTTTTCGAGCCGGTGCGCAAGTACCTGGCCGAGGAAATGTCTACGGCCGGATTCGACTGCGCGAAGGTCAACAAGGCGTGGCAAGAGTGGAAGGGCGGCAACGGCGGCATGGCGTCGCACTGGTTCACAGATAGCCAGTGGGCGCTGCCGACAGCCGAGAACTACGCGTGGCTGCAGTCGCTGTTCAACGACGGCCGGGAGTACTCGCACCTGCGCCGGGAGTACGAGGACCTGCGGCGGGAGTACGGACACCTGCGGCGGGAGTACGAAGACCTGCGGCGGGAGTACGAAGACCTGCGGCGACCATTCGCCGTCTCAAACCGCGTGCCGTATACCGACGTGTGGCACTATCCCTTTGTCAACGGCGGAGCCGACAAGCACCCGTGCGAGAAGCCGCAGGCCATGCTTGTGGACATTCTGAGGGCGAGCACCCGGCCCGACGCCATCGTGCTCGACGGATTCATGGGCGAGGGAAGCATGGCCGTGGCGTGCGTCAAGGAAGGCCGCCGATTCATCGGGATTGAACAGAGTGAGAAGCACTTCGCCATCGCCCGCGCCCGGCTCGAGCGCGAGCTTGCCCAGCCGTTCCTGCCCGGAGTGCAGGCGACGGCAAAGAGGGAGGCGCCGGAATTGTTCAGCAGGGGGGCAACCTGAACAAGACCTCGCCAGCCTACGCGGTCAAGAAGAGCCGCGCGATCGAGCGGGAGCGGTCGCGCGTCGCCGCCGGCCAGGAGATCGGCCAGCTTCCGCCGGTGGCCGACGTGCGGCGCCGGCAGCGTACCCAGGCCAGCTTCCGGGCGTACTGCGAGACGTACTACCCCGAGCGGTTCTTCCTGGCCTGGTCGCCTGCGCACCTCGACGCCATCGCCAAGATCGAAGAGGCCGTGGTGTCGGGCGGCTGGTTCGCGTTCGCCATGCCCCGCGGCTTCGGCAAGACGGCACTTTGCGAGACCGCAGCAGAGTGGGCTGCCGTGACCGGGCGCCATGCGTTCGTGTTCTTGATCCGGGCGACGGCGGAATTCGCCACGCAGTCTCTCACCAACCTCAAGACGCACCTGACTTCGTGCGATCTGCTGGCGGCCGACTATCCCGAAGTCTGTTTTCCAATTCGCCAACTTGAGGGCGAGTCGCGCCGGTGCCTGGGGCAGCGCCACGCCGGCCGGCGCACGCTGATCGGCTGGCGCCAGAACGAGGTGATCCTGCCGACCATTGAGGACAGCCGGGCGAGTGGATGCATCTTTCGCGTCGCCGGCATCACGGGCAACATTCGCGGGGCGAGTCACGACCGCCCGGACGGCACGAAGGTACGGCCGACGTTGGCCGTGGTTGACGACCCGCAGACCGACGAGTCGGCGAAGTCGCCGCTACAGATAGCCCAGCGCCTCGACGTGATCCGCAAGGCCGTGCAGCGGCTATCCTCTCGCGTGTCGGTGCTGATCCCCTGTACCGTGATCGAGCCGGGCGACTTGGCAGACCAGCTACTTGACCGCGACAAGTTCCCGAAGTACCGCGGGGAGCGGACCCGGATGCTGGTCAACTTCCCGAGCGACATGGCACTCTGGCAGAAATACCAGGCGACGAAGCGCGAAAGCCTGGCCGCCGACGGCGACGGCAGCGAGGCAACCGAGTTCTACCGGCAGCATCGAGCGGAGATGGACGCCGGCGCCGTCGTGACGTGGCCGGCCAAGTACGATGCGCCGCTGGAACTGTCCGCGGAGCAGCACGCCATGAACCGGTTCCTCGACGACCCCGGCGCCTTCTGGTGCGAGGATCAGAACGATCCGGCGCAGTGGGCGGCGCAGCAGCGCGGCACGGAGGCGCTGACGGTTGACCGTGTGGCCCGCCAGGTCAACGGCATCCCGCGCGGCGATGTGTCTGTCGGCGCGCAATGGCTGACCGTCGGCATCGACGTGCACGACCACATCCTATACTGGCTGGCCGCGGCCTGGGATGCGGCCTTTACAGGCTGGGTCGTGGACTATGGCGCCTGGCCCGACCAGCGGCGCGCCCAATGGACGCACGAGGACGTGCCCGTGCCGCTGTCGCGCCAGTACCCCGGCCTGGGTGCGGAGGCCGCCGTCCGCCAGGGGCTTCTCGACCTGGCGGCGGCGCTTGCCGGCCGGGAGTGGCCGCGGCAGGGAGGCGGCGAGCTGCGCGCCGGACGGATGCTGATTGACATCGGCTACCGGCCGGACCAGGTCTGCGACGTCTGCCGCAACTCGCCGCACGCGGCGGTGCTGACCCCCTCGCGCGGACTGGGGATCACCGCTGTCCGGCGTCCGCTGAGCGAGTACAGCCGACGGCCCGGCGACCGCCTTGGTTGGCACTGGTATCTGTCGGCGCCCTCGCGGGGGCTGCGCACGTTGCTGATCGACAGCAACCACTGGAAGACCTTCCTCCAGGCCCGCTGGCGGACTGCGGTCGGCGACCCCGGCAGCCTGGCCCTATACGGCGACTCGCCCACTGCGCACGAGTTCTTCGCCGCCCACGTCACCAGCGAGATCGGGACGCGGGTCACGGCGAACGGGCGGACGGTCGAACAGTGGGCGCCGAAGCCGGGGCCGGATGTCGCCCACTGGCTGGACTGCCTGGTCATGGCGGCCGTCGCCGCCTCGTTCTCAGGGGCCGTGCTTCCAGGGGCA
>MVZH01000330.1 GCA_002068325.1 Lentisphaerae bacterium ADurb.BinA184 | reverse complement strand
CGGGCGCCACCCTGGGCGGCTACGACCTCGGGCGCACGGCCGCCCGCTTCTCCGGCAGCCTCCGCCTCGGCCCCAACGGCGACATGAGCAGCCAGGGCAACCTCGACTTGACGGAACTGACCGTGCGGGCGCCGGCGCTGAGACTGCCCGAGCTGCCGCCGCAGGCCGTCACCGTCCGCTACCAGGTCGCCTACGCGCCGCAGGCCAAACGTCTTACGGCCACGGAACTCGATGCCCGCGTCCTGCAGGCCGACGGGGCGGAGAGGCTTCGCCTCCGGCTCACCCGGCCGCTCCAGTTGAGCGCCGACGGTACGGTCGCCACGCCCCCCGGCGAGGAGCTGCCCGAGGTGCAGCTCGATGTCAACGGCATGCCCCTGGCCTTGGTCAACGCCTTCCTGCCGGCGGACACGGCGGCGCGCATCGAGTCCGGCACCCTCCACGGCACGCTCAAGGCCACCCTCCAGCCAGACGGCAAGACCCTCGCCGTCGCCGGAAGTCTCGCGGAGAAGGACGTCCGGGTCGCGCTGGGCACGCAACCCCTCGATGCCTTGTCCGCCACGCACGACATCAACCTGACCCTCGCCAACCTCCGCGACTTGAAGATTGCGGAGTTCGCAACCGGGTTCACCCTCGCGCAGCAGCCGGCCGGCCAGATTGCACTGCTCGGCGACCTCAATCTCCAGACCCTCGCCGGGCGCCAGACGGTCAACCTGCAGGCCCCGTCGGCGCTGCTCGATTTCATCGGCCGTCTGGCCGGCGGCTACCGCGTCGGCCAAGGCGCCGTCGTCTATGCCGGCACCGTCACCCTCGCCTCGGCCGGCGAGCTTGCCGCCCAAGGCGAACTGACGCTCAAGGGTCTCACGGTGAACCACCCCTCGCGACGGCTCCCCGCCCTGCCCCCGCTGGACGGAACCGTCCGCCACCAGGCCGCGTTCAACAAGGAACGCAAGCTCCTGATCCTAAGCGAGTTGGACGCCCGCCTGGCGCAGGGCGTCGCCGAGATGCTCCGCCTCGAGCTGAGCCGGCCGGTGCGTGTTGACCTCGCCCACGGCGTCCAAGTGGCCGCGGCCGAGGGCGGCGCCGTCGAACTGCAGCTGGCGCTGACCAACCTCCCCCTCGCCCTGGCCAATCCCGTCATCCCCGCCGCCAAGGGCATCCACTTCGATTCCGGGACCGCGTCCGGCCAGCTCAGCCTCGGTCTCAAGGCCGACAGCAAGACCCTCTACGCCAAAGGACGCCTGGGTGAAGCCAACCTCGCCCTGACCGCCCGGGACAAGACCTACGGACCTGCCACCCTGACGCACGACCTGGACATCGAATTTGCGGACTCCGCAAAGCTCACCCTCACCACCTGCACCACCGACCTCCTCGTCGGCGAACGCCCCGCCGGGCGCATCGCGCTCAGCGGGACACTCGACCTGAAGGCCGGCGCCGGGCGGCAGGACCTGACCGTGACGGGCCTCAGCCACGAGGTGCTCGCCGCGCTCCCGCTCACCCTGCCCGACGGCATCACCGTCCAGAAACTCCTGCTCGATGCCCGCCTCGAGGCCTCGCAGGCGGACGGCTTCAAGACGGTCTCCGCCAACGGGCAACTCACGATCCCGCAAGTGGTTGCCGCGCACGCGGAGACCGGCACCCTGCCCGCCACCAAGGCCGACTGCACCTTCTCCGGCCAGTACCGGCCCGACGGCGTCCGCCTCGACGCCCTCACCGTCCGCGCCGAGGGCGACGGCACCTTGCTTGCCGACCTTGCGGCCAAGGGACAGCTGCCGCTGCCGCTTGCGGCGGGCCAAGGCCGGATTGACGTGACGTCCCAAGGCGCCAACCTCGAAGTCGTCGCCGGCATCGCCAAGGTCTTCGCCGGCGGCAGGAAGACCGCCCCTCGGGAAGACAAGCCGGCGCCCGCAGACAGACCGTCCACCCTCAACGACCTCAAGCTCGTCGGCACGCTGGACGCCAAGGCCCTCTCGTTCCGCAACGTGCTGGTCTCGAAGGCGGCGGGCACCGTCACCCTCGACAAGGGAGTGGTCACGGTGAAGCCACTTGACCTGGTCGTGAATGAATCGCCCGTCAGCCTGACCGCCACGGTGGATCTGGGGACTCCGGGGTACGCCTACGAAGTGCAAGGCACAGTCGCCAATCTTGACCTGGCCCCCTACCTGCGCTCCTTTGCGCCGCCGATGGTGAACTCGCAGGTGTCGGGGCACATCGCGTCCGTCCGCACGGAGTTCAAGGGTTCGGGGTTGACGTTGGCCCGGCTGTCGGAGACCCTGGCCGGCACCGCGCAGGTCAAGGGCGACAGCCTGGTGGTGCGGAATGTGCCCGCCTTTGACGCCTTTGCCGACGAGTGGGAGTTGCCCGAGCTGCAGCGGCAGAGTTTCGACACGGTCGCCCTCGACCTGCGGGCCGCCGACGGGCTGGTCAGCATCCAGCAGGGACTGGTGCGCGGCGCCGACCTGCGGCTGGACGCCGAGGGCGCCATGCGCGTGGCCGACCTCGCCCTCGATGTGCTCGCCAAGGCCGCGGTCGGAGGCGCCCTCGAGAAACGGCTGATCCAAAAGGGGCTGGGCACGGGCTTCGTGCGCTTTGACGAAACCCACCGGCGGCTGCCCACCGCGATCCCGATCACGGGGACGCTCCTCAAACCGGAGACCCGTTTCGACTTCGGACGGCTCCTCAAGGAAACCGCCAAGTCGGTCGGCGCCGGCGTCCTCAATCAGGTCCTCGACGATGCCGCCCAGGGCAAGAAGATCGATGCCCGCAGCATCCTCGAAGGCGTCTTCAAGCCAGCCTCCACGGAACCCGAGACCGCACCGACGCCCGAGGCCACGCCTCAGCAACCCGCCACCCCCGCCACCCCGGCCACGCCCACGACCGACAAGCCGTCCACCACGCGGCCGGCAGGCGGCCTGCCAGGGCTGATCCTCCCGAGGCTCGCCAAACCGGCCGAGACGACGCCGGCGCCGGCCACACCGGCCAACAAACCCGCCGACGAACCAGCCCCCCGGCCCGCCCCCGTCATCGTCATCCCCAAGATCCGCTGAGCGGCCGACCTGGCATCTCCCGTGCCCGTGCCCTCGCCGATGCCCCTGCCCCTGCCCGTTCCCTTCCCGTGCCCGATCCGCGCGCCGCTTTCCGGACAAGCGGAATCCGCATGGCCGAGCAGGTCCGCCAGCATGCCGGCGATCCCCGTCACCGGCGGCGACGGAACAGGTAGGTCACGCAGTCTTTCACGCGGACATCAAAGGTCTCCGGCCCGTTGCGCAGCTCGAAGGCGTAATTCTTCATGCAGGTGTCGCATCCCTTGCCCAGCCGGTTGTGACGCACGAAGCAGCCCAGCGAGTAGAACAGCGGCGGGCTGAATCCGTCGCCGACGCGGGCCGCGGGCAGCGTTGCGTCGAGGGCACTGACCAAGGCTTGGTGCCCGGCCTCGCCGCCTTCGATCCAGGAGTAGACGAAGGCGAGCCGGGGGACTTCCATCGCCAGGAAACGGGCGCTGTGCCGGTTGGCGACGTAGAGGAGGAAATCGGCGAAGAAGAAGGCATTCGCGGCGTCGGCCAGGGCGCGGGCAAGGGCGAGGTGATGGAGGTTGTTGAGGCCGATGAAGAAACGGCGCTCGGGGCGCGACCGCACGAGCTCGGCGATGCCGGCCAGGCAGGCGTCCGGTTCGAGGCAGACCGGTTCGAGCGGCAGCCAGACATCGCCGTCTGCGGAGTCCGCAATCCGCCGGGCCTCGGCGACGGAGCCGACAAACGGAATCTCGGCGACGGCCCCCTCGGCGTGGCCGGGGCTGAGGCGCTGGCGGGGCGGGATCACCAG
>MVZH01000329.1 GCA_002068325.1 Lentisphaerae bacterium ADurb.BinA184 | reverse complement strand
TGTTTTCACGCACAACCGGGGGTTGGGGGGGGTGGGGGTTAGGGGGGCGTCGGGCGCTGGCTCGACGACGGGTCTTGCCTTTGCGGATTCCGCAGGGTACATTGCTGACGTTGTGACGTGGCGGCGGGCGTCCCCGTCCCGTCTTCGTTGCGGCCAGTCAGACAGCGAGGTTACCGATGCGTGCGTCCATCTGTTTGCGCGGCTCCGGCACGCGTTCGTGCGCGGGGCACACCTTCACCATGATCGAGCTGCTCGCGGTGATGGCGGTCATTGCCATCCTGGCGGCGCTGGTGGTCGGCGGCACGCGGCTGGCCTTCCGCAAGGGGCAGGAGGCCGCCATCCGGGCCAAGATGAAGAAAATGGAACTCGCCCTTGACCAGTACCGGCGCGACTGGGGGTACTACCCGATCCAACAGACTGTGAACGTAATGGATCTGTCCTTTGACCTGAAATCGCCTGCCGGCGTCTCCTACCTCGAAGAGGACACCAAGCCGTACAGACTGGGTGGGGCGGGCAGTATGGCCTTCAAGTACAGGTACCCGGGCGCCACCAAGTGGCGGTGCAACGCGTGCGGCTGGGTGAGATTCACATACTCTGGCTGCTTGCCGGCCGACGCACCCGGCAGCTGTGAGAACGCCAATTGCCCGACCAACGCCCCCTCTGCTCCCCCTCCCGACTATGAACCTCTGCTTATTGACTGCAGCCCCGACAGGTACGATCTGTGGTCATGGGGGGTCGATAAGACTAGGGACAACAAGGACGACATCACCAATTGGGGGTCTAACTGAGGCGGCGCCGGGGACGGAGGCGGCGTGGCAGGCCTCGGGCCGGGCGCGTGGCGGCGGGGGACGGATCGAATCCATGGGTGCATAGGCCGGCGGGCTGCGAGACAGGGCCCGCCCTTCTGTTTTTGCGGAGTCCGCAGGAGGCAGTGAAGACCATGATCGAGAGAGCCGAAGTCGCCTGTACCCCCGCGCGACCGCCGCTGGACGGCGCCTGGGATGCCGGCCCGTGGGGCGCGGTGGCCCCGCTTGAGCTGTCCTGTTTCCGCCCCGAGGGCAGCGACCACCGCCCGCGGGTCCAGGTCAAGCTGCTCCACGACGGCAGCGGCATCGCGGTGTTCTTCCGGGTCGAGGATCGCTATGTGCGGTCGGTCCAGACGCGGCTGCACGGGCCAGTCTGCACCGACAGCTGCGTCGAGTGGTTTGTGCGTCCGCTTCCCGACCGCGGCTATTTCAACTTCGAGGTCAACTGCGGCGGCACCCTGCACGCGTCGTTTGTCGAGGATCCGACGCGGACGCCGAACGGTTTCCGCAAGTGGCGTCCCCTCTCTCCGGAGGCGTGCGCCCGCATCGCCATCGCGCACTCGATGCCGCCGGTGGTGGACCCCGAGATCCCCGATCCCGTCACGTGGACGCTGCAGCTGCAGGTTCCCCTGGCCGTATTCGAGGAGTTCCTCGGGCCGCTCGGCCCTCTGGCCGGCCAGCAGTGGCAGGCCAACTTCTACAAGTGCGGCGACCACACATCCCACCGCCACTGGGTGAGCTGGGCCCCCGTCGGCAAACTCGACTTCCACCGCCCGCAAGATTTCGCTCCGATGGTGTTCGCCCGCTGAGACGCCGGCTTGGGGCGGGCGGTTCGGGGGGGGGGCGGTGAAGCTGCCCCCAGGGGATTCGGCGGCTGGTTGGCCGGGGGCTTACGGCCGGTTCCAGCCGTCGAGGGGGACTCGCCAGTCTTCGTAGTCCGGGAGGACGGCGCCGCCGGGGGGCTGGCCGGGCTTCTTCCAGTTGCGGGCGTGTCCGTCGGTCCAGCCGATCGTGGTTTCGATATCGCGCAGGTACCAGCCGGGCTCGCCGCCATGGGGGTAGTAGGGCGTGTCGTCGTGGAGGTGCCGCCGCCAGAGCGTCGGGGTGTCGCCCGCCTGGGGCATCTTGCAGCATTCGCCGAACAGGGGGGAGCTGGCGTCCTGGCGCAGGGTGCGCGGGTTGCGTGAGTTGGTCGCCCAGCCCAAGTGGTAGGTCGAGGCGCGTGCGATATCGGTTCCGGGGCCGAGGTAGGTGAAGGGCGGGGAGGCGAGGATTTCGGGCGCGTTGTTGCCCTCGACGAAGCTGCCCATGCCCCAGTGTGTCCGCCATCCGCCGATGGCGGTCGAGCACCCAAGGGCGCGGCCGGAGTTGACGTAGCCCAAGTTAATCAGGTATCCTCGCCAGTGGCTGGGCACGCCCTCGCGGCCGTCAAAACACGGCGCCCCGTTCAAGCCATCGCCTGCCCGCCACTCGAACGCGGCGCCGGGCCGGATGTTGACCGGGAACTCGGCGTAGTCCGCGCCGTAGGCGTGCACGGCCACCAGGGCCTGACGCACGTTGCTCAGGCAGGCCGCCTGCTTGGCCGCCAGGCGGGCCCGGCGCAGGGCCGGGAGCAGCAGCGCCGCCAGGATGGCGATGATGGCAATCACCACCAACAACTCGATCAGTGTGAAGTGGCGCTTCATAATCTGGCCGATCCATCAGATCCGCCGGATTTGACGCATCCGTCCGAGCCGCCCGGCGGCCCTCAGGTTGTCATCGCGCCCGCCGACGGCCACTTGGGCAACCGCCGCAAACCGCACAGCCCCAACCGGTTCGAGGCCTTCGAGTCTTCGAGCCTTTGCGGTTGACGCATCGATCAGGTCAGGGCTGGCATTCGAGGAAGGCCTTGTAGCCCTTGTAGGTCATGTAGGCGTCCAGCTTCGAGGCGACTTCCCAGGGGGCGTGCATGCTGAGCAGTCCGGTGCCGCAGTCGAGGACATCCATTCCGTAGCGTGCCAGGAACATAGCGATGGTGCCGCCGCCGCCTTGGTCAACCTTGCCCAGCTCGCCGGGCTGCCAGAGGACGCCGGCGCCGTCGAACACCCGCCGGATCAGCGCCATGAACTCGGCGCTGGCCTCGCTGGAGTGCGACTTGCCGCGCGCCCCGGTGTACTTGGACAGCACGATGCCGCGGTTGATCTGCGCCATGTTGCCGTTGGGGGCGCTGACCTCGCCGTAGTTCGGATCGTGGACGGCATTGACGTCGGCCGACAGCATGCGTGACCGTTCCAGGCACCGGCGCAGCACCAGCTCCGGGTGCTCCTCGCCGCAGCGCGCCAGCAGCTCGGCGACGGAATTCTCGAAGAAGGCGGACTCCATGCCGGTGGCGCCGACCGAGCCGATCTCCTCCTTGTCGCAGAGCACGACGACGCTGGTGTACTCGGGCGTGCGCTTCAGGTCGAGCAGGGCGCGCAGGGCGGCATAGGCGCAGATGCGGTCGTCGTGGCCGTAGCCGAGCAGCAGCGAGCGGTCGAGGCCCAGCTCGCGGGCGCGGCCGGCCGGCACCACTTCGAGGTCGGCGCTGACGAAATCCTGCTCGGTGATGCCGTACGTATCCTTGAGCAGGCGCAGGAGGTTCGTCTTGACCGCCTCCTTGCTGTCCTTCCCGGCGGCCGGCAGGCTGCCGACTAGGACGTTGAGTCCCTCGCCGGCGATGCCCTCGTCGAGGGTCTTCTTGGCCTGATCCTTGCCGAGGTGCGGCAGGAGGTCGGTGATGACCAGGACCGGGTCGGAGTCGTCCTCGCCGACCACCACGCGGACCGTCGTGCCGTCGGGCTTGACGACGACCCCGTGCAGGGCCAGCGGCAGGGTGACCCACTGGTACTTCTTGATGCCGCCGTAGTAGTGCATGTCCAGCCAGGCCATCTCGCCGTCTTCGTAGAGGGGGACCGGCTTGGCGTCGAGGCGGGGGGCGTCGATGTGGCCGCCGACGATGTGGAGTCCGTCGGCGAGGGGGCGGCGGCCGACGTGCACGACCATCAGGGTGCGTCCGCGG
>MVZH01000328.1 GCA_002068325.1 Lentisphaerae bacterium ADurb.BinA184 | reverse complement strand
TCCGCCCGCGGCCGCCGGCAGCGCCAGCAGCGGCAGCGTGATGTCCAGGCGACCGCCGGGCCGGACGGTGATGGGGATCGCCGTGCGCTCGAAACCCGCCCAGTCAACGGGCGTCCAGCGTGACGGACGCACCGCGATCACGCCCGCCAGCGGCTCCGACCCCTCGCGGAAGAACCCGGCATACGAGGTCTGATCCTTCAGCCACCAAAACGCCCACGGGCACAGCTTGCATACGACCTGTTCCGTCTCGAAGTCGAGCGGCCCCGGCGCCAGCCCCTTGGCCGGTTCGGCATAGTAGTTGTTCCGCCAGAGCAGACGGTCGGCTTTCAGCCCGGGTTCGAAGGAGAACCGGAAGGCGGTCCGCGGCGCGGCGACGTCCGTCTGATCCGTGAACGACGCGCACTCCTGGCGGCTGCCCAGGACGATCTCCGCCTGATAGAAACCGCCATCCGCAAAGGCCATCCGGTAGCGCACGGTGACACGGACCGGCCCGCGCTCGATCACCTCGGTCGAGGCGGCCGCCACGGTGACTGGCGGGCCTTCGTTGACCCAGGCGCCGGATCCGAGGGAGGGCGCCCCCTCGGGGCCGGCCAGCCACACGACGGGGGCGGCCAGGGCGGTCAGCTTGACCGGGCCGGCCAGCCCCTCCGCAAAACTGGGAACGGCCACGGTCAGATGGCGGTTGCGCACCAGCAGCAGGCCTCCGGCCTCGGTCAGGGTCAGGTCGGACGGCGGGCTTTCGCCTCCCGACGCAAGGCGGAGGATGACCTCCTGCCGGGGGCCGACGGATACGACGGTCCAGGCCCTGCCGGTGGTACGGCCGGTCTGCGCGTCACGGACGACGTCTGTGAACTGGCACGGCAGGGGGGTGTCCGCCGCATCCAGGATCACCAACCGATCCGCAGTCGCCGGCACATCAAAGTCAAAATGGACCAGTTCATCCTGCCAGGCGTGGTTGAGACAGTCCTTGACCGCAAACGTCTGCACAACCTCGGCGGCGCACTGGTGTACGGTGAGAGCAAGTGCCGCCGCCACACTGAGAGCTGAGGTTGGTGGTCTGAGCATCGTGCCGTCCTTCGTAGCACGGCGCAGGCTTCGGGACAGGGGAACCGCCGTGGCGCCCGGAGCCGCCGCGGTGATCTGACCCGTTCCAGCAGGTGGTAACGTAGGAGGGGCCAGCCCCCGATGCAAGACAGCCTGGACAGAGACGGGGACAGACCCCGCGGAGTTGCGGCGGCACGACTTTTCTCGAGCGCCCGCTTGCGCGCGCGGGGAAAGTCTGGTCTCCGTTCGGCGCGGCGACCGGGAGACCGTGGACGATGCCACGGTCACGTCCGGGGACAGACCCCGCGCAGGGTAGGGGACAGACCCCACGAGTGGCTGACCGGAGCATCAGGCGAGGCCTGGATACTGACGGGGCTGCCTTTTGGGGACAGACCCCGCGGAGCTGCAGCCGCACGACCTTTCGCGAGCGCCCGCTTGCGCGCGCGGTTGACTCCGGTCTGCGTCCGGCGCGACGACCGAGAGCCGTGGACGATGCCACGGTCACGTCCGGGGACAGACCCCGCGCAGGGTAGGGGACAGACCCCGCGAGGGAAGCGATGACCGGCGCTTCTCGCGCGGGCACTCTACTGCGCGCGCCCGAGCGCACACAGCGGCATCAAACGCTCCGTTCTCCGACTCCTTCGCGTTCTTGGCGCCCTGCGCGGCGATTGGGATCCGTAATGCAGACAACGGCATGCAGGCGAACACTCACGCCCTCGATCCGTTGATGCCGGACGTCCGCCGGACA
Organism: Lentisphaerae bacterium ADurb.BinA184; assembly: GCA_002068325.1. GTDB lineage: Bacteria > Verrucomicrobiota > Lentisphaeria > Oligosphaerales > MVZH01 > MVZH01. Next base: position 2,054 of record MVZH01000328.1, on the reverse strand, counting down.
GCCGCCGGCCTTGCAGCCTTTCCCGGCGCCGCTATTTTGTCGGCGCGGCCCCTGCCGCTGATTCAAGGAGACCGACCCCATGTCCCGACTCGATTTCACCGCCCGTTGGCAGGGCAGCCTGACGGGCGCAGTCATCGGCGCCGAGTTCGGCTACCTGCGCGCGACCGACCCCGCCCGCTTTGCCGTGAGTACCCCCGCGGACGCGCTCGGAATCCCGCTCGAGCCCATACTCGAACCGCATGAGGAACCCGGCCGCATCAACCACCGCAAGATCACCCCCTTCATCAGTCTGGGGGTGCGGGCCTACCTGGCGCGGGGCGGCCGCGCCACGCCGGAGGATTTCGCCGAGGAGCTGAAGAACGATGCGGCGATCGCCGGGCCGGTCTTCTTCTGGGACGGCATCCATTCGGTGCAGGAGGTGCTCAAGGAAGGTATGCACCCGCGCCTGGGCGGCTTCGGCAGCACACCGTCGGGCCTGATCTGCGCCGCCATGCCCGCGGTCGGCGTCTACCACGGCGCAGACCCCGACTACGCGTACCTGGACGGCGTCGAGCTGGCTTCCGTTGCCCAGCCGCGCCTGGGGGCCGACTGGGCGGGACTGTGTGCCGCCGGGCTGGCCGCCGCGCTCGCCCCCGACGCCACGCCGGAGTCGGTCATCGACACCGTCCTACGGCTCGCCCACGAAAACAACAGAGACTTGTTCTACCAGATGAACTACCCGACGCGCGGCGCGGAGTGGATGCAGACAGCCTCCGACGCCGACTTTGCCGCCTGGTGGCTGAACTACTATGGGCGCGGCTTCGGCCGGCCCGCCGACCACTGGGGCGGCGTGAACCCCATGGCCTTCATCCTGCCGTTGCTGAAGCGTTACGCCGACCGGCCGGAGCTCTTCATGCGGCTGGTTCTTGCCCCGCAGCCGCCGACCTGGACCGGCGAATTCGCCGAAGGCCGAAGCCCCTACGCCGTCATCGGCGGCGCGCTCCTCGGCGCCCTCCACGGAGCCGGCTTGTTCCCGTCAGAATGGCGGGCGTGGGCCGAGCCGCAGACCGCGCCGTGGAAGCCGCTGGGGACAGTGATCACTCGCCGCCTCGAACGTGAGCGCGAGGCGATCCGCGTCCTCGATGAGCTGGCCGCGCCGCGCCCCGGCGAACTCTCCCGGCTCCACGACAAAGTGTACGGCTGCATCCTTGCCGGCGCCATCGGCAACGCCATGGGATCCCCCGTCGAAGGCCGCTTCTACTGGGAAATCGACAAGGATTACCCCGACGGCATCACCACCGTCCTCGAACCCCGCCGCCTCGAGAGCGAGGACGACAACCAGATGGCCATGCTGCTGACCGAGACCTATCTCGAACGCGACGGCCGGCCCGTGCTCGCCCGGCACTTCGGCCGAACCTGGAAGGACCGCCTCAACCGTGACCACTTCTTCGCCATGTGCATGGGACACGCCTATGACCTGATCTGCCAGGGCTGGGATCCGCGCATCACGGGGCATTGGATCCAAGTCACCGGCTCGACCGTCATGTGCATGGAGCCGGTCGGCATCTTCCACCTGGCCGACCCGGAGTTCGCGGCGATTGACGCCACGGCCATCTCGTACATGTACCAGCGCGGGCTCGATGTCGCCGCCGCCGCCATGCTCGCCGCCACGGTCGCCGCCGCCCTCAAACCCGACGCCACGGTGGACACGGTTCTCCAAGCCGCGCTTGACGCCGCCCCCCGCACGCCACTGCGCACCTTCGACCGGCGTGAGTTCCGCACTGCCTACGACTACATCAGCCGCTGCCTCGAAATCGCCGGCAAATACTCGGACGTGCGCGCCGTCCGCAAGGAACTCTGCGACCGCTGCCTGCTCTACAACATGATTGACCCGCTCGAACTGTGGGGATTCTCCCTGGCCATGTTCAAGGTGGCCGGCGGCGATGTGCGGCTCTCGGCCGTTGGCGGCACCAACATCGGACGCGATTCCGACACCATCGCCGGCCGCGCCGCCATGCTGGCCGGCGCGCTCAACGGCGCCCGCGGCGTTCCGGCCGAGTGGCAGGCGCTGTTCA
>MVZH01000327.1 GCA_002068325.1 Lentisphaerae bacterium ADurb.BinA184 | reverse complement strand
GGCCGCCTCACCGTCAGCGGCGGGCTCGCCCTGCAGCCGCTGAGCGCCGACCTCGACCTTGACCTGAACGAATGGAACCTGCCGCCTTTCCAGCCGTACTGGCAGCCGTTCGCCAACCTCACCGTCACCGCGGCCGCCCTGTCCACCAAGGGCCATCTCACCCTGGTGATGCCGCCCGGCGGCAAGCCGGCCATCGGTTTCGCCGGCGACGTGCGGCTCGCTCCCTTCGCCTCAGTGGACCCCATCTACCGCGAGCCGTTCCTCAAATGGGAGGCGCTGGCCGTCACCGGCCTCGACGCCAAGGTCGCCGACGCCGTGGCTGTCACCATCCCCGAGGTGTCGCTGACCGCCCCCGCCTTTGCCATCATCATCGGCGAGGACAAGGCGGTCAACCTCACCGCCGTCCTCAAGACGGAGAAGCCCGCCCCGGCCGCCCAGGACGCGCCGCCGCCTGACGCCCCCCCGCCCGCCGGCCCGCCGCCCGCCATCGCCCTGGAAACCGTCAGGGTCACCGACGGCGCCTTCTCCTTCCTCGACCGCAGCATCAAGCCCAACTACGCCGTCGAGCTGTCCGAGATGGCCGCCACGGTCTCCGGCCTCGCCCCCGGCGGCGACCGCACCGCGGCGATCGCTTTCCAGGCCGTGCTGGACCGGCAGGCCGCCGTCAACATCGCCGCCAAGGTCAGGCCGGACGCCGACCGCACCCGCCTGTTCCTCGATACGACCGTCGGCTGCCGCGGCATCGAGCTGCCCGCCTTCACGCCCTACTCCGGAAAGTACATCGGCTACGCCATCGAGAAAGGCAAGCTCAATCTCGACCTGACGTACCGCATCGACCAAGGCAAGCTGGCCGCGCAGAACCGCATTCTCTTCGACCAGTTCACGCTCGGCGACAAGTCCGACAGCCCCGACGCCCCCGACCTGCCGATCAAGCTGGCCATCGCCCTGCTGACCGACCGCAACGCCCAGATCAAGCTCGACGTGCCGCTCCAAGGCAACCTCGCGGACCCGGAGTTTCGGATCCTGCCGCTGGTCGTGCAGGTCCTCACCAACATCATCGTCAAGGCGGCCACCGCGCCCTTCGCCATGCTCGGCGCCCTCGCCGGCTCGGACGCGCAGCTGGACGTCGTCCTCTTCGCCCCCGGACAGGCCGGGCTGTCCGAGCCCGAGTCCGCCAAGCTCACCCTTCTGGCCCAGGCCCTCTACGACCGGCCCGCCCTCAACCTCGAAATCGCCGGCAGCTACGATTCCGAGGCCGACCGTGCCGCCCTCCAGGACGCCCGGCTCGACCGCGAGATCAAGGCGGCCAAGATCCGCGCCGTCGGCGGCGGTGCCGACAGCACCGCGGAGGTCACCGTCACCGCCGAGGAAATGCCCACGTACTTGAGCACCCTCTACGAAGCCGCCGTCGCCGCCAACCCGGCGTTGCGAAGTCCGCAACCCCAGCCCGGCCTCGAGGAGATGCGCCAGGCCGCCCGCCAGGCGCTGGCGGTCAGCGACGAGGAGCTGAAGCTGCTGGCCGGCGAACGGGCCCGCCGCGTCAGCGAGTTCCTCGCGGCCACCGGCAAGGTCGAGAGCGGACGGCTCTTTGTGACCGAGGCCGCGCCGCCCGCCGCCGGGGGCGACGGACCGCTGGCCGCGGCCCGGCTGGCCATCAAGTGAACCCAAGACGAATCGTCCGCGCGCAGGCGGGCGGCAGGAAGGACACACGCATGAACTGGACACGCGGCATCATCGGCACGGCCGTCACTCTCGCCTTGGGGTGCGGCGGACTCGGCTACTGGGTGCATGAACAAAACGGCACCATCAAGGAGGCCAACGCGCGCGCCGAGCAGTTGCAGCAACGGCTTGACGCGACCGGCAAGGAGCTGACGGCGGCGCACGACGAACGCCAGACCCTCGAAGCCGAGGCCGAGGAGGTCAAACGGGCGGTCGAGGCGGAACGGCGGCGGGTCGAGGCGCTGGAGCGCGAGAAGGAACAGGCCGTGGCCAGCCAGCGCACCCTTGAGACGGAGATGCGCAAGGCCCTGGCCTCCAAGGACGTCACCATCTCCGAACTGCAGGGCAAGCTGACCGTCAACATCCTCGACCGCATCCTGTTCGACTCCGGGAAGGCGGTCGTCAAACCCGAGGGGCGCGAGGTGCTCAGCAAGATCGCGGAGGTTCTGGCGACCGTCCCCGACCGGCAGATTCTGGTCGCCGGCCACACCGACAACGTGCCGACGTCCGCCTCGAGGCACCTCTACGCCACCAACTGGGAGCTGTCCACGGCCCGCGCCACGGCCGCCGTGCGGCACCTGGTCGAACAGGCCGGTGTCGATCCGCAGCGCGTCGGCGCCATCGGCTACGGCGAGTTCCACCCCGTCGCCGACAACGACAGCGATGAAGGGCGGGCGAGGAACCGCCGCATCGAGATCATCATCCTCGCCCAGGACGTCCTCGGCTCGCGGGCGGAGTAGCCGCCCCGGCGCCGGCCGCGACGACACGACGATGCAACGAGCCGCCGCGGGTGGCGACGGCGAGGGGGCGTTCAGCCGGCGGGCCACGGCCCCCCCCCGGCCTCCCCCGGCGACATCCTGGCCAGACAACCCGTGAAACGCACGCTCATCCTTACCGCCGCCGTCCTGGCGATCTTTACGCTCAGCTTCGCCGTCCGGCGGCTGGTCGGCCAGCCCGGCGCGCCCGCAACACGCCCCGCCGGACCGGCCGTGCCGCGACGCATCGTCTCGCTGGCGCCCAGCGTCACCGAGATCGTCTACGCCCTCGAAATGGAGCCGTCGCTGGTCGGGGTGACCCGCTACTGCGACTATCCGCCCGCGGCCAGGGGCAAGCCCAAGGTCGGGGGCTACTTCGACCCCAGCTTTGAGGCGGTCGCGGCCCTTGACCCCGACCTCATCATCCTGCTGTCCGTGCACGACCAGCCCCGGCGCTGGTTCGAGGGGCAGGGACGGCGCACCCTCACCGTCAACCACCAGAGCATCGAGGGGATCCTCGACTCCATCCGCCTGATCGCGGAGGCGGGCGGGGTGCCGGAGCGCGGCGCCGCCGTCCTCGCCGACCTGCGCGCGAGGATGACGGCGATCGCGCGGACGGTGGACGGGCTGCCGCGGCCGCGCGTCCTGCTGGCCGCCGGGCGCACGGCCGGACGCGGCGAGCTCGGCGAGGTCTACATCGCCGGCCGCAGCGGGTTCTACACCGAGCTGATCCGCCTGGCCGGCGGCGTCAACGCCTACACCGGAAGCCTCCCGTTCCCCGAGGTCTCCAGCGAGGGCATCCTAAGCCTCGACCCGGACGTGGTGATTGATGTTGTCGGCGATATGGAGGCGGAGGGCGCCGACGCCGCGCGCATCGCCGCCGACTGGCAGACGATCCCGCAGCTGCGCGCCCTTCGCAACGGCCGCCTCCACGTCATCACCGACGAGTACGTCGTCATCCCCGGCCCGCGCTTCATCCTGACCCTCGAACGACTGGCTCGGGTGCTGCATCCCGAGGCGGAATGGGAGTGACGATGGCCGAGCCGATCATCGAGGTGCGCGATTTCCACTTCAGCTTCGGCGCCCGCCCGGTGCTCAGCGGCGTCTCGTTTGCCGTCGAGGCCGGCGAGTATGTCTCGATCATCGGCCCCAACGGCGCCGGCAAGACCACGCTGATCAGGTGCATGAACCGCGTCCTGGCCGGCGGACGCGGCGACATCCGCATCGCCGGCCGATCCGTCGCCCAGTACCGTCAGGCCGAGCTGGCCCGCCGCGTCGGGTACGTGCCCCAGGCCGAGGGGCGGCATTTCGCATTCTCCGTGTTCGAGTTCGTGCTCATGGCCCGCTACCCCCACCTCAGCCCGTTCTCGGCGG
>MVZH01000326.1 GCA_002068325.1 Lentisphaerae bacterium ADurb.BinA184 | reverse complement strand
GGCCCCGCCGTGGAGGGCACCGGACGGACGCGGGAAGCGGGCCGGCCAGTGTGTGATGGACGATGCCCCCCCCCAGAGCAGGAGAAAAGCACAATGAGGCACAGCGGAACCTGGTGGCGCGCGATCGTCTTGGCATTGGCGGCGACGGCGGCGGCCGTGGACGCGCCGGGCGCGGCGCAGAACATGATCGGGCGGCAGAGCCAGAACGAAGGCATGCTGGCGCTGCCCGCCCCGGGCCCCGTCACCATTGATGGCGACCTCAAGGAGTGGGACTGGTCGGGCCGCATCTGGGTGTTTGCGGACTCCGCAGTCCGCAGCCGTTACTCGGTCGAGGCCGCCGCCCTCTGGGACAAGGACAACCTGTACCTGGCGGCCCGCTGGAAAGACCCCACCCCGCTGTTCAGCCTCATCGACCCGGCGGTCAACCCGAACGAAGGCTGGAAGGAGGACTCCTGGCAGATGCGGATCGCCACCGCCGACCGCACCCTGTGGATCACCACGTGGTACTTCACCCCCCGCCAGCAGCCCGTGCTCCACATCGCCTACTGGAAAGAGCGGCGCGACTCGCGCGCCGGACAGGACGCCGTGCTCCTGACCGCGCCGACCGGCGGCACCGAACTCGGACAGGACGCCGCCATGGCCTACCGCGCCGACGCCGACGGAAAGGGCTTCACCCAGGAGCTGCGACTGCCCTGGAAACTCATCTTCAATACCGTCCCCGACATCCAGCCCGGCCTGACCTTCCGCATGGGCAGCGAATTCCTCTGGGGCGACCCCACCGGCAAGACTTGGCCCATCCACCGCTACGCCGACAACCTCCAGCCCGGCAAGACCTCGCGCGAGTTCTTCTGGACGGCACTTGATGCGTGGGGCGATGTCCGCCTGGCCGACAAGGGCAACGTGCCCGTGCGCGAGTACATCAGCGACAGCGGTCGCATCGAAGGCACGGTCGCCATCCGCGCCACCCTGCCCGCCGACGCCGCCCGCTTCACACTCGTCCTCGACGACGACCAGGGCCGGCGCGTACGCACCGTGGCCGCCGACTGCGACCCCGCCGACTATGCCGTCAACGGCGCGGCCGCCGGCGCGACACGCGAGGTCGAAGTGAAATGGGACGCCCTCGACGACCACGGCCGGCTAGTGAAACCGGGCACCTACACGGTCCGCGGCCTGACCCATGCCGGCCTCGGCGCCGAATACGAGATGTGCTTCTACAACCCCGGCACCCCGCCGTGGGACACCCGCGACGGACGCGGCGCCTGGGGTGCCGACCACAGCGGCCCCAACCAGGTCGCCGCCGCCGGCGACTGGATGGTCGTGACCTTCCCCGTCGTCGAGGGCGGCGCCGGCATCATCGGCATCGATCCCGGCGGACAGAAACGGTGGAGCGACAAGCGCGGCACCAGCCACGTCGCGGCGGACGCCGACTATGTCTACGCCTACGTGACAAACTGGTACACCCGGGAGACCATCTGCCGGTTCGAGGCCCGCACCGGAGCGACAAAGCCCTTCATCCTCGACGGCAAGGAACGCACCTTCGATCTCACGCTGGCGGAAATCCTCGGGCAGGAGCCGCCGGGAAAGGTCACCGGCATGGCCGTCCACGAGGGCCGGCTGGCGCTCGCCTTCAGCGGAGGCCGCCTGGCGCTGCTCGATGCGGAGTCCGCAAAGCCCCTCCGCCTGTTCGACGTCGCCGCCCCCGGCCCACTGGCCTTCGGCCGCGACGGCACCCTCTACGCTCTCCTCGGTGGAAAGGCACACCGCATCGACCCCGGAACCGGCCGGACGACCCCGGTGCCGACGCCGGGCCTCGGCACCGCCGCCGCGCTGGCCGCGGACGCCGACGGCAACCTGCTCGTCGCCGACACCGGCCCCGACTGCCAGGTCAAGGCCTTCGCTCCCGACGGCAGGATCGCCTACACTTGCGGCGTCAAGGGCGGCCGCCCGATCCGCGGCGCCTTCAACGAACAGGCCATGATACGGATGAGCTCGGTCGCGGCCGACAGCCAGGGCCGGGTGTGGGTCGTCGAGAACTGGAACACCCCGCGCCGCGTCTCGGTCTGGGGACGCGACGGCAAGCTCGCCCGCGACTACCTCGGCAACACCGGCTACGCCGGCACCGGATGCTACCTGCACGATCAGAATCCGAACCTCGCCTACTGCGGGCCGCTGGAGTTCGCACTCGACCGCGAACACGGCACCTGGAAACTCACGCGCATCCTCTGGGTGCCCGATCCGGAACAGGGCGAGTCCTTCACCATCAGCACCGGCACCCATGTCCTCCCGCAACGCTTCACCAGCGCGGCCAGCGGAACCGCCCGCGAGTACCTCTTCCTCCACGACTCCGGCGCCGAGGGCACGGGCAACGTCGTCTTCCTCGAACGCGACGGCGCCTGGCAGCCGGCCGCCGCCATCTGCATGGCCGGACATGTCTCCGGAAACCTCGCCCACGGCGGCGCCGTGGTCGAACCGCCCGGCGGCGAACTGGCCGGGCTGAACGCCTACGACGGCATCATCTGGAACGACGACAACCGCGACGGCAAAGTCCAGCGCGCCGAGTGCACCGTGGTGCCGGCGACGCAGCCCGGCGATGAAAAGCGCGGCGGCCGCTGCGGCCTCCCCTTGGGCAACGGCTGGGGCGGCCGCATCGGCAACGACCTCAGCATCTACGCCGACGGCCTGACCCGCTACCGCCCCCTGCGCTTCACCACCGACGGCGCCCCCGTGTACGGACTCGAAGGAAAGACCGACATCGGCGTCAAGGACAGCGGCGACCTGGTCCCGGTGCCGGGCGAAGACCGCCTCATCTGCCTGAGCTGGGTGGGCTACGCCGATCCAACGAAACTGACGGCCGTCAACCTCAAGGACGGCGCCGTCGAGTGGTACTACCCGAACCCGTACCCCGGCGTGCACGGCTCGCACCGGGCCACCATGCCAAAACCCGGACTGCTCATCGGGCCGCTGAAAACCTGCGGCGTGGCCCGCGTCAACGACGACGTCGGCAGTGTCTTCCTCATGCGCGGCAACCTCGGCCAGGATTTCCTCATGACGACCGACGGACTGTTCGTCGGGGCCATGTTCCAGGACGGCCGCCTGCCCGGAGAGACGCTGCCAGACACGGAGAGCCAGCTCAAGGGCATGCCCATGGAAGGCTTCAGCGAGGGCGGCGAGCCGTTCAACGGCTGGTTCGGACGGCACGACGACGGCAAGGTCCGCCTCACCACCGGCATGCCCCGCCAGGCCGCCATGATCCTCGAAATCAAGGGCCTCGACACCATCCGCCGCTTCCAGGGAGGCGCCCTCACCGTCGACCTGCCGACGATCGTGAAGGCGGACGCCGAGAACGCCGCCCGCATCGCCGCCGCGGCCACCCCCAGGAAGACGGTCGTCAAGCGCTTCGACAAGCCCGTCAAGATCGACGGCGATGCCCGTGACTGGGGGCCGGTCGCGGCCGTCACGGTGGCTCGCGAAGGACAGACCGAGCGCGCCCGCGTCCGCCTCGGCTTTGACGACACCAACCTCTACGCGCTGTTCGAGCTCGATGATGCCTCGCCGTGGCGCAATCTGGGCAAGGATGCGGCACGCCTGTTCAAGACCGGCGACGCGGTTGACCTCCAGCTCGGCCCGGCCGCCGGGGCCGGGCGCCGGCGCGACCCGCAGGCCGGCGATGTGCGCATCGTGTTCGCCCAACTCGAGGGCAAGCCGGTCGCGATGCTGATGGCGCCGTTCGCCAAGGGAGCAGCGGCGGCGCTGCGCAGGGAGTACAGGTCGCCGGTTGGAACCAAGGTGTTCGAGCGCGTCGAGGCGCTGGCGGCCGCTGAGGTGGCGGTGCGTGCTGGCGACGGCCGCTGCACGGTCGAGGCCGCGATCCCGTGGCGCGAGCTCGGCGGGGCCGCCCCGCCCG
>MVZH01000325.1 GCA_002068325.1 Lentisphaerae bacterium ADurb.BinA184 | reverse complement strand
GCCGCCACGGGCACGCCGCGGCCTCAGCGCACCAGGCGCATGTCGGCGAGGGTTCTGCCCTCGACATGGAAGCCGTGCAGGGCCAGCGACAGCAGGTTGCCGTGGCAGTGGAACCAGCAGCCGTGCCAGCACGGATCCACCTCGGGCAGCCTCAGCAGCCGGTAGAGCCCGCGCAGGGTCTGGGTCAGCGGTTCGAGGTAGCCCGCGTCGATGTGGAGCACGGCGGCGAGGAGGGTTTCGAGCTGGATGCAGCCGTGGCGGGCGGCGTTGGCGGGGTGGGTGGCGGCGGGCGAGTGCGTCCAGTCCCAGAAGAGCCGTTCCCCGTTTTCGAGTTTGGCGTAGAGCCTTAGGTTGGCATCGATTCCGCGGCGCAGGCGGGCGAGGAAGGCGGCGTCCTGCGTCCAGCGCGGCGCGCCGGTCAGGAGGAGGCGGGCGAGCTGCCACTTGAGGTACATGTCGTAGTGGTGCGAGGGGAAGTTGCCGGGGCGGTAGGGCCAGACGCCGTCGCGCTCGCCGGGGAAAGTGTAGCGGTCGAGGATGAACTCCGCCTTGGCCTTGAGCGCGTCGTCGCCGAGGAGATGGCCGGCGCGCCAGCAGGCCAGCGCAAAATGCGTGCACATGTTGTAGGTGCCGGTGGTGTTCATCTCCTCGTTGCCCCAGGCGTCCTGGTCCATCAGGGGCCGGGGGAGGGTCGGGTGCATGGGCCAGTCACGCAACCCTTCGCGGATCGGCGCCACCCAGCGCGGGTCGCCGTCAATGGCGGCGAAGGTGCAGACGGCATCGCTCATGCCGCCCATCTGCAGCGCCGAACCCCAGACCGTGCGGTCGCCGCAGACGATCTGCGTCCCGCCCCCCGGCGCCGGCCAGATGTTGCGCGCAATCCACTCGTACCACTTGCGCGCGCTACGGTAGATGGCCGGATCGCCCGTGGCACGGTACAACGGCGCCAGCGCCTCGATGTGGAAATAGGCCGTGCGCTCGTTGACCGTGAAGTGCGTCCGCGTGAAGTCGGGCGGGTTGGCCCAACCGTTGCAGGTGTCGTACGGGCAGTGATTGTAGCGCACGCTCTGCGCGTGGAGGCGGCGCAGCCTGTCGCCCAGATGATTGACAGGGTCCAGGGGCGTGGCGGGCGGCGGCTTGACCGGCGGCACGGGCACGCAGGCGACGTCGGCGTATGACACCGCCACCTGATGCAGGCGGTTGGCCTGCCGGTAGGCGACGGGACCGGGACGCGGCGCATCGAGACGCAACACGCCGGCGCAGAGGCGGAACGGCTCGCGCGGGCACGGATCCTCCTCGGAGACAAAATGCCTCTCCAGCATCGGCGCCTTGGCCCGCTCGTAGTAGTCCTGGATCGCCGCGTAGTGGAAGAGGTCGTGGAAGGCGTCCGCGAACAGGCAGAGCGGCCGGGCATCCTGCAAGGCCCCTTCAACGAGAACGTTCCATTCGCCGGCCGCCAGGGCGAAGTAAAGGCTGCACGGCAGCACCGGCACCATCCCGCCGCGCATCCGGTACCAGGCATGGAAGCCCGCCACGTGCCCGGTCAGCGGCACCTCGACGCGCGCCCCGTCAGCCGCCCGCTCGAAGGCCACCTTCAGGTCGTGCACCTGGTGCCAGCCGCCCGGCGCCGGCCCGCCCAAGTCGAGGATGGACCAGAACAGTTCGAGCGCCTCGCCGGCGTCGAGGATGCATAGCTCCGCCGTGAAGCCCCTCCTCGACGGATAGGCCCGGAACAACGCCCGTTTTGCGAGGTCCGCATAGACGGCGCGCTGTTCGAGCACCTTCGGCGACACGGCGGTGCGCCGCGTCCGGTTCAGACCGCTGAGGTTGGTGAGCATGGGTGCGCCTCGCTTCCACGCCGCCCGGGCCAGGCGTGGCTTGCCGCCGTGGCCGCGGGCCAGCTGCCGTTCAGATGTAATTCCCGCCGGCGTTGGCGGCGACCGCCCGCCAGGAGAGCTTGCCGTCCGCGTCCCAGTGGTGGTTGAAGACCTCGCCGCCCCACACCGGGTTGTTGTCGCCGTCGCGGGCCAGCACGGGGGGGAGCATGGTGCGGATACGGGTGGTGGTGATCAGCCAGTCGAGCAGGTCGCGTTCGAGCTCGGCGCGCCGGTCACGGCAGGCGGGGTCGAAGTAGAGGTTCCATCTCTCCCAGGGATCGTCGGCCAGGTTGTAGAGCTCACCGAAGTCCTCCGGGGCGGCCGGGTCGGAGGCGAAGAAGCCTCGCGGGTAGTGCACCAGCCGCCAGTCGCCCTTGAGCACCGCTTTGCTCCAAGGATTTTCGGTGACGCCGATGGTGTGCGCCGCCCGCTCCCCGCCTTCGAGCAGGGGCGTGAGGGCGACGCCGTCCGCGGTGGGCATCGGGTCAAGGCCGCAGAGCGCGCACAGGGTCGGCGCGAGATCAACAGTCTCGACGATGGATGCCGGCGCGTGCCCGGCGGCGAAGCGGCCCGGCCATCGCCACAGGCTGGGGATGCGGCAGATGGCGTCGCCGCAGATGCCCGGGGCCTTCTCGAGGATGCCGAACTCCGAGGCGTAGTCGCCGTGGTCGGCGGTGTAGATCACGATCGTGTTCGGCGCCAGGCGGGCGGCGTCAAGGGCCTCGAGCAGCTCGCCGACGGCATGATCAACGTGCGAGACGCATCCCAGGTAACCGTGCTGTTTGCGGCGGCGCAACGCCTCGTAGGTCTTGGGCGCGAACAACATGCCGCGCGGGTCGTTGTACCCGGCGCGGGTCCGCCGCAGGTGCGGAGCCTTGCCCGTGAGATCCGCGTCCGTGTTGGGCGGCAGCCAGAGGCTGTCATCGTCGTAGAGGTCCCAGAACTCCTGCGCCGGGGCGTAGATCTCGTGCGGCCGCGGCAGGCTGACCTGCATCATCCACGGGCGGTCGCCGGCGCCGGCGATGAAGCGACGCGCCTCCTGGACACACCAGCCCTCGACCGAATGAACGTAGGGGAGGCGTGACGGGCGCGCCTCGACGGTCTGGTGCGGGGCGTCCGGCCCCTGTTCCTGGAGAAAGCCGTCGTCGCGGTCGCCGTCGAGGCCGAGCCCGCGCAGGTAGTCGTCATAGGCCGAGTGACCTGACACCGACAGCTGGGCATAGGCTTCGAGGCAGACATCGGTGTCCGCCTCGATCCAGCCGGCGGGGCCGTGCAACTTGCCGATGGCGGCCGTGCGGTAGCCGGCACGGCGGAATTGCCCGAACAGGGTCGGAAGCCCGCCGGGATTCTGGCCGGACAGCCCATAGTAACCGTGGTTGTGGACGTACTGCCCTGAGAGGTAGCACATCCGGCTCGGCGTGCAGATGGGGTTGTTGGCGACCGCGTTGGCGAACCGCACCCCCTCGCGCGCCAGCCGGTCCAGGTGCGGGGTCCGCACCTGCGGGTGCCCGGCGTGCCCGAGGCACTTGGCGTGATGCTGGTCGGAGATGATGAACAGGACGTTCGGCCGGGTTGGCATGTGCAGGCCTCTTGTTTGCCGCGGTCGGGACCGCAGGCGTCGCCGGTTGTAGCCAGCGGGCGGCAGCCGCATCCATACCATAGCCGCGCCTCCGGGTTCCGCCGGCCCGCCCGCCGCCTGCCGTGCCAGGCTGAGTGGGCCAAGGGCCGGCCGCGGCTGGGCACTTCATGCACGGTTTTCCCTCGGAGGTGTGCCACACTTCGCAAAGTGTGTCCATTTCCCCTATGAGCTCAGTGCGAGATGGGCGTCTCACGTACGCTTTCCCCTCGAAGGTGTGCCACACTTTGCGAAGTGTGTCCATTTCCCCTCTGAGTCCAGTGCGAGGTGGGCATTTCGCGTGCGTCTTTCCCTCGGAACCTGTGCCACACTTTGCGAAGTGTGTCCATCGGCCGGTGGATATCCCGGCCGCAGAGTCTCCTCGGCCAGGGGGGCGGCGGTCAGGCCGGTGGGGCGGTCGCGTTGCGGC
>MVZH01000324.1 GCA_002068325.1 Lentisphaerae bacterium ADurb.BinA184 | reverse complement strand
CCGCAGCCTCCATCCACCGCTTACCCCCCCCACAGCGCAACCGGCTTGCCACGCCGGAACGCCCCCGATGCCAAGGGTCGGATCCGACCGCCCCCGCCACACGCACGCGCTTTCCGGGCGGACGGTGATTGCCTCACGGCGTTCTGCGTGGTAGATTCCCGATCCGTATGGTGCATGGGGGTGGTGCGAGCCACTGCCGCAAGCACAGCCGGCACCGACGTGGACGGCGCCCTTGGAGTCGTCGGTCCGACAGATGCTTCGCCAGCTCAGCCATGGCACAATCCGTGGCGAAAACGGTTCCAACAGAAAAGGAGACGGAGCGATGAAAGTGCGGCGGAGAGGGATGCGGTGGGCAGGCATGGCAACGATCATGACCGGGCTGGCGCTGGCCGCCCAGGCGGCCCAGGCGGCAACGATCTTGGGCGATTGGGGCACACCGATCCCACTTGCGACCGGCACGGCCGGGACGCATCCGGGCATGGTGGTGGACACGGCCACCAACACCATTTACACGGTCTATGCGTCCGGCGGGGCGGTCTACTCACGCGCGGTCGAGATGCCCTCGGGCACCCTCGGCCCTGCAGTGCAGATTCTGGCCACTGGCTCGTCGCCGTCAATCGCCATAGACCCGGCCGGCAATCTGCACGTGGCGGCCTATGACACGACGGCCACCAACCTGGTCTACGCGCGATCGAGCACCGCCGGGGCTTCCTGGGCCACCGCCACGATCGATGGCGCGGCCAACCACGGGTCAGTCACCAGCATCACCCTCGACCCCGCCAACCGCATCCATATCGGCTACCGAGGCCAGAACGGCACCACTGACGGCACACTCACGGGCAAGGGCAACCCTGGCTCCGACTTCTATGACCTCTGGTACACACGGTTCAACGGCGACGCCACCACGGGCGACACCACCAACCCGACGAACTGGGACAGCCCCACGGTGCTGGTCCAGTCCAGCCGCCTCACCGACGGCCGCAGTTTCATCATGCTCGGCACCAACATGCAGAACCTCGACATCGAGGCCGACGCCACGAACGTCTGGCTCCTGCGGCGGGAAGGCGCGAACTCCGAGACCCAGGACGGCGGCTACTTCTTCTTCCGCGGGGTCACCGCCCCCGCCGGCACGCCGTTCACCGCCAGCTCCGGCTCGCCGTTCGGGGCAGGCGCCGCCTGGGCTGCCACCATGTATGGGCAGTTCGAACTGCGCGAGGACGGCACGCCCTACCGCGTCACCTGGGATCGCATGCAACGCTGGATCGCGCCCGGCACGTACGATGGGCTCGTCGGAGTCCCCTACGACGCCACCGGCAGTCCCGTTGACACCGACCCCGGCGCCGCCGGGTACCAAGCCTACGGCATCGACACGGGGCTGCACAGCGATGTATGGTGGCAGGTAGGCCAGCGCATGGATCTGGTCATTGATGTCAACGACGCCTACCATGCCCTGTACCATGACAATGACAGTCCAAACCTTGGGTTGAAGTATGCGTTCAGCCTCGACGGCGTGTCGTGGTCCACCGAATTCGTCAGTGGCGGCGGCAGCTACAGCGGCGACAACCGCATCGCCTACGACCCGCTGGTGTCCGACGGCATGGGACAGGTCTACCTGCTGTCGAACAGCGGCGGGAACCTGACGCTGTTCTACCGCGAGGCCAGGATGATTCCCGAGCCGGCGACGGCGGCCGTCCTGGCCGTGGCCGGGTTGCTGGCCCTGCGTCGGCGGCGCTGAGGGGTGCGCGCCCGCCGACGCCGGCATTGAAAACCCGGTGCCGGCCGCTACAGTATAGCCCTGCTTGCCAGAGTGGCGGAACCGGCAGACGCGCCAGACTCAAAATCTGGTGACCGTAAGGTCGTGAGGGTTCGAGTCCCTCCTCTGGCACCAGCCTTTTCCCTTGAGCCGCTTGCAGAACCCCCGCGGACAACAACGGCCTCATGCGATGGAGGGCGGACCTCCGTGTCCGCCAGGTCATACGCGAAGACCCGGTTTGCCGCGGACGAATCCGGACGACACGGAGGTCGTCCCTCCAGAAGGGCAGACAAGGGGCACTTTCGGTGGCCATGGAGGGCCGGCCTCTGTCCCGGCCACGTGATGCAGAGGTTCTGCAAGCGCCTCCCTTATGAAAACGCCGTCCCTCCGGTATGGGCTGCGGCCTTTCACCCTCATCGAGCTGCTGGTGGTGATTGCCATCATCGGCGTGCTGGCGGCGTTGCTCCTTCCGGCCCTGCGGCGCAGCCGCGAGAGTGCGCGCCGGGTGAACTGCCTGAGCAAGCTCCGGCAGGTCGGCGTCGTCAATCATCTCTACGCGGTGGACAGCGACGGGTGGTTGATCCTCAATCCGTGGAGCAACTGCGTGTTGCGCGAGATGCTGGGCCCCGGCCCGGCTACGGCGCTGTACGAGGAGGCCCTCGGCGGCCACGAGCGGGCGCGGACGTTCTTCTACCCCGACCGCCCGCTGACCGGCGACGGCGCCACGATCGAGTTCTGGTGGGAGAACTGGGACCGGAAGATCGGCATCATCCTGCTGGCCGGCAACGTGCGCACGGCGGACGCGAGCTGGGATGCCCGGCTTCCGCTCTCGCCGTGGGTGCCCTGGTGTCCGGTGCGCATCGATGACTCGACCTCGGGGGTGCCCTCACCTGAGCAGGTGATCTGCGGCGACATCACCGAGATCTGGTGCCAGAGCCCGGGCGACGTGTACAGCTTCTACCGCAACGGGAATCCGTTCACGTATCCCATCTTCAACCATGTCGAGCCCGACCGGTTCACGCCGGCGGGCGGGAACAACGTGTACAACGATGGCCACGGCGGGTGGGTTCCGTTCCAACGGGCCTCCTGGCGTGCCGGCACGGCGGACTGGAACAAGTGGTGGTAGGCGGCAGGACGGCAGAAGCGTGGTTGCCAGCGACCCGCATCAGGGCATGGCTGCAAAGGGTGGAGACGGCACAGCAACAGGAAAGGGCACGGCGATGATGACGAACCCCAGGTGGCAGAGACTGGCGAGGGCGGCGGCCGGCGTGGCGGCAGGGGGGCTGGTGGCTCTGGCGCCAGCCCAGGGCGCATGGGTTCTGCAGGACGACCATGAAGGCGTGCCGAGGTGGTCGCACTCGACAATCGTCGTCGACCCCGCGGATTCCACAAATCACGCCTTCGTGACGAGCGGCGCCAGCGGCCATGCCGAATCCCTGCCCCTGACCACGGCCGTGGCAGACGGAACGCAGGCCACGCTGTTCGCCCGCTTCTACGTCGCCACCGACAGCAGCCCCAACCTCGCGTTCGCCATCGGCACCGAGGCGTGCACCGGGTACGGCACCGCGTCGTTCTGCGTAATGCCCGGCGCGCCGCCGGGCCTGAGGGGGGTGGGCCAGGCCGGGGAGACGGGGGGCAGCGATGCGAGCTGGGTTCGCGATGCCTGGGTGCCCTTCTGGATCACCATTGACAACGCCGCGCACACGTTCAACGTTCACGTGGGAGCCAACCCCGCAAGCCCCAACCAGGCCGACCCGGTGGCGGTGTTCGCCAGTGACCTCGCCATGCGAGCGCTCTATCTGGGGGACATCACGCGGATGGCGATCGAAGGGTGGAGTTCGGGGCCGATCCACATTGATGACATCTACCTCGACACCACGGGGTTCAACCTGACGAACCCCCTGATCCCGGAACCGGCCACGCTGGCTCTTGGCTTGGCCGGCGGTGCCCTGCTCATGCGCCGACGGCGGGCCTAGGCCCCAGCCGGCCCGGATCGCAGCCGGAGGCGCTTGCAGAACCTCCCGTCACGTGGCCGGGACGGAGCCCGGCCCTCTTCGCCGCCGAGTCGGGCCGTTGTTTGCCGGGCTGGAGCGACGACCTCCGTGTCGTCCGGGTTCGCCCGCGGCAGACCGGGTCGTCGGGCATGACCTGGCGGACACGGAGGTCCGCCCTCCATCG
>MVZH01000323.1 GCA_002068325.1 Lentisphaerae bacterium ADurb.BinA184 | reverse complement strand
CGGGGGCCCCGGCGCTGGTGCGTAACGCCAAGGTGGGAACCGGGGCCGGCCATTTCTACGGGGGGGCGGGCGTGGTGACGTTCAGCTCGTTCTCGCCTCCGAGCACCACCGACATGACGGTGATGGCGTGGATTCGTCCGGAAGACGGCGGCGGGCGTGTCCTCGACCACGGCTGGAGCAACAGCGGGGCGGAATACGGCTGGACCCTGGACTACGGGCAGGCCGAGAGCTGGGAGGGCGCCGGCGCCGTCAGTTTCTGTGCCGGGAATGGGAGTGACCTGCAGGCCGGTTCCTGCGTCACCACCGGACAGGGCGCTTTGGTGCCCGGCGCCTGGCACCACGTGGCCGTCGCCAAGAGCGGGACGCAGGTCACACTCTACATTGACGGAACGGCGAGGAGGAGCGCGGCGCTTGCCTCGTCGACGGTGAACTTCGGCGCCGGGCAGACGTTTGCGGCGGGGCGCGGCTTCACCGGCCGCATCGACGAAGCCGCGGTTTTCTACGGCAAGGCGCTGTCGGACCGTGAAGTCCAGGAGTACTACCTGCTTCAAGGCGGCGTTCTCGGCCTCGGGGAGATCAAGTTCCAGTGCCGCTCGGGGGACAGCTATCCGCCTGCCGGCCCGTTTGTGGGGCCAGACGGGGCGGAGAGTTTCTACACCGTTGCCGCTGGTTCCGCGCTGGATCCGGCGGACATCCCCAACGCCCGTTTCTTCCAGTACCGGGCCGTGCTCAGCGGCTACGACCGGGAGACGACGCCGGGACTGCGCTCGGTGACGGTGACGTCCAGCATGGGATTATTTGTCGACGACCAGATCGAGGAGTTTGCGGCGGGCGCGTTAGAGCCGGGGGCCGTCGAGTGGTATGCGGATGAGATGCAGTTGAGGGATCGCGTGGGTGTGCCGGCTGAGATCGAGGTCGAGGCGCCCGCCCTGGTCGCCGGCTGGCATTTCAACAACACCTGGGAGGACTTCAAAGGGACACTCGATCCGCCGCCGGCCGGCGCACTGCTGGTCGAGGGGGGGCCGGGCTTCAGCGTGTCCGCGCGGGTGGGCAGCCACGCCGCCAGCCTGGATGGGGTTGACGACCAGCTCCGCGTACAGAACGTGCCCACGGGAATCCCCGGCTTCGGCGCGGGCGACTTCTCCATCGAGAGCTGGTTTCTGACCTCGGCCGCGGGGGACCAGTATGTCGTGGGCCGCGGGAACTTCTTCACGGGGACACAGCGTCTCCGCCTCGGCATCCAGGGCGCCGACGGCGCCGTGCTTCTGGAAATTGACGGGGCGGGCCTGCGGACGTTCGGTTCGGGCTGCAACGACGGCAAGTGGCATCACCTGGCCATGACCCGGAGCGGACAGGTTGTCCGGGTCTTCCTCGACGGGCAACTGCTCGGCGGTCCGCTGGACCTTGGCGGGGTCACCGACTTCAGCACGGTGACCCCGTGGCTGCTCATCGGGGCCAGCTACGCGAATGCCTACGTCGGCCACTGGAACGGCCTGATTGACGAGTTTGCCATCTACAACCGCGCCCTGCCGCACGAGGAAGTCCTGGCCCATGCGGCCACGGGGCCCCGTTTCCTGACCAACGTCACCGGCGTCTACGAATCCGCCGATTTCACGGCGCCGCAGCCGGTCGGCTGGATCACGCTGGCCTGGGGCGAGGGGGTGCCCGGCTACGGCAAGGGCCTGGATGCCGGCACCCCGGGCGGGGCGATTTCGGCCGAGGCCGCCGGCATCCGCCTGGCCTGGGACATGGACGTCGGTTTCGACGACCGGATTCAGTCGAAGGCAGGAACCCCTTCCGGGGCCGCCAGCATCTCGACAGACAGCCTGGTGGGGGATGGCTGCGGCAGTTTCGCCGGCGGCTGGGTGCAGGTGGGCAACGACGCCACGTTCGCCGTCGGCGGGGTCGCCTTCGGCGCCTGGGTGTGCTGGGATACGGCCACGGCGGCCAAGGTTGCCGGCATCCTCTCGAACTATCAGTCCGGCGGCGAGTACTACACGCTGCGCACGACGGCGGCGGGGCTGCCGGTGTTTGCGTTCACGGGCGCCGGCGGCGGGGGGACGCTGACCGGGAGCACGCGGCTCAGCGACGGCGCCTGGCATCACGTCTGCGGGGTGATCAAGCCTGGCAGCCGGGCCACCCTTTACGTGGACGGGCGTCCCGAGGCCGAGACCGCCGCCAGTGTGCCGGCAACGGTGACGCCGGCCGCCAACTTCTTCATCGCCCGCGATGGCCAGAATGCAGACACCTGGGCCGGCCGTATCGATGAGGCTTTCCTTTTCGGTCGCGACCTGGCGGACGGCGAGGTCGCGCGTCTTTTCATCGATCAGTATGGCCACCATGGCCTGGCCGGGCTTTGGCACCTGGACGACGCGTCGGGCGCCATCGTCGACAGCGTTGCCGGGAACGACGGCGCCTACACCGGCTCCCAGTATTCCCAGCCTGGGCAGATTGGGACGGCCCTTGGGTTCACGGTCGCGGGGCAGGCCGTCACAGTTGCCGACAGCAGCCGTCTCAACCCGTCCAGCCTGACGCTGGCGTTCTGGGCCTACCCCACCGGCGCCTACACCGTGGCCGACGGCACATTTGTCGGCCGCACCGGCGGCGCCAGCTCGCCGTACCGGGTGCGCCTGTTCGGCTCGACCACCCTGGGGCTGCAGATTCTGGATCAGTCTGCGACGCTCCGCGGGGCCGGCACGGTGACGGTGGGCGCCGACCTCTGCGCCAACACCTGGAATCACCTTGTCTTCACCTATGACGGCCGGACCGGGGCCCTCGCCACCTACTGCAACGGACGTCCGGTCAGCCTCCAGCAGACTGGCGGCGGGCCGATTGTCACCACCAGCACCCAGGATTTCGAGATGCGGATGCCGCTGGGCGGCCGGCTGGATGAAGTTGCCGTGTTCCGGCGGGTGCTGAGCGCCGCCGAGGCCGAGGACCTCTATCTGCGCGGCGCCCAGAACCTGCGGGTGCAGATCTCGGTCGACGGCGGCGCCACCTGGACGGACGAGCGCGGGAATGCCGGGGCCTTTATTTCCCAGACCCCGGTTGACCTGCATCTGCCGGACGCCTCCGACCGCATCCGCCTGCGCGCGTACTTCGACACGGACACCTTCGCCGCCTCGCCGATCCTGCGTGGCGTTGAGTTCGGCCAAGGCAGCTACTCGGTCACGTACCCTTACCTGACCCCCACCGCGGCCAGCGCCCAGCCCTATCTCGGACACCTGCTCGAATTCTCGCAGGTGCTGGGGGCGGACAACCGCGGCGCCGTGCGCTATCAGATCAGCAAGGACGGGACGTGGTGGTATCACTGGAGCAACGCGCATTCAGCCTGGGAGCAGACGTCGCTGGGGGCGCTTGAATCGAATACGGTTGATGAAGTCAATCTCAACATCTCGAAGTTCTACCAGCAGGCGGGGCTGGCGCCGGGCGACAAGTTCTATTTCAAGGCCTACCTGGAATCCGACGGCGCCCAGCTTGTGCAGCTGGATGCCGTGCGGCTCACCTACGCGCCCGGCGTGGTCACCCTGACCAGCCCCAACGGCGGCGAGTCCTGGTATGCAGGGACCATCCACGACCTCACCTGGACGGCGGCCTGGGACGCCGGCTACACCCCGGACAACCGCTGGACCCTTCAGTATTCGACCGACGGCGGCGCCGGGTGGACCGACATCGTGACCAACCTGGCGCTGGCGCCGGTGGGCGGCGTCTACACCTACCCGTGGGAAATCCCCGCCGAGGCCAACTCGGCCCAGGCCCGGGTGCGGGTGCTGGCGACCAACGAGCCGGACATGTTCTACGACAGCTCCGACGCCGATTACGCCGTGGTCCTGCCGGCCTTCACCGTCACCTACCCCAACGGCGGCGAACGCCTGCTGGCAGGCAATCCCTACACCGTGACCTGGACCTACGAGGGGCCGGTCAGCACCACCGACTGCGCCATCTACTACTCAATTGACAACGGCGGCTCCTGG
>MVZH01000322.1 GCA_002068325.1 Lentisphaerae bacterium ADurb.BinA184 | reverse complement strand
GGTCAAGTACCCCCGCACCGTCCCCCGCGACGAGGCCGCCGCCAAGCTGCTGGCCAAGCGCACCCTCACCAACCTCTACAACCAGCGGCCCGCCTGGCTGGACAACATACATCGCCGCCTCGACGCCGCCGTCTTCGCCGCCTACGGCTGGGATTCCGGCATGACCGACGAGAGGATTCTGGAATCCCTCCTCGCCCTGAGCCTGGAACGGGCAGGCTGTCAGACCCCCAAAACGCCGACGGCATAGGCCCGGGATAAGTGGTGTGTGGGGAACTGCGCAGGCCGGCGGGTCGGGGCAAAAATCTACGGGGCTGAGACTCCCGACCCCCTTTCTGAAACCGGGCTGGCCGCCAGCGTGGCCGAACGGGTAAGAGTCGGTGCGGCCGGCTGACTTGCACGTAAGTCATGGCCGGTAGACTGTCCTCGGAACCGACGCGCGCACCACCGGCATGGCGGGGAGGGAGCATCTGAACAGGGCGGGCGCCACCTCCAGGCCGGGCCGCCCCCGGATAGCCAAACAGATAACCAAACAGGGCCGAGGCCCCGGCGCCGCCTGCCCGCGACCGGCTGCGGCCCGATGGAATCCTGCCATGGAACCAAACAGGCGTCGTCCTGCCGCCGCAAACACGCCCATTCCACCCCTGTTTCTAGAGGGGAACAGCTGTTTGGCTATTTGTTTGGTTATCTGGCGTCGGAAATGAAGGACAGACCAAGCCGGTGCGGGACTTTACAGAGGGGGAGTGGTGGAGCTGACGGGAGTCGAACCCGTGACCTATACGTTGCGAACGTACCGCTCTAGCCAACTGAGCTACAGCCCCACATGGCGGGGGAAGGCGTAAGATAGCACGGCGATCGGCAGGTGCAAGGGCGACGCCGGCCGAGCGGGCCGCCCGCCCGCGGGCACCGTCCGTCCGGCGCGGGCCGGGCACAGGCACGATCCCGAGCGGCCCGCAGGCCAGAAGATTTCCGGCGGACACCGGCTATGTTGGCGGCAGACAGGCTGCGCGATGGACGCGTCGTCGCGCACAGCAAGGACGGATCCGCGCATGAAGATTGGTTTCCTCGGGGCGGGCAAGATGGCCACGGCCTTGGCGAAGGGGTTGGTGGACAAGGGCGTCTGCGCCCCGGCGGATCTGCTGGCCGCGGACGTCGCCGCCGCCGCCCGACAGGCTTTCACGGAGGCGACCGGCGTCGCCTGCTCGGCGGACGCGGCGGCGATGGCGCGTGCGGTGGATGTGCTGGTGGTGGCAGTGAAACCACAGGTGGCGGCGGCCGCGGTGGCCGGCCTGCGGGAGTTCTGCGGCGGCCGGCTGGTCGTCTCGATCGCGGCCGGCATTCCGCTGGTCCGGCTGGCGGCTTGGGTCGGGCACGACCGCCTGGTGCGGGTGATGCCCAACACCCCGGTCGTGGTGGGCATGGGCGCGTCGGTCTTCGCCGCCGCGGCCGGGGTGGACGAGGCGGACCGCCGCCTGGTCGGGAGGATGTTCGGGGCGGTCGGGCTGGCGCTCGAAATGCCTGAGGAGAGGCTGGATGCCGTCACCGCACTCAGCGGCAGCGGCCCGGCCTACGCCTTCGAGATGATCCGCGCGCTGACCGCCGGGGCGGTGGCCCTCGGCCTGCCGCCCGAGGCCGCGTTGCAGCTGGCGGCGCAGACCCTGGCCGGGGCGGCGGAGATGGTTCGGCGCGGCCTGGGCACGCCGGAGCAGCTGCGAGTGGCCGTCACCTCGCCGGGGGGCACGACCGCCGCCGGGCTGGCGGTTCTCGACCGGGCCGGCTTCCCCGCCCTGGTGGCCGAGGTGCTGCGCGCCGCGCGCGACCGGTCGGTGGAGCTGGGCAGGTGTGCGGGATGAGCGCGGCGGCGAGGTCAGAGCGCCTGCTGGGCGCGCGGGTTCTTCGATGACATGTCAATGGTGTAGTACGGCGGCACGCAGTGGGGGCCGGGGCTGACGCCCAGCGTCTCGGCGAGGTCGCGGGCGATCCATTTCTCGATCTTCAGCACCAGCATCTTCTTGCGCAGGCGGCCCTGCATGTCGCGGTTGAGCACGGACGGCAGGGTGTTGGTGGTGACGATCTCGTCAATGGCCGGGCTGTTGAGGTTCGCCTTCACCTCCTCCGACGAGTTGAAGTGGGTGACGACGAAGGTGACGGTGCGGGCGCCGGCCTCCTTGAGCAGGCGGCAGCATTCGACGATGGTATGCCCGGTCCGCACCATGTCGTCGAAGACGATGACGTCGCGGTTCTCGATGTCCCCCATCTGCAGGGGCGAGTCGGGGGAGGGGTGGACGTGGACGTTGCGCTCGCCCTTGCGGTCCTTGGCCATGAGGAGCAGGCCGACGGCGGGCGGCAGCAACAGCCCGGCCGAGGCGTTGCGGATGGCCTCGTGGATGGTGCGCACAAACCCCGCCGCCCCGCCGTCGGGGGCGCAGAGGGCGACGCCGCTGGCGCGGCCGACCGACTGCAGGACGTTCTGCCGCAGCAGGTAGTTGCAGAACAGCCCGGCCGGGGAGAGGTTGTGGAAGCGGCCCTCGAAGAGCTGGGAGTAGAGCCGCTGCACGGACAGTGAGTGGTTGTGCACCGTGATCACGCCGTCCACGCCGCTGGTGCGCAGCAGTTCGGCGTAGAGGCGGGCGGAGAAGGCCTGCCCGTCGAACTTCTTGTAGTCCTCGACGGTGCGCTCGAAGTCCACGTGGCCTTGGTCGGGCCGGGGGCCGCGGTCCTGGGCGCTGTAGAACAGGTCGGGTTCGACCAGCCAGACGCTGGCGGCCCCGTTGTCCTTGGCGGCGCGGGCGACGAGGCAGTTTCGCATGGCCAGGCAGTTGCGCGTGTTCTGGCCGCAGCAGGTGGAGACGATCACCACGGCCTGGCCGGTCAGGCGCTGGCCGATGTTCTCGACGTCGCGCTCGTCGCTGATGAACCGTGGGCAGAACTCGGTGTTGGCGAACACCTTCAGCCCGATGAGGTCGGGGACCTCCGCGGTCTGCCCCATGAAGTGGGCCACGTCAATGCCGAAGGGGTCGTCGGAGACCGTGCTGACCACCATGACTGGATCGCCCATTGGACGGCTCCTCCACCTGCAAGCCAGCCGCCCCGAACCGCAGGCGGCGCGAACGTGTGTAGTGTAGCCGGAATCCCGCCGGCTTCAAACTGCGGTTGCCGGGCGGGGCACGCGACGCTGGACCGGCCGCGCCCGTTCAGGCCCGGCCCACGGCCACCGCCTCGATTTCGACCAGCGCACTCTTGGGCAGCCGTGCCGCCTGGATGCAGGCCCGCGCCGGGAACGGCGGCCGGAAGAACTCGGCATAGACGCGGTTGACCTCGCCGAAGGCCTCCATGTCAGCCAGGTAGACCGTGACCTTCACCACCTCGTCCAGCCCGCTGCCGGCGGCCTGCAGAACCGCGCTCAGGTTCATGAGCGCCCGGCGCGTCTGCGCGGCCGCGTCCAACCCGGCGAAGCCGCCGGTGGCGGGATCCACGCCGAGCTGGCCGCTGACGTAGACGGTGCCGCCGGCCTTGACCGCCTGCGAGTAGGGGCCGATGGCCGCGGGGGCTTCGGGGGTCAGGACTGCGTGTCGGGTGCTCATGGGGGGGTCTCCCGCCTCGGTGGCTGGCCGCCGTGGCACTGGCCAAGGCGACCGGGGCCAATATATTCTGTCAGTCCCTGTCTGCATGGAATCTTGGCCATCGGCAGTTCCGCGGCGGCAGACCGGGGCTTCGGGTACGACCTGGCGGACACGGAGGTCCGGCCTCCATCGCACGAAGCCGTTGTCGTCCGCGGGGGTTGCGCAAGCACCTCCATTGTGTCAGCCCCCGTCTGCATGGAGTTCTCGCCATGGGCAGTCGCGTTGACCGGCTCAAACAGAAGCACAGCGCCCCGCCGGAGAAGCGCAGGGGTTGCGGTTGCGTCGGCGGCGGCTGCCTGGCCCTGGTCATCTTGGCGTTGGCGCTGTTCGCGGCGGCTGCCCTGCTGTACCGGCATGTCCGGGTGCACTACAC
>MVZH01000321.1 GCA_002068325.1 Lentisphaerae bacterium ADurb.BinA184 | reverse complement strand
GAACAGTATCAGGAGGAAGAGGTAGAATATAGCGGTGGTATGCACCGATGACTATAATGGGATGTTTGCGTATTTCAATCCAGCCGTAGGGAGGTTGTTCTCCTTGCGGTTCTTGCGCATCACCGCGGCGATCTGGCGCTGGATGTCGACGCTGAGCGACAGCGGCGACTTGATCACGCCGTGCCCCTTGCAATAGGGGCAGTCGACGTAGGTCTGCGAGAGGATGCTCTCCTCCTGGCGCTGCCGCGTCATCTCCATCAGCCCCAGTTCGGAAATCGCCAGCACATTGGTGCGGGCGCGGTCGCGCTTGAGGGCGGCCTTCATCGCCTTGTAGACGGCGGCCTGGTGTCGGCGCGACTTCATGTCGATGAGGTCCACCACCACGAGGCCGCCGATGTTGCGCAGGCGGAGCTGCCGCGCGACCTCGTCGACCGCCTCGAGGTTCACCTCCAGGATCGCGTCCTCCTGCGACCCCTTGCCGCGGTGGCGGCCGGTATTCACGTCGATGGCGATCATCGCCTCGGTCTCGTCGATCACCAGGTAGCCACCTGACTTGAGGGTGACCTTGCGCCGGAAGGCCTCGTCCAACTGCCGCGCCACGCCGTAGTGCTCGAAGATGGGGAGCTGACCGTCGTAGTGGGCGATCACGCCCTTGGCGCGGCGCGAGATGCGGCCGGCCACGGCGCGGATGCGCTCGTAGTCGTCGGCGTCGTCGATCATCACGCGGTCGATGTCCTCGGTGAGCCAGTCGCGGACGATCCGCTCGATCAGGTCGGGCTCCTGGTAGACGCAGGCCGGGGCCTTCAGGTCGCGGATGTTGGACTGCAGATCCTGCCAGATGTCCAGCAGGCCGCGCAGGTCGCGGACGAAGGCGCTCTTGGAGGCCCCGGCCCCGATGGTGCGTACGATCAGGCCGATGTCCTGCGGCAGCGGCAGCCGGTCCAGGATCGCCTTCAGCCGCAGACGCTCCTTGGCGTCGCCGATCTTGCGCGAGACGCCGCGCAGGCGGCACCCGGGCATCATCACCAGGTAGCGCCCGGGCACGCTGAGGCTGGCCGAGACGCGCGGCCCCTTGGTGCCGATCGGGCTCTTGGTCACCTGGACGATGATCTCCGACCCGGGCGGGAAGCGCTTGGCGATCTGCTCGTTGGTGTAGCGCTTGCGGCGCGAGACGCGCTGCGCGCTGTCGTCGTCCTCGTTCAGACGGCTCTCGTCGTCCGGGAACATGTCCCAGTAGTGGAGGAAGGCGTTCTTCTCGGCCCCGATATCAACGAAGGCGGCCTGCAGCGAGGGTTCGAGGTTGCGGATGACCGCCTTGTAGATCGAGCCGACCAGGCGGTCCTCGTCGTTGCGCTCGATGAAGTACTCCTCGAGGCGGCGGTCCTCGACCAGCGCCACCCGCGTCTCCAGCCCCTCGTCATTGATCAGAAATTGTCTCATGGCACTCCGTTTTCACTTGACGGCCCCGCCGCCCGGGCCGACACGCGTGCCCCGCAGGAAATCGGCCGCCGGCATCTCGCCGCGGCCCTCGGGGATGACGCGGTCGAGCCGGAGGGACTGCCCGCCGCAGGCCACGACCCAGCCGTCATTGTCGGCCCGCAGCACGCCGCCGGGGGCCCCGGCGTCCGGGACCACGGTTGCCGCCACAACCTGAATGCGCCGCTCACCGGCGTCGCCGGCCAGCATGAACCAGCAGCGCGGCCACGGCAGGTAGGCGCGGATCTGGCGTTCGATCACGGCGGCCGGCAGCCGCCAGTCCACGCGGGCGTCGTCCTTGCGGACCTTGCGGGCATAGCTGGCCCCGGCGGACTGCGGGCTGGCCTGCCAGCCGTCACGGCACACCCCCAGCACCCACTCCACGGCGTGCCGGGCGGCCAGGCGGCCGAGGCGCTGCTCGAGGTCGGGGGTGGTTTCGCGGCCGGTGAGGGGCTCGCGGGCCGCGCGGTAGACCGGCCCGGTGTCCACGCCCGCATCCATCTGCATCAGCGTCACCCCGGTCTCGGCGTCGCCGGCCAGGATGGCGGCATGCACCGGCGCCGCCCCCCGGTGCCGCGGCAGCAGCGAAGCATGGATGTTCAGACACCCGAACGGCGCCGCACCAAGCAGCGGCGGCTTCAGAATCTGCCCGAAGGAGACCACCAGGATCACGTCCGGCCCCAGCCCATGGAGCCGCTCGATGAACTCGGGGGCATTGACGCTGGCCGGCTTGTCAACCGGTAGCCCGTGCCGGCCCGCCGCAACCGCGATGGCGGTGGCGTGCAGGCGCTGATGCCGGCCGCTCGGACGGTCGGGCTGGGTGCCGACGCCGATGACCCGCACGGCCGCGGCGCGGGTGAGCGTCTCCAGGGTGGCGACGCCGATGTCCCCGGAGCCGAGGAAATAGAGCCGGATTGGCCGGTCAGAAATGGGCGGAGTCGGATTCAACCGTGTGTGTGCGTCCGGTTTCGGCGGCGGCGCCGCGAGTTCCGGGTAATATACCGGGGAGACCGCTCCGATGAAAGCCCGGCGCGGCGCGCGGGCGGGTCAGCAGCCCGTGGGCAGGTCGAGGAAGACGCCGGCGACGCCGAAGCGCTCGCGCAGCCGCGCCATCAGGCATTCGAGGCCGGGGATTTCGCTGCGGTAGTGTCCGGCGGCGATGACGTGGAGGCGGTTCTCGCGGGCGACGTGGTAGTTGGCGTGGCCGACCTCCCCCGTGATCAGGCCGTCGAGGCCGGCCTCGGCCGCCGCCGCGATGGCATCGCCGCCGCCGCCGGAGACGATGCCGACCCGCCGCACGGTGTCCGGGCCGAAGGGGAGGGCGCGCGTCTCAGTGCGCAGGTGCCGTTCCACCAGCGCCCGCAGCTCCGGCAGCGAGTGCGGCGTCGGTAGCTCACCCTGGCAGCCGATGGGCACGCCGCCGTACTCGAAGAACGGCTGGCGGCCGCGCAGGTCGAGGCGGCGGGCGATCTCGGCGTTGTGCCCGACCTCCGGGTGCATGTCCAGCGGCAGGTGCGAGGCGTAGAGCGAAATCCCGTGGCCCAGCAACGTCCCGAGCCGGCGCGCGTTGATCCCGGCCACGTCGCGCAGGCCGCCCCCCCAGATCAGGCCGTGATGTACGACCACGAAATCTGCGGACTCCGCAACCGCGGCGTCGAACAACGCCTGGCAGGCATCGACGCCGAAGGCGATCCTACGCACCTCCGGGCGGCCCTCGACTTGGAGGCCATTGCGCGAACTGTCCTCGCAGGCCGGCGGCGGGCGGAGCAGGTCGTCGAGGAAACGGACGATTTCGGCGCGGGGGGCCACGGGGGTCGAGGCGGTGGTCGGCATGGGGTGTGGCAGCTTTCCGGGCGGGCGTGCCCTGGGTCTTGGACTGTGGACGGCGAGGGGGGCGTTTGCGGCGGCCCGGCCGATGACGGCGGCAGGGCGGTTCCTGGATGCGGGCTTGCAGTTGGCCCAAGCCGGTTTAGATTATGGGTTCCGCCGGATTGGGCGGTGCCGCCTGTTCTCCCGTGGTAGGGTACCGAAGCGGCCAAACGGGGTAGACTGTAAATCTACTGGCTTATGCCTTCGATGGTTCGAATCCATCCCCTACCACCACCCCTTTTCCCCTCTGATACCCGCCTCCCTGGGCCGCCCGGCCTCCACCGGCCTGCCAAGCCCTGGCAAGTCATATACCCACCCGAGCCGCTTGCAGAGCCCTGGCATGAGTGGCCGGGACGGAACCCGGCCCTTCATTGGCGCCGACACGGACTGTTGTCTGCCGGGCTGGAGGGACGACCTCCGTGTCGTCCGGGTTCGGCCACGGCAGACCGTGTCTGCGCGTATGACCTGGCGGACACGGAGGTCCGCCCTCCATCGCCGCCGAGAGGGCCCGTCAACTGCCATGCTGGAGGGACGACCTCCGTGTCGTCCGGGTTCGGCCACGGCAGACCGTGTCTCCGCGTATGACCTGGCGGACACGGAGGTCCGCCCTCCATCGCCGCCGAGAGGGCCCGTCAACTGCCATGCTGGAGG
>MVZH01000320.1 GCA_002068325.1 Lentisphaerae bacterium ADurb.BinA184 | reverse complement strand
CCGCCGCGGGCATAGCTCAGCCTCGCCCCGTCAGCCACGGGAAGTGTGACGTCCAGCGAGCAGACCTCGGTCAGCACCGGCCCGCCTGACTGCGCGTCCTGCTCGAAGAAGACAACCCATTCGTAGGCCGGCGAATCCGGGAAGCGCAACAGCTCGAGTGTCGCCCTGAGGCCGCGGGCGCCCGGTGCCTTCCAGGCGATGCGAGTCTGGCCGATCCCGTCCGCGCGGGCAGTCCCGCTGATGGTGCGCGCCCAGCCCTCGGGCGCGGCCTGTGTGCCGCACCGGAAGCTCATCGCGCGCCCGGCAACGATCAGGGCCTCAAGTTCCGGGCAGACGCAGGCATTGCCTTCTGACGTCATGGGGGTTCCACTCCTGGAGGATCGGTGGCGCCCGAGCAAAGTTCGGCGGCGGTTCGCACGTGAGGCGGCGGGGGCCGGCGGTCTCCCCTGCGGCAATCATTCACGACCAGTGACGAGATCGGCGAAGAACGCGGTGCCGTCGCCACGGCCTTTGCCGACACCGAACTCGGCGCCGGGCATCGGGGTTCCGAGCAGCAGCAGGCTGGGCGCGCCTTCGAGCCCGCGGCGCGGCAGGCGGTTCAGCTCGATCCACGACTGGGCGTCCGTCGAGTAGCTGAACGCGATCGCCTCTGGCAGGAGCCGGATCTTCACCCACGTGGCGGCCCCGGCCGCCGGGCCGACTTGCGTGCCCAGCCGTTTCCCGCCGGCCACCGCTGTCGCCTGGATCTTCGGCCCGTCGGGCATCGGCAACCGGCCCCCCGCCGTGACCATCGCGTAGGAGTCCTTGCGCCAGTACAGCATCAGCGACGGCCCGCCGTCCCAGTAACCGCCCTGGCTCATGATCCTGACCTGCGCGGAGCAGTTGTCCTCGTTGAAGGCCCGGGTCACGACCTGTCCCTCGGCCCCGGAGAAGCTGAGCATCCGGTCCCACAGCCCGACACGGCCGGCGTTGTCCGGCGGCGCTTTCGGCTGCCATTCGGGCGACAGGCTGGCGAAGTCATCGCAGAGGCGGGCGATGCGCGCCTCCGGCGGCAGAACCGGTGCCGGCGGCGCCACGGGCACAGCGGCGACCGCAGACGACGGCAGCACCACCACGCGGTACCCGTGCGCATTGACCAAGACGCCACGCAACTCCCCCTCGCGCGACGCATACTCGATGGGCTCTCCGCTCTGGCCGTCAACCGCCGCGGCGTCGGCCGGCAGGCCGAGCCCGGCCAAGTCCAGCCTTGCGCTGACCCACCTTCGCTCAGCCGAGAGATTGCTCAGGAGAATCCGGGCCCGCCCCGGGCGTCGCCAGGCCGTCGCAAAGACATCCGGCCCGCCCGCCGTGACGACCACCGGCCGCCGGGGACTCCAGTAGGGGATGAATTCGACATCGGCCTCGGCGAGGCCGAAGCCGTCCGCGACGCCGTTCATCCGCCACAGGCCATTGTCGAGGTCGAACATCCCGAGCATGGCCTGGGTCGGCTCAGCCCCCCACGCGTAGAGGTACTGCGGGATCGTGCCCCACTGGCGGCCCAGGGTGATGCGCAGGTTGGTGAGGCCGGTCCGGCTGTACCAGCGGTCCACGAAATCCCAGACCTGATTCCCCTCGCGGGCGGCCCGCTGCTCCTGCGCGGCCGTCAGGTAACCGCCGTTCTCGCCATCGAGCCAGAAGTCGGCGAAGCCAAGGTAGCCGACGATCGGCGCGTCGGTGATGTGCACCTTCAGAACCGGGGCCGGCCCCTGTTCGAGGAAATAGCTGCGGACACGTTTCATCAACTCGCGGTCGCCGAAGGTGTTGAATGAGCCGTGCACCTTGCCTGAGGCGTCGCGCCAGGCCAGGCCGGAACCCAGCGCCGTGGTCGGGCTGGCGTAGGTGTTGTCGTAGTAGATGCCGTCGAGGCTGGCGATGTCGTGCCACTGCCGGTAGGCCCACAGCAGGTAGTCGCGGTGCGACGGCACATGCAGCCCCGCGCCCCACTCGTCGGCGTGGCGCCGGATGGCGTCGCCATACTCCGGATCCTCGACACTCACGCGATGGGTCTGGAAACAGAAGTAGCGCCACCAGAGGTTCCGCTCCTTGGCCTCGGGGGTGCGGTACCAGGGACCATTCTTGGCCGGCAGCCCGCCGTCCTTGTACGGCTGAAAGCAGTTGTGCCAGAGCACGGCTTCATCGAAATGGCCCCAGCCGTACCACTCGACGTTCCGCCAGCTGCCGCCGGCCGGGCGGGGCCGCACCGGCGTCGCCTGGAGCGAGAGGACGGCCTCGACGGGATCATGCAGCGTCACCGCCGTGTTGACGAGGTGCAGCCGCAGCACGGTGCGGCCGGCCTCGCGGATCAGATCCTGGCAGGGCCTGCCCTCGTCGAGCACCCAGCCGCGCGTGCTGTCGCCCATGAAGGCCAAGCCGCGATCGTCATCCCCCAGCCAGAGGTGCGGGTAGAAGTTGCCGATGTCCTCGTCGCGGCGGACCCGCACGCGCTTCTGCCCCGCCCCGTCATTGACCACGTTGCTCTCGATCGAGTCCCAGAGCACCCCGTCCGGCAGGCCCTCCAGGTCAAGGAAGGCCTTGTTCCCGCGCATGCCCTCCCCGCTCGCATTGAAGAGGCAGGCCAGGTGGTCCGGCAGCGCGACCTCCAGGCGGATGGAACGCACCTCGACGGGTTGCCGAGGTTCGACCCGGACGGTGAACGTGTAGAAGCCGTCGTACTCGAGCGTCCCGGTCGTCCGGATCCTCAGCGCCCCGGCTTTGCCCTCCGCAACGACGCCCACGGAGGCTTCGCTCTCCTGGCGCAGCCTGGGCGTCTTCCCGGAGACCTTGATCGGGCCGGCCAGCCCCTCGATCCGCAGGCTGACGGGCCCGGCCAGCAAGTCAACGGTCGCCTCGCCCCGCGTCGGCTCGGGCTGCGTCGAGCGGATCGCCTCGGGCAGCCCCAGGTCGCCAAACGTGTATTCCCGCCCCCAGCAGGCCGCCGTCCGGCCCGCGCCAAGAGGCCACTTGCGCGCGACGGTGAGCGGCGTCCATGGCGAGATGGCCTTGTCCGTCACGCCGAGGCGGTTGTCCTCCCACTCCTCGCGGCGGCGGTCAAACGAGGCGCGAACCGTCCTGCCGGCGACCCCGAGATCGACGGTGTAGCCGCCGTCGGCAAGAGGCGGCACGGGAAGGCTCACATGGAAGGGCGTCTGCGGGGCGACACCGGGGCAGTGCTGTTCGCAGATCGTCTCCCCCTTGTCATCAGCCACCCGCAAACGAACCTCGACACGCTCCTGCGCGGCCAGGATCGCCAGGTCGCCGTAAACCTGGATGGTGGAGTCTGAAAGGCGGTAGGCTGCCCGCAGGCCGAGGGTGTCACGGGCCGCCGGTGCCGCGCCCACCGCGACGGCCATCTCCCGCACGGCGCCGCCCTGCCGGAAGGCCATGACGTAGGCACGGACTTCCGCAGCGGTCAACGCACGGTTGTAGATGCGGAGTTCGTCAAACCGCGTCACCCGGTCGGGGGCCTTGGCGGGGTCCACGTACGGATTGCCGAGGGTCAGGGTCTTGACGCCCATGGAGGAGAACGTCGCGCCGCCGCGGCCGCGGGCGCTGCTGCACAGGCCGCCGTCGAAGTACGCCGTCATCTCGTCCCCTTCCCAGGTGAGGACGAAATGGTGCCAGGTCTGTGGTTTCACTGTGCCGGGGTAGCGCGCGAACTCAGCCCCGAACAGCCTGCACCAGAACTGCCCGATCTCCGTGTGCCGGTAGTCCGAGGAACTGGTGCCGATGAAGTTCAGGTAGAGGGCGCTGCCCCGGTTCAGCGACAGCAGGGAGGCACCCGCCGTGGAGTCGAAATCATGCCGCGCCCACCACCCGATGGCGCCGGCGCCCTGGGGCAGGACCGTCGCCACATCAATTGTGTAGCTGCCCGCCGTCGCGTAAGCCTTGCCAACCAGGCCTTCGGTCAGGGTGCCGATGTCGCCGTCACGGACCGCCTCGAAACTCTCGGAGAAGCACACGCTGTCGCGCAGCCCTGCCAGCATGGCCGGATCCACCACGTCAACGGCCAGGGCG
>MVZH01000319.1 GCA_002068325.1 Lentisphaerae bacterium ADurb.BinA184 | reverse complement strand
CCGGGAAGGTTCAGATCCTGTGGGCATTCCATGACCTCGAACTGTCGCTCGACGGATGCTGCGCCGTCGAGGATGTGCTCGCCGGCCGCACCGAGCGAACCGCCGTCCTCACCGCCGCCGCACGCCGGGTCTACCGCGTCACACCCGTCGGGAGCTGAGCGCAAGGCGCACCCTGGCGACGAGTGCGGCAGGGCCCGCCGCCAGGCCGCCGGCGCCGGCCAATGCGCCAACCTGCCCGCAGCCGGGAGACCGCCGTGGGACCACGATGGCTTCACAGCACCTGGCGGGTCAGCCGCCGTGTTGTCGTCGCCGTGATGGGCGGCACGGTGGTGCTGATCGGCATCGTCCTGCTGGTGACGCCGGGGCCGGCGCTGGCCGTCATCCTCGGGGGCCTGGCGATCCTCGGGCTGGAGTTCGCCTGGGCGCGACGCTGGATGACCCGCGCCGGACAGGGTGGAAAGGCCGTCGGTGGAACCCTGCGACGCTGGCTGACCTTCCGGCGCCGGACTTGAGGGGGCCGGCCGGCCGGGCTATGTTACCGACTTGCCAGCCGTGGCGCGCCCCTGAAGGCGCCGCGGCCGGGGGGCGTGGCCGCGGAACCCCCGCGGAAACCCCGCCGCCAGAAAGGCGCGCCGGCCTGATGAGATGGGTGCTGAGAAGCAAAATCCACAAGGCGACGGTGACCGACGCCAACGTGCACTACGTCGGCAGCATCACCATTGACGCCGAACTGATCGAACGCGCCGGCCTGTGGCCGGGCGAGCGCGTCCTCGTGGTCAGCAACACCAGCGGCGCCCGCCTCGAAACCTACGTCATGGTCGGCGAAAAACACTCCGGCGTCATCTGCATGAACGGCGCCGCCGCCCACCTCATCGGCAAGGGCGAAGAGGTCATCATCCTGGGCTTCGAACTCAGCGACCATCCCCTCGAACCCAAGTCGCTGCTGGTCGACGCCCACAACCGCTTCGTGCGCTTTCTGTAGCCCCAACCAGGAGACGATGCGCGATGGCAGCTCAGATCATCGATGGCAACAAGATCGCGGCCCAGGTGCATGCCGATACGGCCGCCGAAACCCAGGCCCTCCGCGACCGGCACGGCCTGCAACCCGGCCTGACCGTCATCATCGTCGGCCACGACCCCGCCTCCCAAGTCTACGTCGGCATGAAGGAGAAACGCGCCCGCGAACTGGGCTTCCTTTCCCAGAAAATCGAGATGCCCGCCACCACCACGCAGGCCGAGCTGCTGGCCCGCATCGATGCCCTCAACCGCGACCCCCGCGTCCACGGCATCCTCGTGCAGTCACCGCCGCCCCCCCAGATTGATGAACGCGAAATCACCCTCCGCATCGACCCGAAGAAGGACGTCGACTGCTTCCATCCCTACAACGTCGGCAAGATGCTGATCGGCGACACCGACGGCTTCTACCCCTGCACCCCCTACGGCGTCATGGTCCTGCTCGAACGCTCCGGCATCGACCCCGCCGGCAAGCACGCCGTCATCCTCGGACGCTCCAACATCGTCGGCAAGCCCATGATGGCGCTGCTCGTCCAGAAAACCCGCGGCGCCAACGCCACCGTCACCGTCTGCCACTCGCGCACCCCCGACATCAAAGACCACTGCCGCCGCGCCGACCTCATCGTCGCCGCCATCGGCAAGGCGGAATTCCTCCGGGCCGACATGGTGAAGCCGGGCGCCGTCGTCATCGACGTCGGCATCAACCGCGTCGACGACCCGGCCGCCAAGCGCGGCTACCGGCTGGTCGGCGACGTCGCCTACGCCGAAGTCGCCGAAGTGGCCTCGTGGATCACCCCGGTGCCCGGCGGCGTCGGCCCCATGACCATCGCCATGCTCATGCAGAACACGGTCAAGGCCTGCAAACTCCAGAACGGCGTGAAGGGCTGATCATCTCCTGATTGTCCAGACCTTTCCACTGGAGCCGGCGGATTCCGCCGGTACGTCTTCGAGTCCAGACAACTATGGGATGATTGGTGACCGTGCCGCGCGCCGCTGTGCGGGGCGGGAGAGTCGGAGAAGGCCGGGGACATGCTCTACGCCATCGTGTCCGACCTGCACGCGAACCGCCAGGCCTGGCAGGCGGTGCTGACCGACATCCGCGGGCACGGCGCCAACGACATCATCTGCCTCGGCGACGTCGTCGGCTACGGGCCGGCGCCGGCCAACGTCCTCGCCTCCGTCCACACCCACGTCCGACACCTCGTGCTCGGCAACCACGACGCCGCCCTCTGCGGCCGCCTCTCCCCGGAACACTTCAACGCCGACGCCCGCCGGATCCTCGAATGGACCCGCGGCCGCCTCGACGCCCGCGCCGTCGCCTTCTTCCGCCAAGCCCCCCTCGTCCTCGAAGGGAACGGCTTCCGCTGCGCGCACGCCGAGGTCAGCGCCCCCGCCCGCTACCGCTATCTGTTCGCGCCCGCCGACGCCGCCCCCACCTGGCAGGCCTGCGCGGAGGCGCTCTGCTTCGTCGGCCACACCCATCGGCCGGCCATCTTCGTCATCGGCGCCAGCGGCGTCCCGCGCGAAGCCCCCGTGCAGGACTTCGCCGTCGAGGAAGGCAAGCGCTTCGTCGTCAACGTCGGCTCCGTCGGACAACCCCGCGACGGCGGCATGCTGGCCTCGTACTGCCTGCTGGACAGCGAGCGCCGGTCAGTGTTCTTCCGCCAGGTTCCCTTCGACGTCGACGGCTACCGGCGCGACCTCGAAGCCGCCGGACTGCCCGCCGGCCCCAGCCATTTCCTCGACGTCGCCGCCTCCCGCCACATCCCCGCCGTGCGCGAGATGGTCACCTTCCGCCCGCCCGCGGACGAGGTGGAGAAGGCTTCGGTCGCCACCATCGAGCAGTACGCCCGGGCGGCCCGGCGCTGGCGCGGCGTCGGCCTCCTGGCCCTGACGCTCTCGCTGCTGCTGGTGCTGGCCGGCTACCTGGCCTGGCGCCAGTACCGCCTGGCCAAGGAGGGCGTGACCTTCGCGGCCGCGCCCGGCAGCGACGTCTTCCTCGACCTGGGGCCGGTCGGCGAGAACCTGCTCGCAATGCCGGAGCCGGTGGGGGCGGTCGCGGCCGAAAACCGCCTGAACGGCTGGAGCGTCTGGCTGGGCGTGCCGCGCCGGCAACATGTTGCCGTCGAAGAGGTTGTAACCAGTGAATCCGGCGGGGGCACGCGCGGCTTCCGCCTGGTCTCCGAGACGCGCGGCGCCCTCGTTGTGCGCTCGCGCCCGCTGGTGGCGCCCACGGGGTCGCGCTTCCGGGCGCAGGCCCAGTTCCGCGCCCGGAGGTTTGACGGCGGCACCGTCGAGGTCGCCATCATCGAGGAGCTGGCCGAGGGCGGCGAGCGCGTCCTCGCCCGCAGCAAGGCCCGCAAGTTCGCCTCCTCTTCCCGCCTGAGCCTTTCCGACACCATCGAGCGCCCCCTCGGCGGCGGCGAACGCATCCGCTTCGCCATCCTCGCCGACTTCGCCGGCGACGTCTCGATTCACAAATGCGAGCTGCTGCGCCGCGAGTGAGGACGGACGTCATCCGCCACGCCCCGCGCGTCGCGCGGGCGGCGCCTGCCTTGGCCGCCGCCGTCGCCACAACCAGAATCCGCCCGCACTCGCCAGCAGCGCCGCCCCTGGTTCCGGTACCACCGTGACCGTGCCCGCCGTGAGCGCGTCAATCGTGAACCGCTCGTCGTTCTCGTCGTACAACTCAAGAAACGTGATCCGCGCCCCGTAGACACCGGGTTCCCAGCCGGGGCCGAGCGTCACGTCAATCCGCATCAGCCCAGCACCCGCCACAACGTCCACCCCACCCGACAGCAGCGTAGACACCGCCTCCACACCAATGAAGTCGCCCGCGCCCGTGAGGTCGTCCGTGAGTGTCGGCGTGAAGTCGTAGGCCAGCCCCTGGAAGACGAACGGCTGGGGGGTGGTCTCGGCGAATCCCCCCGTCACCGTAACCGGCGGCAGCACGCGCTGCGTGTCCGCGTACTGAAGCACTCCCAAGCCCAGCCGCCTCAGTCGCCCTCCGTTTCCGACGGCGGTGATGGAGGCGATCAGGCTCCCGGATGGATGCTACGGGCTGAGA
>MVZH01000318.1 GCA_002068325.1 Lentisphaerae bacterium ADurb.BinA184 | reverse complement strand
GGTCGCCGCGCCGTGGGGCGTGGCGGGGGGGGGCGGCCGTGAACTCCCCGCCGAACGGGGGCTTGAGCAGGAGTCCGTCATGACGCCGCGCCAACGCGTACTGTCCGCGCTCAATCACGAGGTTCCGGACCGGGTGCCGATCGACCTGTCCGGGCATCGCTCCTCCGGCATCTCGGCCGTCGCCTATGCCCGGTTGCGCACGTTCCTGGGCCTGCCGGCCCGCCCCATACGGGTCTACGATCCGATCCAGCAGTTGGCGATTGTGGACGACGACGTGCTCGACCGTTTTGGCGTCGATACGCTCGAACTGGGCCGCGGCTTCGCCTTGGACGACGCCTGCTGGGCGGACTGGACGTTGCCTGACGGCACCCCCTGTCAGATGCCGGCCTGGGCCCTGCCCGAGCGCGAGGCGGGCCGCTGGATCCTGCGTTCGCGGCGCAGCGGGCGGGTGATTGCGCAGATGCCTGACGGCGCCCTGTACTTCGAGCAGACGCACTACCCCTTCGCCGAAGGGACGCCCGACTACCGCGCCCTGGCCGGCAGTTTCTCCGAGGCCATGTGGACGGGCGTGGCCTCGCCGCCGGGCCCGCTGGTCGAAGGCGACGACGGCCCGCGCCGGCTGGCCGACGGCGCCCAAAACCTGCGTCGGCGCAGCGAGCGGGCGATCATCGGGCTGTTCGGCGGCAATCTTCTTGAGCTGGGGCAGTTCCTGTACCGCAACGACAACTTCTTCCTGCTGCTGGCCGGCGAACCCTCGCATGCCCATGACTTCCTCGACCACGCGCTCGAACTGCACCTGCACAACCTCGAGGGGTTCCTCGCGGCGGTGGGGCCGAGCATTGACGTCATTGTGTTCGGCGACGACTTGGGGATGCAGTCGGGGCCGCAGATGTCCCCCGCGATGTACCGTGAGTTCTTCAAGCCCCGCCATGCGCGGCTGTGGGGGCAGGCCAAGCGCCTTGCCGACGTCAAGGTCATGTTGCACTGCTGCGGCGGCGTGCGTGAGCTTCTCCCCGACCTCATCGAGGCGGGGCTGGACGCCATCAACCCGGTGCAGATCTCCTGCCGCGGCATGGATGCGGCCGGGCTGAAGCGCGACTTCGGGCGGGATCTGACGTTCTGGGGCGGCGGCTGCGACACCCGCACCGTGCTGCCCGACGGCTCGCCGGACGCGGTCCGGCGGCACGTACGCGAGCAGATCAGCCTTCTTGCCCCTGGCGGCGGGTTTGTCTTCCAGCAGGTCCACAACATCCTAGCCAACGTTCCGCCCGCCAACGTTGTGGCGATGCTGGAGGCGGCGCGGGAGTCGCCGGCATGACACGGATTGCAGACTCGGTGAGGGCTGGGTTGCCTGGGCCGCGGTTGCGGTGTGGGGGGCGGCCTGCCGGCGGGCGGGGCCGTGGGGCGGCCGGGGCGGTTCGGTTCATGAGGACCTCTGCGCTCGTTCTGGGGCTTGTGCTGGGGGCCTGGGAGGCGGTTGCGCAGGTCGGGATTGGGTACGAGTTGCCCGATGCGGGGCGGGTCTCGATCCTCATTCGCAGCGAGGCGGGCGTGGTCCGTGAACTTCTGCACGCGGCGCCGCGCGAGGCGGGCCGTCGCGTCGAGGTCTGGGACGGGCTGGACGAGAACGGCCGGCCGGCCGCCGCCGGAACCTACAGCTGGCAGCTGCTGTTGACGCAGGGCCTGCGGGCGGAGTACCTGGTCACGCTGGGGCTCAATCCGTCGCCGCGGTGGGACTCGTGGCCCGGCAACCACAACGGCGTCATTTCGGTTGCCGTGGACGGCGAGGCGATGTACCTGGCCGGGGGGTGCAGTGAAGGCCCGCCGGGGCTGATCAAGCAGGGGTTCGACGGGGCGCGGGCGTGGTCGGCGATGCATATCTACGACGCCTGGCAGGGCGGCAGCAGCGCCGCCTGGGCGGACGGGCGGCTGTACCAGCTTCAGGCCAACGGGTTCCTCGTCGTCGTGGACGCGGCGAACGGGCAGCGGACGGCGCGCTGGGACGCGCAGTGGCAACCCGACGACCCGGTCAGGGACGAGGGTTCCGGATACGTGCGGCTGATGGACATGGACGCCCACGGCGACACGCTTGTCGTCGCCCACAGGGGCCATGACGCCGTGCGCTGGCTGAGTCCGGCCGACGGGGCCGTGCTCGACGAGGCCGCCGTGCCCGCGCCCCAGGCCGTCGCCGTGGACCCTCATGGCCAGCGTGTGCTCGTCGCCTCGCGCGACAGCATCGTCGCGCTCTCGCGTGCCGCCAAGACGCCCGTGGCGGTGATTACGGGACTGACGGATCCCTACCGGCTGGACGTTGAGGACGCCACCGGCGAGATCTACGTGTTCGAGTCGGGCGGCAGCCAGCAGGTCAAACGGTTTGCCGCGGACGGCGCGTTGCGGCAGGTCTACGGCGCCGCCGGGGGCCGTCTTGACGGGTTGTACGATCCGCTGTCGTTCCGCGGGGTGATGGATCTCACGGCCGACCAGCGCGGCGGGTTCATCATCTGCGAGGGCTGGACGGCGCCGCGGCGCACCGCCCGCTTCAGTCAGGCCGGCGAGGTGCTCAACGACTGGTACGGCGGGCAGATGTATGCCAACCACGGCGTGGCCGATCCGGACGATCCGCGGCTGGTGTGGGTGGACTCGCAGTTCGGCGACATCATGCAGTGCGAGGCCGACTATGCGGCGAGGAGCTGGCGGGTGCGCGCGACCTACCGTTTCGAGGGGTTGGCGGACGGCTTCATCGCCGGCACCCGGCACGGCGGCGGCCGCTTCCGCGTGCTGCGCCGCGAGGGGCGCACGTACCTGTGCCGGCAGGACGACGACCCCTGCGTGCTGATGGTTGACGAGGCGGGGCGGCGGCTGGTGCCGATGGTCGCCAGCGATTTCAACGTCGTGCATGACTGGGGGCAGCCATGGACGCCGCGGCTGATCCGGGAACTGGTGAACCCCGGCTCGCCGGAGACCTCCCCCGAGTATGACATGCGCAACGTTCCGCCCGAACACCGCTGGATGGAGGCCTACCACTGGACCGACCGCAGCGGCGACGGCCGGCCGCAGCCCGCCGAGATCGTGTGGGGGGATTCCACCACCTGGCACTTCGGGCGATGGTTCACGGCAGACGACTTCGCCTACTACCGGCTGTTCGAGGACACCGTCGAGGTGATGCGCGCGCGGGGTTGGACGGCGGGTGGCGCGCCAATCTACGGCGGCTGGGATTTTCACGAACCTGTGGCGCGTTGGCCGGCGGGCATTGACCCGCACACGCAGCACCACACGGCCAAGACGGTGTGGGTCTGTCCCGACGGCACCCTCTTCGCCTGCCTCAACGACACCCAGCACCCCTTTGGCGCGGGCTTCCTCAGCAATGAGTTCGGCGACAACCATGTGATCAAGTGGAATCCCGGCGGCACGGTGGCCTGGGTGGTCGGTCGGCACGCCGCCGACCTGGGGGCGGCGCCTGGCGAGGCGCGTGTCCTCCAGCGCATCATCGGCGTGCCGCACGGCTGCGTGGCCGTCGGCGACATGCAGTGCTACTACGAGTGGCGGAACCTGATTCACGTCTGGGACCGTGACGGTCTGTGGGTGGGCCGGATGCTGGAATCGCCCGACTTGGAGGCGGCGCCGGAGTCGGCCTACGCGCTGTGCACGGAGAACTTCGGCGGGGCGCTCTACGAGGTCGGGGCCGGGCAGCAGGTGCCCGGGCTGGCGGCCGGCGACGTCATCCTGTTCGGCAGCGGTCAGAACGGGACGCCGGTGTACCGCGTGACGGGGTGGGACCGCTTCCGGCGGCTGTCCGGGACGGTGACGCTGGGGGCGGAGGCCGCGGCGGCGCTGACGGCGCGGGTCGAGGCTGAGCGGCGGCGCCCGGGCGTGGCCCGTATCCGCCCGATCCCCGTGCGGGGCAAGGGGGCGG
The DNA here is from genome assembly GCA_002068325.1 of Lentisphaerae bacterium ADurb.BinA184. Classification (GTDB taxonomy): domain Bacteria; phylum Verrucomicrobiota; class Lentisphaeria; order Oligosphaerales; family MVZH01; genus MVZH01. Next base: position 186 of record MVZH01000318.1, on the reverse strand, counting down.
TCGGGGTGGACGGCGAGCTGGGCGAGTGGGAGGGGTTCGAGGCGTTTCCGATCAGCGACGGACGGAGTGAGGTTGCGAGACTCTACCTGGGCTGGAACCCCGAGGGACTCTACGCGGCGTTTGACGTCACCAGGGATCGGCCCTGGCGCTCGGCGGCCACGGAGCGCGAGCCGTTCACCGGCGGGG
>MVZH01000317.1 GCA_002068325.1 Lentisphaerae bacterium ADurb.BinA184 | reverse complement strand
GCGGCGGAACCCGGACGACACGGAGGTCGTCCCTCCAGCCCGGCAGACGGCAGTCCTTGTCGAGGCCGGTGGAGGCCCGGACTCCGTCCCGGCGACTCACGCCGGGGTTCTGCAAGTCCCTCCAGGGTTTCACGTGCGCCGTGGACGCCGCCGGCCTGCACTGCACGGTTCGGTGCGGCAGGGCGGGGGGCGTCGCCGGGCAACGCCCCACGCCTAGCCGGGAACGCGGCGGGCGCCCTCAGGCGTGCGCCAGGTCCGACGGGCACGGGTCATAGTGCGGATGCGGTGCGGTGGGCACCCGCATGCCGCCGGTCAGGTACAGACGCGGCGGCGCGTCGCACTCGAACCGCACCACCGGACAGACCGCACGGTCGGGGGTCGCCGCCGGCAAGCCCTTGACCGCCACCCGCCCGTTCCTCTGAACGAACGCGCAGTCGGCGCCCGTCGCCAGCAGCGTCACCCGCCGCACCTGGCTCTCGAACCCGGCCATCGTCAATGTCGAACCCGGCCAGCGCCGCGCCAGCAGGTAGAGGTTGTTGCCGCGGGTGGTGAGCGGGCCGGCCGGCGCCCAGTCGCCGCGGTGGTCGCCGCGTTCGCGCAGGCTGAACGTGAACAGGTCGGTGTCGTAGATCGCTTCGCCATTGACCTTGAGCCATGATCCGACCTGCTCCAGCAGGCGCGGGGCCTGCGGCGGCAGGCTGCCGTCCGGCTTGGGCCCGACATTCAGGAGGAGGTTTCCGCCCTGGCTGGCCGCACAGGCGAGCAGTTCGGCCACCTGCCACGGCGTCTTCCAGTCGCGGTCGCCGCGGTGCCAGGACCAGCTGCCGTTGGCCGTGATGCAGCCTTCCCACGGCCGCCAGGGCGAGGGCGCGCCCATGTGCTGCTCGGGCGTCCCGAAGTCGCCGGCCAGCCCGTTGCGGCCGTTGAAGAGGATGTGCGGCTGGATCGCCCGCACCATGGCGTTCATCTCCTCGCCACGCCAGCCTTCAGCGGTGAAGGGCCACCACCCGTCATACCACAGGCAATCGATCGGGTTGAACAGCGTCACCAGCTCCCGCACCCGCTCGAACACCCCGCGGATGAACGTCTCGCAGGCGGCCCGGTCTTCGAGCGCCGCCACCGCGTCGGGCTGGTCGTGCCAGTTGTTGAGGCTGTGGTACAGGCTGATGCGCAGCCCGCGCCGGCGCGCCGCCTCGACGAGTTCCCGCACCAAGTCGCGGCCGGAGGCCTTGACCGAGTTGAAATCGCTCAGCCCGGTGCCGTACAGCCGGAACCCGTCGTGGTGCATGGTGGTGAAACAGACGTAGCGCATGCCGGCGCGCACCGCCAGGTCGCAGATCGCCTCCGCGTCGAACCCCGCGGGGTTGAAGCGCCGCGCCAGCCGCGCGTACTGGGCGGCGGGAATCTGCTCGCGGTTGCGCACCCACTCGCCGCGGCCGAGGATGCTGTACAGCCCGTAGTGCATCATCAGGCCGTAGCGGGCGTTGACGAACCAGTCCATGTTCGGGGCCATGTGCGGAACTCCTGGCTGAGCCTGTGTCAAAGGGCCTGGCAACCGGAAGACGCCTGGCGCGGACAGGCGCCGGCGACGGTCGGGACGACGCAGAGCTTAGCATCGCGGCGGCCCGGCGCAAGCGCCCCCGCCCCCCGCCGACCGCTTGCGCCTCCCTCGCGGGGTCTGTCCCCATGCACTCTGCCCACGGGGCTGAGCAGCTGCCGACAGAGTTCCCGGTCAGCCCGTGGGATGCGATCTGCCGGCTCTGGAGGGCGGACCTCCGTGTCCGCCAGGTCGCCTCGGAAGACCAGGCGTGCCGGGTGTGACCCGGACGGCACCGGCCTGCGCCGCACGGCTCGGCACGGCAGGCCCGTCACGCCGGAAACCCTCCGCCCTCCGACCTCCGACCTCCGCCTTCCGGCCTCCACCATCCACCATCAACCCTCCACCGTCAACCTTCCCCCCCCGTCGCCAGGCGAACTCGTCAGCGCTGGACAGACTGCATCGGCCCCTCTTGACAGGCCCCGCAAGGCCGTGTATTCTTTTGCCGTTACGGTCTGCCCCATGCAACCTTGGTTGCCTGTCCCATGCCGACAGAGGCACAGACGATGAGAAAACGAGTGTGGTACCGGCACGGCCGGTGCACGGGGCTGTTGCTGCTGGCCCTGGCCGCAATCGTGCGTCCGGCCGACGGCGCCCTCATCTCGCACTGGCGGCTGGACGATGGCGCGGGCACCGTGGCGGCCGATGACGCCGGCGGCCACGACGGCGTCCTGTCCGGGACCGCCACCTTCGTGCCCGGCGGGATGGCGGGCGGGGCGGTCAGTTTCAACCAGGGCCGCATAGACCTGCCAGCCGCCGTGGTGCAGGCGCTGGACGCCGGCAAAGCCTTCACGGTGTCGATGTGGATCTCGCCGGTCTCCTTCGGCGGCTACCGGACGGTCTTCGACACGGTGGGCCGTCAGCTCGCGCTCTGGATCGATACCCCCGGCGGCGGCTGGTACGGCATCGGCGGCACGAGCAATCAGGCGCTGTACGACCCGGCCTGGACTACGGGCGAGTGGCAGCACCTTGTAATGACGAGTGACGGCACGACGGCCCACACCTACCGGAACGGCGTCAGCAACAGCGACCTGACTCCAGGCGGCCTCGCCGCGGCCGAATGGGTGCTGGGCTACAACGTGTCCGGCGGCGGCAACTACTACTACGGCCTGATGGACGACGTGCAGGTCTACGACACGGCACTACCCCCGGCGGACATTGCCTTCCTCTACGAGCATCCCGGCCGGACGCTCGGCGTCGTCCCCGAACCGGGCGCCCTCGCCCTGCAGGCCGCCGCCCTGGCCGGTACCCTTCGACGCCGCCGCCGGCCGCGCTGACGCGACAGCCGCACCCGACTGGCCGGGGTCAGGCCTGAGGGGCCGCCACGGTCTTCGCGCCCTTCCCCCTGAGGCGGCGCAGCTCGCGCAACGCCTTGCGGACCGGGATCTGGTTCGGGCACTTCTTCTCGCATTCCCCGCAGGCGTTGCAGAGCTCGATCGCCCGGTCGGCGGGCACACCGTCGAGCTGGCGGCGGGTGATGTCCGCCAGGCCGAACGCCTTCCAGTTGCGGTGCAACTCCATGTGGCGCGGGATGTCCACGCCCCTGGGACAGGGCATGCAGTACCGGCAGGCCGTGCAGAGGCGCGCCCCGAAGGCGGCCCGAAGCTTCTCCAACCCGGCGCACATGCGCGCATGATCCTCGGAGGAACCGGCGACGCCGGCGGCCTTGACCGTACACGCATTCTGTTCGACCATCCCGGCGCTGGTCATGCCCGAGCAGGCAGTGCTGACGTGCGGATTGGCGAGGACGAAGCGCAGCGCCATCTCGGTGGTCGGCAGGTCGAGCCCGAGCGCCTCCTTCAGCACCGACGATTCGCAGGCCAGGGTCCCGCCCGCCACCGGGCACATCGCAACCACGCCCACGCCGAGTTCCCCGGCCCGCCGGATCGTGCCCTCATAGGTGCGGTTGATCAGGCTGTAGGGCACGGTCATGCTGTCGAACAGCCCGGTCTCCAGACACTTGATGAAGTTCTCCGCCGTGTCGTGCCCAGTGAAGCCGACGAACTGCACCAACCCCTCGTCGCGGGCCACCCGCAGGGCGTCCAGCACCCCGCCGCGTTTGAGCAGATGCGGCATCATGCCCCAGGAGAACCAGCCGACCTGGAAGAACTTGAAGTGCGTCAGCCCCAGGATGTCCAGCTGGCGCTCGATCTCCTGCCGGAAGCCGTAGGCCGTGCTGTCCGGCCCAATGCCGCACTTGCCGGAGACGATCACGCCGCGGGTCTTGCCGGCCAGCCCCGGCGCCGTGCGGTGCTGGCACTGGCCGCCGCAGTACCAGCGGGTTGTCTCGAAGTAGTTCACGCCGAGTTCAAGGGCGCGTGCCACGACGCGGGTGTTGGCCTCCTGGTCCTCGCCCAGGCGCATGCAACCCATCGAGAGGGCGGAGACCATCAGCCCCGTCCGCCCGAACGCCCGGTAGTTCATCGCCTCGGGCTTCTGCGCGAGCGCTTCACAGTTGGCGGCGGACACAACGGACATGACGGACTCCTTTACCGGCGGAGACC
>MVZH01000316.1 GCA_002068325.1 Lentisphaerae bacterium ADurb.BinA184 | reverse complement strand
CCTGGCCCAGGAGATGAAGGCCGGCCGCTGGAAGGCGTCGCACCAGGGCATCGCCTTCGACACCAGCGGCACCCTCGTCGACGGCCAGCACCGGCTGTGGGCCATTCTCCAGTCGGGCTGCACCATCCGCCTGGCGGTGTCCTTCAATCTGCCGCCGGAGAGCATCGACACTATCGACGGCGGCAAGGCCCGCACCGTGGTGGACCGCCTGGTCCTGGGCGGCACGCTGGGGGCCGAGGGCGTGACCAAGGCCCATGTCGCCACGCTGCGGGAAACGGCCCGCGGCCTGAAGCACCTGCCGAAGATGGCGTATCACCAGGAAGCGGAACTGATGGCCAGGCACCTCGATGCCGTCCGTTTTGCCGCCGCCCACGTGGCCACCCGTGCCCAGGGCGTCGGAGTGGCCTACGTCCGCGCGGTCGTCGCCCGGGCCTGGTACTCGGTGGACCACGAGCAACTGGAGCGGTTCTGCCGGGTGCTCTCCTCGGGCCTGCCCGAGGCCGCCTGCGACGCCGGGATCATCCGCCTCCGCGACCAGCTCATGGCCACCGGCAGCACGCGCAACCGCGGCGTGCAGCGCGAGCTCTATGGCAAGGTCGAGCGGGCCCTACTGACCTGGCTCAAGGGCGAGGTCCGCTCGGCCCTGCGGCCGGTGCTGGAAGAGCACTTCCCGCTGCCGGAGGAACTGAAGAACTGACGTTGTTGCCGGGGCCGCGGCCGGGAGATTGCCGCCCGGCCGCGCCCGGCCCGTTGTCATAAGAGAAGCCACCTGACACCTGACCGGAGAATAACTGAATGGTAGCCCAACCCAGACGCATCTACGTGTCCGGCCCGATGACGGGCCTGCCGGACCACAACTTCCCCGCCTTCCACGCCGCCGCGGCGCGACTGCGCGAGGCGGGTTACGAAGTGATCAACCCCGCCGAGAACTTCGGCGGACGGACGGACCTGCCGCGGGAGACCTACTTGCGAGCCGATGTGATCCTCGTGGCCCAGTGCGAGGCCATCGCCATGCTGCCCAACTGGCAGGAGTCGCGCGGGGCGCGGCTGGAGTACCTGCTGGCCCGCGAACTCAACCTGCCGGTCCTCGACGCGGATACGCTCCAGCCCCTGGAGAACCCGCCTGTGCCGACCGTGGGGCTGCACCAACTGAAGCTCGTGAAAGAGGCCCCCGGCGAAACCGTACTCGACGAAGCCATCCGCATCACCGACGGGGCGCGGCAGAGCGATTACGGTCACCCGCGCGATGACTTCTCCCGGACGGCCCTGATGTGGACGGGCATCCTCGGCGGCAGGCTGCGCGACGGTGCCGAAGTCACGGCGGGCGATGTGCCGCTCTGCATGATCGCGGTCAAGCTGGCCCGCCAGAGTCATCGCCACAAGCGGGACAACCTGGTGGACATCGCGGGCTACTCGCGCACGGCCGCCATGGTCGCGGGGGAGGAATGAGCATGAGAGAGACGCTGCGGACGCAGATCTGGTTGTCATTCATCGCCCTGGTCGGGCTGCTGGCGGCGCCCCTGGTATTGGCGGCTGTGGTGCTCGGCCTGGTCACGGCGCCCCTCGTCCACGCCCTCGAGTGGCTGTTGGAGGATCGCTGATGGCCAAACGCACGGTCAATAACCTCGTGGTCGTCTCGGACCTGCACTGCGGCTGCCGACTGGGTCTGTGCCCCGAAGGCGGCGCGCAGCTCGACGACGGCGGGCACTACTTCCCGTCGTCGCTCCAGATCGCGGTGTGGTCGTGGTGGCGGGAGTTCTGGCGGGAGTGGGTGCCCAAGGCCTGCCACGGCGAGCCGTACGCCGTGCTCGTCCTCGGCGACACGCTCGACGGCGTCCATCACCGGGCCACGACGCAGGTCAGCGCGAACCTGGCCGACCAGGCCGAGATCGCCTACCAGGTGCTCCGGCCGGTGGCGGACTCCTGCCGCGGGCGGCTCTATATGGTCCGCGGCACGGAAGCCCACGTTGGCCCCAGCGGCGTTGAGGAGGAGCGACTGGCCCAGCGTCTCAATGCCGTGCCTGACGAAGACGGGCGGCACGCCCGGTGGGAGGTGTGGATTCGCCTGGGGCGCGGCCTGGTGCATGCTACGCACCACATCGGCACCACAGGGAGTCAGGCCTACGAGTCGACCGCTGTGATGCGCGAGCTGGCCGAGGCCTACGCCGAGGCCGGGCGCTGGCGGCAGCGGCCGCCGGACGTGCTCATTCGCGGCCATCGTCACCGGCACATCGAGATTCGCGTGCCGACGGCCCTCGGATACGGCATTGCCTTCACCAGCCCCGCGTGGCAGCTGAAAACACCTTACACGTTCCGGATTCCCGGTGCCCGGCAGGCCATGCCGCAGATCGGCGGCAGCGTTGTCCGCCAGGGCGACACGGACCTCTACACCCGCCACTGGGTCCGCTCGCCCGAGCGGCCGAAGGAGGTGCGGCTGTGAGCAAGCGTAAGATCACCGAAGCGGACGTGCGACAGGCCTGGGCGGAAGTGCTGGGTCCATCGCAGCCGGTCATTCCGAGGGCCGGATGGACGGTCGCTGAACTGGCGGAGGAGTCGGGCTATTCGGAGCGGACAGTGGCCCGTCGACTTCGGGCGGCCATCAAGGCGGGCAAGGCCCGACAGATCGGCGTGCGGCCCGCGCCGAGTCGTGCGGCGGTGTACGAGATCGCGAAACGGTAACTACGAGGAGAGAACCATGAAGCCCAACGGCCTCACCTTTGACGAGGCGCTTGAACTGATAACAGCCCCCTCACCGCTGATGACCCTGGCGGCAGCCTCCAGCCACCTGTTGTCACGGGGCTATGACTGCCGCCCGGAGATGCTCGAACTGTTGATCCAGAACGGTGTCGTGAAGCCTGCCGGCGAGAACGCCTGGTCGCGGGCCGATGTCGATGCCGCTGCCGAGCACTTCGAGGATTGTGATCTTCTTACGCCCTACGCCGAGATGTGCAAGACGCTCGGCTGCCGCTACGCCGATTTCCTGCGGTCGCTGCGCGAGGCGGCCAAGCGGGAGTCGGCCAAGTACGGGCGTCGGGTGCCGGATGACGACCTGTATTTCGTCATGCACTGCGAGCCTCCGCGTGATGACAGGCCGGCAAGGATTTCCTTCACTTTCTGTGACGACATTCGGCAGCGCGTGGAACGCGGTGAGGCAGTCTGAATGGACCTTCGACCTTATCAACAGGAGGCGGTTGCAGCCGTCTACGACTACCTGCGCCGTCGGGATGACAATCCCTGCATCGTCATCCCGACAGCTGGGGGTAAGACCCCGATCATGGCCACGATCTGCCGCGACGCCGTCGAGCGGTGGGACGGGCGGGTGCTGATCCTCGCTCACGTGAAGGAACTGCTGGAGCAGGCGGTGGACAAACTGCACACGATGGCGCCGGACCTGTGGATGAAGATCGGCGTCTACTCGGCGGGCCTGAAGAGCCGCGACCGGGATCACCCGATCATCGTCGCCGGCATTCAGAGCATCTACCGCCGCGCGGCGGAGCTCGACAGCTTCGACCTCATCCTTCTGGATGAATGTCACATGCTGCCGCCCGAGGGCGAGGGGATGTACCGGACGTTCCTCGCTGAGGCGCGGGCCATCAACCCCAGCGTGCGGCTGGTGGGCCTGACGGCGACGCCGTACCGCATGAGCACGGGCATGATCTGCGGGCCGGAGAACCTGCTTAACGAAGTCTGCTACGAGGTAGGCGTCCGCGAGCTCATCGCCCAAGGGTATCTGTGCCCCCTGCGGTCGAAGGCGGGTCGGCAGAAGGCTGATACGTCGGGCCTCCACCTTCGTGGCGGCGAGTTCATCGCCGGCGAGGTCGAGGCCCTGATGGACACCGGCAACCTGGTCCAGTCGGCCTGCCGCGAGATCGTCGAGTATGCGCGGGACCGTCATGCCGTGCTCATCTTCGCCTCCGGCGTGCAGCACGCCCGGCACGTGCAGAAGGTGCTCGGCCAGCACGGCATCGAGTGCGGGTTCGTCTGCGGCGACACGCTGCCCGTCGAGCGGGCCGAAACCTTGCGGCGCTTCAGGGACGGGGAGTTGAAGTTCCTCGTCAATGTCAACGTGCTCACGACGGGCTTCGACGCCCCGAACATCGACTGCGTGGCCCTTCTGCGGCCGACGGCGTCGGCGGGGCTTTACTACCAGATGGTCGGCCGCGGC
>MVZH01000315.1 GCA_002068325.1 Lentisphaerae bacterium ADurb.BinA184 | reverse complement strand
AGGATCATGCCCCAGTCGCCGTCGGCGTAGAGGCTGTCGGCGCCGGTGTCGAGGCGTCCGGCGAAGAACGAGTGGAAGGTGTCGCTGTCGGGGGCGCCGCGCCAGTCGAGGACGCCGTGGAGGTTGGGCCGCGGGGTGTGTCCCCAGCGGCGGAAGTCCTCGGGGGTAGGGGCGTACTTGACGTCGCAGCAGGCGGCGTAGCCGTTCTGGGCGGGGACGAGGTCGTTCTTGCCGCCCCACCAGACGAAGTAGCCGGCGTCCTTGAGTTGTTTCAGCAGGCACGGTTCGTCGGGCCGCAGCATGTGGTGCATGGTGCGGTGGCCGCGCACGTGCGGATACCAGCCGGTCATGAACGAGCAGCGCGACGGCGTGCACACGGGGTTCTGACAGAAGGCTGAGCGGAACGAGACGGCCTCGGTGGCGACGAGGCGGTCGAGGACCGGCGTCTGCGCGGCTGGGTTGCCGACGTGCCCGAGGGTGTCGCCGCGCCACTGGTCGGGATTGAAGATGAGCAGGTGGGGGCGGGGGGGCATGATGGTGGGCTCCGGGGGTTGGGGCCAGGGTTTCGGTGGGCGGGTCGCCGGGCAGGGCAGGGAGCGCGCGCCAAGAATGACGCGCCACTGCTACAGGTTTCGGGGTTGCGACCTCGTTGTTGTGGGCTTCTGCGGGCCAGGTGTCAGGCGTCGGCCGCCCGCACACCGCCCTCGCTTCTCTTTTCTCCTCCGGCGCCGCCTGGTTTCCTATCCGGCCGGCAGGGTGTGATGGGCAGTGGCAGGACGCCGCAGCGGTCGGCCCAGCGCTGCCAGTCGGCGGCGAGGCGGGCCACGAGATCGGGGCGTTCCGCGGCGCGGTCACGCTGTTCGATGCGGTCGGTGGCGATGTTGTAGAGTTCCCAGGGCTGCTGCTGTCCGGCGCGGACCAGTTTCCAGTCGCCGCCGCGGATGGCGGCGTGTCCGAAGTGCTCCCAGCACAGCGGTTCCGGGCGTGTCACCTCGGGCTGCTCGCCGCGCAGGACCGGGCTGAGGTCGCCGCCGTCGAGCTCCTGGCGCGGCGCCCCGGCCAGTGCGCAGGCGGTGGCGGCGAGGTCGATGAGGTGGGCGGGCGCGTGCCGCACCGCGGCCGCCGGGAGGCCGTGCGGCCAGCAGGCGATGAAGGGGGTGCTGATGCCGCCCTCGTGGGTCCAGGCCTTGAACTTGCGGAACGGGGTGTTCGAGGCGTTGGCCCAAGGCAGGTCGTAGCTCATGAAGGTCTCGGCGGGGCCGGGTCGGCGGGTGGGATTGTTGCCGACGACGCAGCGGGTGCCGGTCTTGGTCGGCAGGTTGTACATTTCCGGCCACCGGCCGATCTCGCCGTCTTCGCGGAGGTATTCCGCGCAGCCGCCGTTGTCCGAGAGGAAGACGACGAGGGTGTCGTCGAAGAGGCGGTGTTGTCGGAGGGCGGCAATGGCTGTGCCGATGGCGCGGTCCATGGCGGCGACCTGCGCGGCATAGACTGCCATCCGCTCGGCTTCCCAGTCCTGGTGCTCCTTGTTTTCCCAGGCGGGGGCCTGGGGGTCGCGTTCGGAAAGGGCCTGGTCCGGCGGCAGCAGTCCTTCGGAGACGAGGCGTTGCAGGCGGCGTCGGCGCAGGGCGTCCCAGCCTTCGCGGTAGGCGCCGCGCCAGGGGGCGATGTCCGCCTCGCGGGCGTGCAGGGGCCAGTGGGGCGCGGTGAAGGCGAGGTATCCGAAGAAGGGTTGGCGGGCGGCGGCGGCCTCGGCGATGAAGGCGGCGGCGCGGTGGCCAAGCTCATCGGTGAGGTAGTAATCGGCGGGCAGTTCGGCCGGCATGACGAAGCGGTCCTGATCCATGAGGGTGCGCGGGTCGAAATAGCTGCCGGCGCCGCCGAGGGTGCCGTAGAAGCGTTCGAAGCCGCGCTGAGTCGGGAGGGGATGGGTGGCGTCACCGGCCCGCTGCCACTGCTCGGGGCGGTGGACGGCGTAGTCGCCGCCGCAGTGCCACTTGCCGCTCATCCAGGTGGCGTAGCCGACGGCGCGGAGGCGTTCGGCGAGGGTCGGCAGGTCGGGCCGGATGAAGCCGCGGTAGCCGGGATGTCCCTGGTCGCCGACCATGGCGCCGACTCCGGCCCGGTGCGGGTAGACTCCGAGCAGAAGCGCGGCCCGCGAGGGGCAGCAGCGCGCGCAGTTGTACATCTGGGTGAAGCGGACGCCGCGGCCGGCGAGGTCGTCCAGGGCGGGCGTGCGGATTTCGGCGCCGAAGCAGCCGATGTCGCTGTAGCCCATGTCGTCGGCAAGGATGACGAGAAGGTTCGGCGGGCGTACGGACATGGCATCTCTCTGGTGAGGACAGTCACCGTCCCCGGCTTCGCGAACCCGCACCCGGTCGCGGTCCCGCCCGGCGTGCAAGGCACAATGTAGCCCGGATTGGGCCGAGAGCGCGGTCGGCCGCCCGGCGGGGGAGTTGACAGCGGGAGACGGGCGGCGTACCGTATGGGGCAGCCTGCATGTGGCGGGGAAGCCCCTGCCGGCCGCCGGGTTCTGTCGGCCGATTTGTGTGATTGCGCGGTTGGGAGAACCGGGCAGGATGGCGGGCTGGCGCCGCATCCTCGCTCCATGAGACGGCGCCGGCGCGCGGACGGGCAGGCTGTGATCAATCTGTGCGCCCCGGCGAGGATTTCACCTGAGACGGTGCCCCAACCGTCCCCAACCCCAAGGAGGCCCCCATGAACCGATTCGTCAAGACCCTCAGCCTCGTTCTCGTCTCTCTCCTCATCGCGGCGCTGCCGGCCGGCGCGGCCAGCTGGATCGGCGGCACGGACATATGGGATGACACCAACACAACGCCCTGGCAGGGCGGGGTGATCCCAGTGGCCGCCGCCGCCGTCAACCTCACCCAAGTCACCGCCGGCAACATGGACATCACCTATGGCGTCGTGACTCCGCCGACGGCGGGCCCGTCGAACCCGGAGGGCACGTACTACGGCAACCTCGTGCTCTCGAACAGCGGCGGCGGCGTGACCTCTCTGAACCTGGACCTCGGCGACAGCCTGCCCCCCACTAACACCAACATCTACGCCGGCGGCAGGCTGGCGCTGAACGACGGCACGTTCTATACCCAGAGCGAGATGTACCTCCGCGGCGGCGAGGTTGCCCAGTCCGGCGGCCTGGTCACGCTCAGGAACTACGATCTGAACCTCTATCCCGGGGCCGGCGTCACGGCCACCTACAACCTGTCCGGCGGAACCGTCCAGATTCCAGGGGGCCGCGCGCTTGAGATCGGTTCGCACAACCACGCGGCGGCGCCGGCCGGCACGAGCGTGTTCAACCTTTCGGGCGCCGCGCAGATCCTCGGGAAGGTCAACGTCGGCAAAGGCGGTGCCTCGACCTCGACGCTCACGCAGACCGGGGGGAGCATCAACACCACGGGAAGCCGGCCCGAGTTCACCGTGCGTGCCAGCGGCATCTACAACCTGCAGGACGGCACCAACTACATGGCGAACTTCCTGATGCCCGGCGGCAACTTCACCCAGAGCGGCGGCACGGTGACGGCCAGCTACGAACTGCAGGTGGCGACGGTGGTGGGAGGGACGGCGACAGCGGCGATGTCCGGCGGCACGGCGGCGTACCGCGGGATCATCCTGGGCGGTAGCTACAGCGGCGTCGGCGCGCCGCCGCTGGGGGGAGCCGGCACCCTGACCCACTCGGGCGGAACGATCACGGTTTCCGATGGGGGCAACGCCGCGGCGCCGGGCATTTTCGTCGGGCACGCCGACTCTGCGGCTGCGTCGACGTTCACCCTCAAAGGCGGCACCCTGGCCGGGGGGGCCTCATTGCGAGTGCAGGCCCCGGGCACCCTCCAGGGGTACGGCTCGGTGCCGCTGGGCACGTTCCGCCAGATCACGAACTCCGGACGCATCATTGCCGACGGCGACGGCGTGGAACGCAGTCTCGACCTGAGCAGCTATACCGGCTTCAACAACAGCACCGGCCCCAACGAGATCCAGAGCCCCGCCGAGAACGCGAGTGACCATGGCTGGTATGCGACGGACAAGGGCAAACTGATCCTGCCCGCCCTCGGGCGTGCCGGCAGCGGCTTCTACTACATCAACAGCGTTACGGGGAACTCCTACAACTGGGGCGAGCAGGCCAACGACACGGCGATTGACCTGGTCAACAGCGCGCGCTTCACC
>MVZH01000314.1 GCA_002068325.1 Lentisphaerae bacterium ADurb.BinA184 | reverse complement strand
GTCGTCCGGGTTCGGCCACGGCAGACCGTGTCTCCGCGTATGACCTGGCGGACACGGAGGTCCGCCCTCCATCGCACGAGGCAGTTGTCGTCCGCAGTGGGTTCTGCAAGCTCCTCTCGTTACTGTCACCTACGCCGTTGCCGGAAAAGCCGGGGGAAAACCTGTCCACGCCCGCCGCTTCCACGACCTGCATCTCCGGAAGCACACACGACCGGCAGCCCATACTATACCACCTCCCGGCGGACTTCCTGCCCCAGAAGATCGCCGCCCGGCTGGCCGCGGCCTGACCCGGCGAGCCGCCTCGGACGGAACGGGTGCAGCCGCCTGGCCTCAGGGCAGGATTCCGGCCACACTGTCCACCCAGTAGCCGTGGTAGCCGTCAGCCACATGGTCGGCATGGGGGCTGAAGAGTCTGAGGGTGACGCGCACCCGCTCAGGGCCGTCGCCGCGGCAATGTCCTCGTGGGGCAGGCCTTCCTCAAGCCGCAGCTTCACGGCGCGAAGCTTCAGTTCGAACGGGTGGAACCGGCGATGGCGGCGGAGCCCGGGCTCCGCGCGCGCACGCGTGGCACGTACGAACTCCCCGAGGACACACTCGCCCCCCCCTGCAGACTCCTTGGCAGGCTCCCCTGCAACAGTCCTGGGATCTTCCATGGGCAGCACTCCTTCCGGTCCTCTGTCAGACCGTCTTCCGGAGTGTCACCCGTTTTCCCACCCCTTCCCTGTCTCATGAACTGGCGGTTAGTACACCGTCAGTCCCCTCTGTCTCTGGGGGAAGCATCCGCGAACCATGCCGCAATATACCCCCGCAAGGCCGTGCGGCGAGACAGGCGCATTCGACTTCCGCCGGTGCGGAGCCTGGCCCCGCCGGGCAGCTGGCCGGCGGCGTCGAGGCGGCGAGCTGCTTGCAGAACCCAGGCGGGAGTGGCTGGGACGAACCCCCGGCCTCCATCGGCGGCCATAGGGACGTCGTCTGCCGGGGTGGAGGGACGACCTCCGTGTCGTCCGGGTTCGTCCGTGGCAGACCGTGTCTCCGCGTATGACCTGGCGGACACCTGTCTGCACCGCGTACGTCGCCAGCCTGTGCGTGTACGCACGCAGACAGGCGGCAGGCAGGCGGAGGTCCGCCCTCCATCGCACGAGGCCGTTGTCGTCCGCGGGGGTTCCGCAAGTGCCTCAGGCGTTTTTCGGGGCGCCTCTCCTTGACAAGGAACTCGCAATCGAATACTTTCCACGGTCGCGCTCCCTGTCGGGTAGCCAGTCCGGGTTCCGACGCGGCAGGCAGGCGGAGGTCCGCCCTCCATCGCACGAGGCCGTTGTCGTGCGCAGGGACTCTGCAAGCGCCTCTATGATAGAGCCTGTGGTAGAGACAAAGGGCTCCCCCATCGTCTTTGCCCTTGTCTCTCGTCGGTGAAGCGCACAGAGGCCAGGCCTTGGCGGCCGTTCATCCCCGTCACGGGGGACAGCCGGTGAGCGCCCGCCCTGCGGCGCGCGGCCCCAGGCGCCGGAGGGGAGGCCGATCCTTCACGCCCGACACGGAGGTTTTGGCAAATGGCACGACGGAGAAAGTGCGCCGCGGGAAACGATGACGCCACCCTCACCCGGGCGCGCGAAGTGCTCCGCATCGAGATGGAGGGGTTGCGCCGGGTGCGCGAGCAGCTCGGCGCCCCGTTTGTCGCCCTTGTGGATCGGTGCGTGAAAACGGTGCGCGGGGGCGGCAAGATCGTCCTGACCGGAGTCGGCAAGAGCGCCCACATTGCGCGGAAGATCGCGGCCACGCTGTCCAGCACCGGCTCGCCGGCGGTGTTCATGCATCCGGTCGAGGCCATGCACGGCGACCTCGGGGTGCTGGCCGGCCACGACCTGCTGGTTGCGCTCAGCTACAGCGGCGAGACGGACGAGCTGCTGGCCGTGCTGCCCGCCGCCAAGCGCTTCCGCGTTCCCGTCGCCGCCATCACCGGGCGGCCGGATTCGCGCCTGGCCGAGTGGAGCGACCTCACCGTCCCGGTCACCGTGCCGCGCGAGGCCTGCCCCTTCAACCTGGCCCCCACCACCTCGACCACCGCCATGCTCGCCCTCGGCGACGCCCTCGCCCTTGTGCTGCTCGACCGCCACGGCTTCGACCGCGACGACTATGCCCGCCTCCACCCCGCCGGTGCCATCGGGCGCAGCATCAGCCTGCGGGTCGGCGATGTCATGCGCACCGGCGAGCGCGTGGCCCGGGTCGCCGCCGGCGCCACCGTGCGCGAGGCCCTCCTGGCCATGACCCAGGCTCGCAGCGGCTGTGTGTGCGTCGTTGACCGCCGCGGCCGGCTCGACGGCATCTTCACCGACGGCGACTTCCGCCGTCATATCACCGCGGACATCGGCTCGATCGAGGCGCGGGTCGGCGACCTCATGACCTGCCATCCGATCACGGTCCGCGCGTCCGCCCTGGCGATCGAGCTGCTCAAGCTGCTCGAGGAGCGCCGCATTGACGACGTGGTGGTGGTTGACGAGCGCGGCCGCCTCGCCGGGGTGGTGGATATCCAGGACCTGCCGAAGTTCAAGCTGATGTAGGCGGCGCGGGGGGCGGCGCCCGGTTGCGGGGGGGGGGATGATGGGTTCGAGTGGAGGGCGGACCTCCGTGTCCGCCGGGTCATGTTGAAAGGCCGGGTCAGTCGGGTTTGACTTGGACGCCACGGAGGGCGTCCCTCCACCGGCCACCCCGTCGGGTGACGAACTGCCGCGGGGAGCGCCCGCGAGATCATGCCGTCACCGCAACGTGTTGACCATCAAAGGGCTTTGCGTCTTGGCGGCTCGGCGGCGAAGCACTCTGTCTACCGGCCCCAGGCGTCGAGGCCGGCGCCTGCGAAGGTGGCCTCGACGGCCGGCGGCCGTTCGAGGAAGGCGGGATCCTTGTCCGTCTCGAAGACCCACTCGACCGTGCGGTCGCCGGTCTTGGTTCCCGTGGTGGCCACGACGGGGCTGGGGCCCTCGACTCGGAGCACCAGGCGGAGTCCGGCGCAGAGGGCGCGCAGCTCGCGGCGGCGCTCGTCGCTCAGCGGCGTGGGGGCGGGGTCGCCCTGGGGGCGGAGGCGCAGCGTGAGGTCGCCCGCGGCCGTGCGCAGCAGCTCGAAGTCGCCGAGCCGTCCGCTGTCGAGGGCGCGGCGTCCCTCCTGGGCCTTGAAGGTGATGACGACGTGGCGTCGTCCGTCGCGGTCATCCTGGCGGTACTGATCGAGGCTGAGCCCGTCGCGGCTGAAATGGTCGGCGGCCAGTTTCTCGTTGAACAGGCTGTTCATCTGTTCGAGGCGGTCGCGCTGGCGTTGGCCCTGCCAGCGGTCTATGGCGGCCTGGGCGGCGGTGAGGGCGGGGAGGGTTTCGAGGGGCGCCGAGTAATGCAACTCGCCGCGCAGCCCGCCGTCGGCCGACAGGGTGAGGGACTGCTCCAGGTGCAGGCAGCCGCCGCCGCCCGCGACGGCCAGCAGCGCCAGCAGGAGCGCCGTCCGCGCCCCCCGTGCCCGCCGTCGGTTGTCCGCCATGCTTTTCGTGGCCTGCCCCATCGTGCGAGGGTTTTCGTGGCCTGCCGGCCCGGACGCCGGGGCCTGCCGGTCCGCGTCGCGGGCGCCGCCTCCGCAGTGGCCGGCAGGCCTCCAAGGCAGTACTGTACCGCGTTGAGGTGTCTAAGGAAACGGCGTCGCCGCGGAAAACTCGCCCGTGGTGACGGCGGAGTGCATGAAGACGTTTTTTCGACGCATCGGGTGGTGGCTGAAGGTGCTGGCCGTGCTGGCGGTGGCGCTGGCGGTGGCCGGCGACCTGTACTGCGAGGTGATCGGGCTGCCCGAGGTCGGGCGGCGCCAGATCCTTGAACGGCTTGAACGGCGGGGCATCGTCGTTGACACCGGCACGGTCTACCTGGGCGTGTTGCGGGGCCTGGTGGCGGAGGATGTCGTCGTCTGGGACGGCGGCCGGCAGGGGGTTCGCCTGATGACCGCCGGCTCGTGCCGCGCCAGCCTGGCCCCGGCCCAGGTGTTGCGCGGGCGGCTGGCGGCGCGAAGCGTGTGGGTGCGGGAGGCGCGGCTCCACCTCCCCGTCCAGCCCGAGGCCGAGGCGTCGCGGGCGGCGCCGCTGGTCGTCGAGGACTTGACCCTGAACCTGGTCCTGGCGGGCGACGATGTCCACGTGCGGCACCTGACTGGAACGGCCGGCGGGGTCCGGCTGGATCTCTCGGGCACGTTCGCGAACGCCCGTCGGGCATTGGCGGGGGCGCCGGGGCCTGCCGGG
>MVZH01000313.1 GCA_002068325.1 Lentisphaerae bacterium ADurb.BinA184 | reverse complement strand
CCCCCCTTCCCCCTTTCCCCGGCTTTCCCCCCCCCACTGGTGGCCCGTAATAACCTCTAGCACGCCTTTTCGGCACGATGTAACCGGCTACGCTCCAGCGGGTTACAATGTATTTCCGTAAAATCGCTCGAAACCGCTTTGCAAACGGCGTCCGGCGTGGTAACTTACTCCTACCCACGGGGACAAACCCCGAGGCCCGCCGGGCGGCGGAAACAATCAGAAAGGGAACCCGATGAAAACCGCGCTCAAGAAGGTCGAGGATGGTTGGCACGACCTACCCTTCGGGGGGCAGGTCAAGATCGAGTACGGGGTGCCGGTACTCGTCTCCGACGGCGCATCCCCCTGCCCTGGCCACGACGAGACGGCAGACGACGGGTCGCCTATCTACGTCAGTTGCGCCGAGTGCGCGTGCCCACACGCCGGGGCCTCCCTGGCGACTGTCCGCTTGGGTCTGCGCAACCTGTTCGGTGACGGGTGGGCGGTCGGCGATTGGTCTGCCGCAGAAGGGGAGCCTGACTGCACGGCCCTGGTTCTCCGAGAAGGCGGTGCCCGATGACGGCGCGGCAGCGGCAGAAGCTAGAGGCGGCGGTGGCGCTTGGCCGTCTCGGCGGTCAGTCCCGCAGTCGGCGGAAACTGGCTGCGCTGAGGCAGAACCTCGCCCGAGCGAACGCGGCAAGAAAGGCAAAGCAACAGGCCCGGAAAGCAAAGGAGCAAGGACAATGAGCGAGCGCATTGAGCAACTGGCCAACCTGTTCAGGAACGCGGCGGCGGCTGCGGTTGCCGCCGACCCGGGCGAGGGTCTGGAGAACGACGGGGGGACGTGCAACATGGATACCCCGGCCTTCCGGCTGCCCGGCGTCCCGGCCTCGGTGGTGGCCGAAGCGTCCACGTCCGCCGGGGTGCCGGCCGAGTCCTTCCGCTGGTTTGGGGGGAAGGTCTGGTATTGGCTGCGCGTCCCGCTGCACGGGCAGGCCAACCGGCGGTCAACCATGATGACCGCGGCCCAGCGCGTCCTGGACAGGGCGCAGGAGTCCGGCGAGGTTGCCGGCCTGGAGTCCTGCGGGTACTACCAGATGGACTAGCCCCGCTCAGTCCCCTCAGCCCCGTCGGGTTACCGGCGAGGCGACGTTTGACCTGCCGCTCAACACGGAGGATTGACCCATGACGACGACACAACGCAAACGGTTCGAGGCGGCGAAGCGCCTGCTCCCCGACGGCCTCTACTACTGCGCCGTCTATGAGGACGACGGGCGGCTGGCGGGCGTCGATCTTCGGTCTGACGATGACCTGCTGGGGTGGGTCGGGCGGCCCTTGCAACACTTCAACTGGTACGGGTCCGACGGCTGGGTCGATGCGTCGGCCCCGGCGGGGGCGCGGAGTGCGATCAACCGTGTGGCGGCGGCCCTGTGGCACCGGCAGCCGCCGTGGAATACGGAGGTCTGACGCCGACCCGTGTTCCCTCCCAGCCCCGGCCTGACCCGCCGGGGCTTTTTTGTGGCCTTGCCTCTGCCGCCCTGGCTTCGCGGGTGAGGGCGATTGCGTGACCGATGGCCGCCCCGACACACGCCGCCAGCAGGTGTATGAGAATCAGCAACAGCACGTATGTCCGGGTTCTCACCCCTCCGGCACCTCGACGGACTCGGTGCGCCAGACGATAGGCCGGTACAGCGCCTCGACGGCGGGCATACCCGGCAGTTCGGCCTGGGTGCAGGCGGAGCGGAAGTCGCCGCGCAGGTCTGCCAACTTGCGCAGGCAGGCGCGTTCGGCCTCGCCGAACCGCTTGGCGACATCCTTGCGGCGGGTGCGGATCGCGTCCAGCTCATCTTCACCGTCGGCGAGTGCGCGGGCCAGGTCGATCAGCCGGCGGTCGGTGGTGGTTTGGGGCTGGGGGGTTTGCTCTTGGCTCTCGTCCATTTGCCGACTCCTCTGGTTGCGTTTCGGTCTGCCTCTGCGGCGGCCATTGTTGCCGGGTCTGCCCCTGCAACGGCGGCTATGAGCGCGTGGTGGTCGGCGAGGAGCGCCGCAACGGCAGGGTTACGTTGCCTCGCCTCGCGCAACGCCTTGTGTGCGGCCTGCCTTGATACCAGGTATCGGGCGCCAATCTCCTCGAAGGTCAGGCCGGCGGCACGCGCCAGCAGGATAGCCAGCACGTTGGGGTTAGGCCCGGCGGTCTCGACGAGCAGGCGGAGGGCGACTCCCAGGATCAGCGCGGCCTCGCGGCGGACGGCCTGCTCGAACTCCCACCTTTGCTCCGGGGTCATGTCGTCGGGGTACTCGAACGGCACCCCTTTCTGTTCCTGCTCGACCTCGCCCTCGGAAAGCCTGTCGTCGTCCATGCCTCTGCTCCTCCTGTCGTGGTCAGAATGGCAGTTCTGTCCCGTCTGCGGCCCTCGGCGGCGGTTCCGCCGGCCTGTCCATGGGGCGTTCCGGCGCGTTTTGCGGGCTGGGGGCATATCCCGCCCCTGCCTGCGTCGCGTCGTGCCTTGGCGGGGCGCTGGTGGCCTTTGTGGCGCGTTCTGGCCGGTCTGCGGCGTCTTCGAGGGCGCCGGAGACATAGGCTGGCTTGCCGTCCTTACCCTCCCGGCGCCAGACCGCCAACCGCATGTACCGATCCCAGGTGTGGTTGCAACACGGGCATTTGCTGGGCAGCGGCACGTCCCCGGCGTAGTCGGGGGCCCGGGGGTTCTCCGACTTCGGGCGGTACAGGCAAATGTTGATTTTCATGCCATCCTCCAGTCCGGCCCGTCGATGTGTATCGCCGCGGTCATCTCCGCGAGGCGGCTCGACGTCCGCTCGCCGTACCGGTCGGCCACTTCCTCCGGCGTCAGGTTGGTCGAGACAAACGTCGCCCCGGCCCAGCCGCGGCGCTGCCACTCCCGGTATCGCTGGTCAATCACGTCCGCCAGGATTTCCGTCGTCTCCCCGTAGCGCTTGCCCGTCGGCTCGGCCCCAAGGTCGTCCAGCGTCAGGCGGTAGTAATCGGCGGGCACATCGTCCAGTTCGTCGGCCTCCAGCCATGCCAGGACGCGGGATCGGCCCCACTCCTGGTAAAGCTCGACAATCTGCGAGGCGCGGATGGTGCGGTCAGCGCGGCAGAACTTGCCGAGGAAGTAGGTCTTTCCCCGGCCCGGCCCCCCCCACAGCAGGAGTCCGCGCGTTGCCTGCCCGGCGGCGACGGTGGCCAGCCATGTGGCCAGGGCGCGGTACGTCTCCCCCGCCCCCGTTGCTGGCCAGTAGCCGGCGGCCTGCATCCGGCTGACTGCGCGTTCAATCTGCGGCTCCGTCACGCCTGCCCTGTCCCGGCGGCGGGCCTCGGCCTGTTCGGCCAGTGAGGCTATGAGGAGGTCGATTCTGTCCATGTCTGCCCCTAGAATCGTTGAGGTTTCGCCATGTGTTCAGCCAACGCCTTCTTGTGGGCCTCGGTCGGGGCAAGGTGCTGTATGGGCTTCGGCGGGCCCGCCCCGCCGCCCGGTCGGGTGCGGTCGGGGAAGATACCCTGCCAGCCGTTTGCGATCGAGTCCCGCAGCGCCGTCTCCTGGACGGCAGGCGGGTAGCCGGAGAGCTTTGCCATCGCCTCCCGGCAGGCGCGGGCGGTGGCGTACTGCCGGCGCTGGCGACGCTCGGCCAGCCAGTCGCGGAACAGGGCGGCGATGGTGTCGCTGGCAAACGTGGTCGCCGCCAGGAACTCCGGCACCTCCCGGTCGTGTACTGCCGCCGGGCCGTCGGGGCGCGGGCGTTTCGGCGGAGGGTCTGGCGGTTTCGTGGTTTCTGGTGGCGGTTTTTCCGCTTCAACGCTCCCGCCCCCACCTGGCAGGGGGGGTGGGGGGGGTATTATGGCTTTGGCTTTGGCTTTGGATGCCATACCGTTCGCATTGGTCGGGCAATGCTCGGGCAATGCTCGGGCATTGCGCCACCTCTGCGCCGCCCCCGCACGGCCATGGGCGGCCCTGCGTTCGCAGGCTTCTCTGGTCTCCTGGTAGATGGCTGCCTCGGTTTCGTTGACCAATCGGCCATTTTCCTCTCGGAACATGCGTTCCACGACGCGGGACTTGATCCGTTCCCACGTCGCATCATCAACGTCCCGCCCCAGTGCCTCGCGCACCTCGGACATGTCAGCCGGTAGCGACCCGCCCTCCAGCCACGCGAAGCACAGCAGGCGCATGTATGCACCGAACTCGTCAAGCCGCATCGAACTGGCCCGCCGGCTGGATAACAGGCGTTCGCATTTCAGCGGCATGGTGTGGAGTTCGTTGCTCACTTGTTTGTCCTTCCTTCCCGCCGTTGC
>MVZH01000312.1 GCA_002068325.1 Lentisphaerae bacterium ADurb.BinA184 | reverse complement strand
GGCCGTCGTCACACGCCGCCCGGCCAGGGCAGGCAGGCAACCGCGGCTCGGGGAAAGAGGAGCGCCCCATGCCGCGCAGAACATTCACGCTGCTTGAGCTTCTGGTCGTAGTGGCCATCATCGCGATCCTCGCGGCGCTGCTGCTGCCGGCGCTGTCCTCGGCGCGCGGGCTGGCGCTCGAGACGGCCTGCCGGGGCAACCAACGCCAGCTCGTGGTCGGCGTCGCGACCTACTCGGTGGACAATGACGGCGGCTATTACGGCAACGAGACCAACAATGGCTACCGCGGCACCTACGTGCGGTGGCCGCACGGCTTCCTCGGAACCTATGCCTACAACGACACGCCCATTTACCAGTACTGGCACCTCGGCTACCGGGAGTACCTCGGGCTGCCTGACCTCTCCAGGCCGGGCGCCTATCCGTTCCCATCCAACTACGACAGACTGCTGGACTCCATCGTCGGCGACCCCGGCGCCAAGGCGTGGATGCGTCTGGTCGGAGGCACCCATGAATACTCGATCGCGCGCGATCAGCGCCTCCGCATGGCTTACCCCTACCTGGCCCAACTGGGGTATTCCGCCGAGGTGTCCGGCGGGGTCGTCGTAGGCAATGGCTACCGCCTCCAATCCTGGGTCCTGACGCGCTACCACGAGACCCCGGCGCGGGCCCTGGTTGTCACCTGCCCAAGCTGGTACGTGAACTGCACCGCCTACGGGACGGGGTTCGCGGTCGGCACCCACCGCATGACCAATCCCTCGTATCTCGGCTCTGCCTGGGGCGCCGGCCTGCCGCGCAACACGCTGGCGTTGGGGTTGAAGGGCGTGAACGCCGCCTGGGGAGACGGGCACGTCGCCTGGGTGGCCACCTCCGCCTGCGAGCTTTCGCCCAACACCCGGTACAGCACCGGCGGTCACAAGATGGTCCTGAACAGCGAGAATCAGCGCGGCGGCCTGGCCATGCCCCTGGCCGCCGAATACAACTACGGCGATGTGCTGGACAAAGTGCTGAGGGACAACTGAGCCGCGGCGCCGGCCGCCGCCGGCCTGCGCCGCCGCGCGACCGGCCGGCGCCGGGCACGGGCACGGGCACGGGCAGGGGCACGGGCAGGGGCACGGGGCAGGGAACGCATGACGGCACGCCACGGGATGGTCTCTCGTTGTCGTTGTCGTTGTCGTTGTCGTTGTCGTCGTCGTCGTCATCGTCAGTCGAACTCCCAGATGATCCGATTGCGACCACGATCACGACAACGGCAATACACAGGCGACGACACCAGTTGCCAAGAGAGGTGCTTGCAGAACCTACCGTGGACGACACGGAGGTCGTCCCTCCAGCATGGCGGCCAACAGGACTTCTCGGGGGCGATGGAGGGCCGGGCTCTGTCCCGGCCACCGGATGCAGGGGTTCTGCAAGCGCCTCAAGAGATGGGAATGCCGAATGGGGATACCGAATGGACCGGTCTCCCGGGGGCAAGTCCGTCGGGGCTCGTCCCGTTCCCGTTGGTTGCGGGATGGCAGTGTAGTTTTCCCATGGGTCATCCCTTGACATCAGCCAGATCATCCGATATTGTACTATCCGACATCGAACTACAGCCGTCCGGAGGCTTGTCATGAAGGCGCCACCGTCCCGACCGCGACACCCGCCCCGGCAGACCGCCGAGGCTCTGCTGGCCGCCAGCATGCTGCCGTTGTGGCGGCGGATCGGACACGAGTTCGCCGCCCACATGCACCGGTGGGACTTGCCGCCCAACGCGCTGCACACGCTGCTGCACCTGCACCTGCACCCCGGAACCAGCGAGCCGGCCGAACTCGCCGAGGCCGTCTGCCTGCCCCGGCAGACCGTCACGTTCATCCTCGACACGCTCGAACGGCGGCGGCTGGCCACCCGCCGGCCACACCCCAGCGACCGCCGGCGCAAGACCGTCGCGGTGACGGCGAAGGGACACGCCCTCGCCGCCAGGATGTTCGCGGACCTGCTGCAGTTCGAGGCGACCGCCCTCAAGACCGTCGCCGTCCGCGACATCCGCGCCGTCAAGACCTTCCTCAACCAGTACGCCGATGCGTTGGCCGCCCAGAACCTCGAAGGCTTCCAAGCCTCCGGAAGCTGAAAGGATACCGCCCACGATGCGCCCGCCCCTCCCCGCCCGCCCGTCCCTCCGGGCCGGCATTCTCCTCGCCTTGCTGCTGTCCGCCGGATGCGCCCACTTCGAGCCAGCCCAGGCCCGGCGCGAGCATACGGCGGCGTTCAGCCACCGCCTCGCCGGACTCGCCGACCGCGAACTCGGACGCGCCCTCTCCCTGGACGACTGCATCGCCGTCGCCATGCGCAACAACCTCGCCATCCGCCAGGCCGACCTCGAAACCGAACTCGCCCGCATCGGACGGGACGCCGCCTTCACCGTCTTCCTGCCAACGGTCGCCGCCACCGCCGGCTACACCACCTACGCCCGCGACCCCGAGGTCACCGACCGCCAGTTCGAGACCGCCGGACTGGACATCGGCATGCCCATCTTCATGCCCTCAACCTGGTTCCTCTTCGCCGCCGCCCGCCACGGCTACGCCTCGGCCGGGATCGCCGCCCGCTACGTGCGCCAAGGCATCGTCCTGCAAACCACCCTGCAGTACTTCGCCGTCATGATCCGGCAAGACACGGTCGCCGCGCTGGAGTCGCAACTGGCCGCCGCCCGCGAGACCGCGTCCCGCGTCGGCGGCCTCGCCGGCGAAGGGTTCGTCACCGACTGGGAGGCGGACCAGGCGCGGTTCCAGGTCGAGGCCCGCACCACCGAACTGAACCGCGCCCGCCGCCAGCTCACCGTCGCCCGCGGCGAGCTGCTCAGGGGCATGGGGCTGTCGCCGCAGGCCCCCATCCTGCTCAGCGGCGACATCGGCGAGGCCACCCTCCCCCAGGGCGAAACCGCCGACCTGGTCCTGAAAGCCCTCGAAATCCACCCCAGCCTGTCGCTCGCCGACCGCCAAGTCGTCATCCGCCAACACGAGGTCCGACAGGCATTCTGCGACTTCCTCCCCACCCTCTCCGTCTTCTCGGCGGGAACCTGGACCGGCAACGAACTCGCCGCCCGCGCCGCCAACTGGATGTCCGGGCTGTCGGCCGCCTGGACCGTGTTCGACGGCCTGGCCAACGTCGCCTGGTACCGCGCCGCCCAAGTCGGGCAACGGCAGAGCGAGGCCGAACGCGACGCCGCCTTCCTCTCGGTCATCATCCAAGTGATCAGCGCCGAGGCGGCCGTCCGCGACGCGGCCGAAACCGCCGCGCTCCGCCACCGGGCCTACGAAGTCGCCGCCGCCAAGTCCGCGGACTACGACGCCCGCAGCCGCGAGGGGTTGCTGCCCGTCAGCGAGGCCCTCGATGCCCGCGCCGCCATGGACCTCGCCCAGCTGGCGGTCGTCGAAAGCCGCTACCAGGAACGCATCGCCATCGCCAACCTCGAACTGGCCATGGGCCTCACCCCAGTCCCCCCCGAGGCCACCCCAGCGGAAAGCAGCCACTGACCATGACGAAGAGACGGACCCCCCTCTGCCTCGCCGCCCTCGCCGCCGCCCTCGCCGGTTGCGCCCGCCAACCCGACACCCCGCCCCCGGCCGCGGCACCGGCCACCCCCGCGGACGCCCGCACACTCGCCGTCCGCGTCGAAACCGCCGCCGAACGCCCCTTCGAACGCCGCCTCACCGTGCAGGGCACCTTCGAGGCCCGCCGCTATGCCAACGTCGCCGCCCGCACCGACGGCAACCTCGACGCCATCTGGGTCGATGAGGGCGACACCGTCACCGCCGGCGAAACCCGGCTCTTCCAGATCGATCCGGTCCAGCGCCGCAATGCCCTCACCATCGCCGAGCAGGCCCTCGACGTCGCCAAGGCCTCCCTCCAGGTCGCCGTCGCCTCCGCCGAACAGGCGCGCGTCACCGCCCGCAAAGCCCAGGCGGACTTCGAACGCTACGCCCGGCTCCACGAGCAGGGCACGGTCACCGACAACGAGTACGAGGTCCATCTCACGCAAAATGCACAGGCCCAGGCCGGGGTGGCGGTGGCCGAGGCCCACGTCGATCTGGCCACGCGTCAGGGCAAGCAGGCCGAGGCGGCGCTCGCCATCGCACACAAAAACCTTGAGGATGCGCTGGTCGTGGCCCCGATCTCCGGCGTGGTCAGCCAACGCCGCGCCGAACCCGGCGAGCAGATGTCGGTCGGCCACGTCATCCTCCGCATTGATGACCTCAGCGAGGTCGAGGCCGCCGCCTTCCTCCCCGCCCAGTACTACGCCGAGGTCACGCCGGGGAAGAC